>JAJYXI010000070.1 GCA_021791055.1 Nitrospirota bacterium | reverse complement strand
CTGCTTGTTATAATCTTTCCCATGCATGGCAATTACCTCCTCTGTTAGGTTTTTTCTTGGTTGAATTACCTTAACAGATTGTAATTGCCGTGCTCTCCTTTCAGCTCACTTCCTTATAGTAAGCTTAGTTAAAACTCGATTATCCGTTTTTGTCCATTGGTTTCAATGATCAGTTCATCAAAATATGTAACCGAATCGGCCTTTGTCCAGAGACCGACAAATCCCTGCAAAGATTTTTCAGTAGTATACTCTATAAGCAATTCGTTGTTGAAATAACCTCTGACAACATTGTATTTAATCTCAACTTTTAGCAAATGCCATTTGTCGGATTCTATTCTTTTTCTTACGCTTGCCCTTTGAATCCTTCTGCCGTTTATATATTCGAAAAGTATAACATTTCCCTCAAGGGCATTTGTCCTCAGAACAAAATAATTATCGATATTTTTTATGCCAAAGGCTATGCCTCCTGCCCTGTCGATATTTCCGCTAACAGGCTTTATTTTGACGCTTATTGTCCCGTCTGAAATCTCACTATCTTTAAGAATGGCAATGGGGAAATAATAATATGCCTCTATATTATCAAGGAATTCCTGATACGCACCGCCGATTACCTTTCCCATAATCCCTGCTATGCTTGAAGAAACGCCCCGTCCCCATTTAGAGCCATCCTGAATGCAGCATGTGCGGCTGTTCTCAACAGCACGCTTCCAATATCCGCCGTGGGTATAAAATCCCTTTAAATCATCATCCCTTCTCTTGAGGACAAAATCATAGTTGCCGTTAAGGAATGCATCCGTATGAGGTTCTATCTCTTCCTGATTGGAGATGGTCATATCAAGGAGGCGGCAGGATGCGAGGAGCCTCGCCATTTGGTCGAGCTTATCTTCCATGGATTTCCTGTCGTATCTGGCAATAGAGGCCTCTAAAAGATCACCTTTCATAGAGACCTGAAAACCTAACTTTTCGAGGACATTACCCATAAACTGTATTCTTAGTGAACGGCCGTAATAATTGCCTGCTCCTCCTGAGAACTGAAGGGATATATAGTTTTGGCTGCTGTTTTCGCCGCACAGTGTGTCAATGGTCGCAAAATGGTATGCGAATTTTGCGCTGAGATTCAGATAATCCTTTGAAAGTATCGCATAGCTCTCTCCTCCCGGTGTTTCTCCAAACTCTGCAGTAGCGCTTACGGCAAGGAGGCTTGTGAGGCTGGTATTCGTGTGTAAATCTTATAATGTCATGGAAGGTCCTGCATCCTTCAGGAGAAAAGGATGGATGCCCTGTATCGGTCAGATTCAGAGGCGAAATCCTGTCGAGAATGCTTCTCATCCTGCGATGTACAGGGCTTTCAAATATCAGTTTTTTCGCGGGCTTTATATTCTTTATTAATCCCTCAACAATCCCTTTATAGACAGTCGCAGTATTCGCCGATATCGTGATTATCTCTCCGGCGGATAATAGAGAAGTGGCATTTTGCGTATCCACTATCGCAGGAATCCCGAACTCGCGTGCTACAGAAGCGAGATGACTTGTAATGCTCCCGATGTCTGTGATTATTCCCTTTATTTTTCCCATTACCTTTGCATAATTGGGAGACATTGTTTTGGCCACGAGTATGCTGTTTTCTAAAATCTTATCAATGTCATCTTCGTGGTTTAGTATAAAGACCCTGCCCGTGGCTATGCCTGCCGATGCTGTTTTACCCCCTGAAAGCAGTATGGGATTATCGGGATATTCCTGCGCGACATAATCCTTATCAATGCTTATCTCTGGAAGATTGAGAGGTCTGGACTGAAGGACAAACAGGTTGTCATCTTTATCAATTGCCCATTCCATATCCTGCGGGCTTTCATAAAACTCTTCCAGCAGGAGCCCGTATTCACCAAGTTTGACAATGGTTTCATCATCGATGGACGGCAGTTCTCTCTCATCTGCAGGAACGGCTACCAGTCTTGTGCCGCTGCCTGTTGAGCATATCAGTTTAGACTCTTTTATGCTTATGTGCCTTTCAAGTATCTCCTTTTCTTTTCTTTCAACAAGAAATACATCAGGAGATGATCTGCCGCTTACAAGATATTCTCCGAGCCCCCATATAGAGTTAATTTGTATTGCGCATGATCGGGCAAGAGAGGGGTCTACCGTATAAACAACACCGCTTGCCTTTGAGTCAACCATGACTACTCCTGCAACACACATGGGTGTTTCCCTGTCTTCAAGTCCGTAATGCAATCTGTAGGATATTGCCCGTGCAGAATATTTGCTGGGCAGGACATTTTTGTATGCATCGATGATATTGTCCTGTGTTGCATTCAGGACTGTCGAGTATTGACCTGCAAATGTTGCCTCTGTGTCTTCACCGACGGCGCTGCTTCTCACGGCAATTCTGACATTTTTATATGTTTTTTCCTCAAGCGCCCTGTATGCCTGCATAATTTCGTCTGTTATATATGAAGGCACTTCAGCTCGAATAATCATATTTTCGATCTTGTTGCTTACCCTTTCAATATCCTCTGTGGATTCTGCTGATAATCGGGATAATTCTTCTTCTATAGCCTTTGAGAGCCGGTTTTCTTCCATGAACCTTTCGAAGGCGTAAGCTGTAACTGCAAAACCGTAAGGAACCTGTATGCCCAAATTGTTTTTTATGGCGGCGAGGTTTGCTGCCTTTGCACCGACTATCTGTTTCATGTCAGGTGTAATGTCTTCAAAAGGCAGCACGATGTCTTTGCTTGCCAATGAACATTTAGGACTGAATCTTTCGAAGAGTTCACCGTCTATTTCAGTGCAGACATTAAGGAGAGACGAATACTTGCCTCCTGACATGGCATCAAGGTTATGGATCACTCCTATGACAGCCTCAAGCAAGTGCTCGTATTTTATCCTTGCCGAAGTAAGGCTGAAGGGTTTGCCGCTGTAATACATCTGTTCCATATCTGCTGTGGTATTAAGTGCAGTATGGTTGTGGCGGAGGAGGCTTTTGAAGAAACGATATTTTGTTGCATATATCCCCTGAAGGCTTATCAGGGGAAGGCACTTCCTTGTCTTTGGAAATATGTTGAAAAGTCTTTTCATATTCGATTGTTCTCAAGATGTTTAATTAAGGTTTTCTTTATATCGTCCCTTAATTTTCTTAAAAGGGACCCCTGGCCGAAACTGAATCCATATGTGGATATGGGGTCATGAAAAATAATAGTATCTTTTTCATCATAATCTGGATAATTAAGGCAGAATCTGTCAACATCAGAGCATAATGTTACCACCTTGTCGAAGGAGCAGTTTTTAAATAAATCTATATGCTTTGATTTTTTGTTGGATATATCAATCCCTATTTCCTTCATGACCTTAATCACATCTTTATTGATCTCCATCGGCATTATGCCTGCTGAAAAGGCGACCCATTTATTGTCCATGAAGTGATTAACAATGGCCTCTGCAATCTGGGAGCGGACGGCATTTCCAGTGTAGACGAAAAGGACGGTTTTTAATCTGGCTGCCCTTGCGATCTTGCATTTCAATGCTTCCATGTCGGGAATCCCCGTACCGTTATTATAAGTGCGGCAGGTCAACCCTGTTGTATTTGCCGTGTCAGGCTCGATATCCTCGCCGTTTATCCGTATTGTGGGCGAGCCTGGGAATGAATATGTTTTTACATCATCCGCGTTTCTAATCTCGATTTTTTTAAGGGGGGTTTTGAGTTCCAGCACCTTGATAGTGTTATGGATAAGCCTTCTGGCGTGTTTGAAATCGGGACAGCCTTTGATATAGAGAAGTTCTATATTCATTTTTAATTATAACAAAAACAGCATCTTATATTTTCTTGGGGTGTAAGGTTAAAGAACTTCGGATTAATGCCGATAAAAAATAGGGCGCTTTAAATTTGCTCTTACCAGACTTGCATTTTCTGAAGGGAGATGTATGGAAGGGGATGCTTTTTCTTTTTTACGCAATGATTTTTCAGACAGGGGTATTATAGAAATCGAACGGCTTGCATCGCTGGGCGAACTGATTGCTGGCATATCCCATGAATTGAATAATCCCCTCTCTGCAATTCTCGGTTATTCCGAAATCCTTCAGACGCTGGATATGGATCCCCAGATAAAGCGGTACATAAACAATATCCATATCGCTGCCATGAGGTCGGCAAAAATCGTAGAAGGACTGCTGATCTTTTTGGGAAAAAAGCAAATAGAGTTCAATACTATTAATATAAACGCTGTAATCAAACAGACCGTATCCCTGTTTGAATACCAGATGCGTACAAATAATATATCCCTTGTATTGAATCTCGCCTCAGGGATCCCTCACATCAAGGGAGATTTCTATAAGCTGCAACAGGTTGTCTTTAATTTACTTATGAATGCGCTGCAGGCCCTTGAGGTTTGGGGCAGGGAGAAACGCATTACGGTCTCCTCGGACTTCCACAGCGGAGTAATAAGGACGATTATCTCTGACAGCGGTCCGGGAATCGCTGAAGATAAGATGGATAAAATATTTTCTCCCTTTTATACCACAAAGCCTAAGGGGACGGGTCTGGGATTGAGCATTGTACACGGCATAATAAGAGAGCACGGAGGAAGGATTTCTGTATGCTCCGAAGGACATGGATGCTCTTTTAATATCGAACTGCCTGCCACATTTGACAGTTTATGCCTTGAGGCCAAGGATAATACCGTGATTAGTTTGAATAGGAGGGTGTTGATAGTGGATGATGATGAGCTTGTGCTTGATGCCGTCAGCGGTATTATGGAGTTCATGGGGTGTGATGTTGTCTTTACCACCGTAGCATCGGAGGGTCTCGTGGAATTAAAGAGAGGCACTTTTGATTTTGTTTTTGTTGATTACAGGATGCCCAATATGAATGGCATTGATTTTATCGAAACGGCATCCAATTTTACCGATATTAAAAAGTTTATATTGATTACAGGTGATGTCACGCTGGATACAGAGGCAATAAAGCAGAAATATAACATACCCGTAGTTCAGAAACCCCTCAGTTTTCAAGAGTTGAAAAAGCTGATTTCCGGAGACGCCTGATATGGATGTGGTTGGCACCAGGATAAAAGACAGGATTAAAGAAATCAAGAATATTCCTACAATTCCTGTCACTATATCACGGCTTATTAAAAGCCTGCAAAATGAGAATGTATCTATAGATGAGCTTTCGAAGATTATAAGCCGCGACCAGTCTATTGCCTCACGGATCGTTGCCGCTGCCAACTCTCCATTCTTTGGCTATCCTGGCAGGATAAACAGCATTGAACAGTCTATACTTATGCTGGGTTTTGATTTTACGAAAAGCATTGCACTGGGAGTTTCCATCTTCAGTTTATTCCACCGGCAGCAGGCAGTCCTTAAGAGAATGTGGGCACATTCCTATGGCGTTGCTACTTTGTCCGGCCTTATGTGCTCAAAAGTCTCCGTGGCTAACAGGGGCGTATGCTTTCTCGCCGGACTGCTCCATGATATAGGCAGGGCTTTATTTATAAAGCTTTACAGTACGGAATATACGGCTTTGATGGAAAGAGACGACATAATTGCAGTAGAAACAGATGCCTTTCAGAGTAATCATGGGGAGTTGGGAGGCTGGTTTTTAGAGGACATTTTTTTTCCCGAGGAGATAGTTGTACCTGTTTCTTATCACCATGATATAGCTAAAGCCACAAGACATAAGGGGATTGCAACGACGGTATATCTTGCTGAGGGACTTATCAGTCTTTTGAATCCTGACATTGCATGTGACGGGCAATGGACAGAGGAACATGAAAAGGCGCTTGAAAAAAGTGGACTGACAGAAGACGATATCAAGGCGTATGAGTCCGTTTTGCATGATGAACTGGAGTCCGTGAATAATTTTTTTGATTTGTAGTTTGCAACCCAATCACCTTCGTCGCATTCAAAAACTTTTAAAATGACATGCCAGCTTAACTACCTCAATAGTATATAATTATATTCTATGAGTATTGTCACCGCAAAAGGATTAACAAAGGATTACGGACATCTAAGGGCAGTGGATAATATAGCCTTTGAAATTAAAAAGGGTGAGTGTTTTGGCTTCCTCGGGCCGAACGGTGCAGGCAAGACAACAGTCATGAAGATAATTCACTGCTTCATGCCGCCAACCTCTGGAGATGTAAGGGTATTTGATATGGATGTTATTGAAAGTCCCGGCGAGATAAAATCAAGGATAGGTGTGATGCCACAGGATGACAATCTTGACCCTGACCTTACAGTATTTGGAAACTTAATCGTCTATGCAAGGTATTTCGATATTCCCAAAAAGGTTTCATCAAATCTCGCAATTGAACTCCTTGAGTTTGTGGAATTGAAGGAGAAGACAGATGTCAATATCAGGAATCTTTCAGGAGGGATGAAGAGGAGGCTGCTCCTTGCAAGGGCACTGATAAACAATCCTGAGTTGCTGATCCTTGACGAGCCTACTGTCGGCCTTGACCCTCACAGCAGACACTCTGTCTGGGAAAAGCTGAATAATCTGAAGTCAAAAAATGTAACCCTCATACTCACTACCCATTATATGGAAGAGGCGGAAAAAATCTGTGACAGAGTGGCGATTATGGATTCAGGCAGGATTGTTGTCATTGATTCTCCGGAAAGACTTATGGAAATGCATGGTGGAAATCTTGAGGCTGTTTATTTAAAACTCACAGGGAGGACACTTGAGGCTTAAAAGGGCATTCAGGGTCTGGCAGAGGAATTTCACGGTTTATACAAAGCTTTATAAATCAAGTATAGCCCTGAATTTTGTGGAGCCTGTTCTTTACCTTGCTGCTTTGGGATTAGGACTTGGCGCCTTTGTGAAAGAGATAAACGGTGTGCCGTATATAAATTTCATAGCCCCCGGAATAATTGCATCTTCAGCAATGTTTGCTGCAACCTATGAATGCACCTACGGCACATATGTGAGGATGACCTATCAGAAGACCTTTGATGCAATACTTGCCACGCCGGTGAATATCGATGACTTAGTGGCAGGCGAACTGATGTGGGGCGCTACAAAGAGCATGCTGTACGGCACGATCATAATGATAGTAATATCTATCTTCGGCCTTGTGGATTCTCCATTGATAATGCTTGCAATCCCGGTTCTTTTCATTAGCGGGCTCATCTTTGCCGAGATATCCATGATATTCGCGGCAATAGTGCCCGGGATAGATTCATTCAATTACTTCTACACCCTTTTCATGACGCCCATGTTTCTTTTTTCAGGGATATTCTTCCCATTAAATACCTTGCCTCCTGTCATTTCAAAGATAGCCTTCTTCACCCCCCTTTATCACCTCGTGAATATTTGTAGGGCGTTTGCATCGGGTCTGTTATCCCTTGCTGTATGGGACATCGTATGGATTTTTGTTGTAGTCGTAATCCTCGCTCCATATCCTTTCAGGCTTATGCGCAGAAGGATAATAAAATAAAAAATTAAATCGGATGGTAGTGTCAAGATTTATGTGTAAATTCTTTTAAGGGTTTTCTTCCCCATGTATCATTCAAGTGGCTCATAACAGCATAGACTATCCTTTCAATGCTTTCAGTGTTATTGAAGCAACTCAT
>JAJYXI010000045.1 GCA_021791055.1 Nitrospirota bacterium | reverse complement strand
TGGACATAGATAGAGACCTGGTCACGTAAATAATGGGTCTTCGGAAAAGCAAACTCGAAATTCAGGACTAAAACTTCAATAAAGGACAGGATAATTTAAAAACTGACTTTTTCTACAGACTCGTTAGCGAATTGAAACAGAGGTAAAAAAGTTGGATTAATATGTCTGAGATACTTAAAACAAAGGAATGGCTAGGAGAATTTTTTTCATCAACTTATGAAAAAAGATTTTCCGGTAAAATTATATATTCGCCCGAGAACGGCATTATACTTGAATACACGATTGTTGGCTATGATGTTCCCGATGGTAGCGATATTGTATTTGGTGTGCTTGAAAACGGAAGAAAGTGTACATTAATAGGCCGTTTTGATCCTACCCTATCAAGGATGCGATATCAAAAAGGTTTTACTACACGATCTGGCAGAAATGGTTTTGAATTTTTGGTAATAGGTGATTTTCTTCAAGAGAACAGTTTATTTAAAGAGGTTGTCTTTTCATTTACTAATTTGCATGAATTCTTTTCACCAAAAGGATTCAAAGATTCAATAAAATTTACAGGCAAACCACTCATTGAAACGATCCTATCTTATGGAAAGTTAACAGTCGGCAATACAGCTAATTTTATTTCAGTAAGCAGCGATATTTCATCCCATATATATAGCGAGAATGAAATGGCTATGGAAGACCTGCAAAAATGTTTTAAGGAAATAGAGAAACGGCATCCGAATTCGTTCTTTATGTTGAAGAAAGACATCGACTATTATATAAATCTCACCCTTGATTTAGAGACTGACATTAAAACTTTACATAAATATATTTTAGACATTACAAATCTATTTTCTATTTTGATTTATAATCCTGTTTCCCCTGAGGACATAGAAATACATACAGGCGAAAAAGAAAATAGAAATAATCTTGAAGTGTATCCCTCCTTATTTATAGATAAGCGAACTCTTGAGATTGCTACTAAAGAACTTAGTCACTTTCACATGCCTATAACACATTCAAAGATAGAATTATCTAAAACAATAAAAGAATGGTCAACGATATCTAACGATTTTTCTGCCATAGTTTCCAGTCTCCAAACCGAGACAGGCTTCAGAAGCGAACATTTAATACATAGCGACATTGTTTTATATGCAACCCAATTAGAATCAATTAGTTATATCGATGGCGTAAAAAATCATGAAAAATACGAATGGCCTATAAATACCTATGGGTCTGAAAAACTAAAGTCAGTGTTAGCGAAGATATTTGCAAAAGAAAATTCGAATACGATAGGACAAAATATAGGCGACCTAAGAAATGAGATAGCGCATATTGGAAAGCCAAAGAAGTTATTACGCAAATTGTCATTAAGAGATATGATTATTATCTGTCAATGCTTACAGCTTGTAATTATAGCGTATATCTTAAATCGAATAGGGATTGAAGAAGCAATCAGCAAAGAATATCAGGACAAATTTACAGAGTTTGAAATATGAAAATGCTAAAGAAGTTTGTTTCTTTTTCTGAAAAAGAAAATATCCGCTATGCCTTTATTGGCGGGCTGTGGGGCGTTGGGATAAAATTTACGAAAAACTGGAAAGGATTTCGGAGCAATGAGCATTTCGGATAAAGCGGCAAAAGAACTTTTTGAACTTTCAAAATCGGATTCCCTGAGAAAGGATATGCAAACCGTAGCTTCACAAAGACACAATCCATTTTTAAAAGACGGCAAAGTCGATGTTGATGCTTATATAGAATTTCTTTCGGAGTACAACGAGTTTATCAATCACGAGCCAAAACCATTCAGCCCGATAAAAGATAAAATAATGAGACTTTAAAAATTCCGTCAACAACGCCCCACTTTTCCTTTATTTTCTAAAGAGCCCTCTTCTGCAGACCTCTGCAACTCCGAAAGATAATAATCATATAACCTGAGTGCGGCATCAGCCTGCTTTACCTGCCAGTCTTCATGGGTTTTGGATAAGTATTTAAGAAATTGAGATTTTTGGTCATTTGTAATAGATTGAGTTAATGGAATATCAAGGAAACGCAAACCTTCCGTTACCATCTTAAATAAAACGGAAGATATTTGTCGTTTATCTTGTTTTTTGATGACAAAAAGTTTTTAAATGACTCTAACATAACTAATATACAATACTACATTTCAGCAACATAATAAGAGATATGACATTATTATATTGCATTTAACCTCCACTTTCCCACGATTTTATGATTTTACCTTGACTATCCCGCTCTTGATTTCTATAATTTATCATAATATTGAATAAACTTAAAAGAGAATGTTCCCGAGACGCTGCGCGTCTCGGGAACGGATGCAGCTGAACTGCCTCGCGGATTAAAATCGTTCCCTCGCGCGCTGACTCGCGCTCTGGAACAATCCGCTCGAACAGACTGCCCTGCGGGCAGCAGTTCAGCTGCATCCGTTATGCTTGTAAAATGAAGAAAAGATGCAGGAAGAAAGGGAGCAAGAATATTTACTAAAGATTAGAAAAGTCATCGAGCAAAGGGGAGTACTATCTTTTAAGTATTTGCACCCAGATGGCCAGGTCATCAGACATAACGCCATTTATCCTCGTGAGATATTTAGCGGCGAGAAACATACCTACTTCAAGGCATACTGTTACTTTACCCGTGATATCCGTTCATTCCGATTAGATAGGGTGCAATCACTACGACCAACCATGAAGAAAGAACCTCTCACCCTGAGAAGCCGTGTAATTGCCGTTGTCCTTATTCTATTGATCCCCACTTCATTATTTACGATTTGGACTTTCACTGGAGGAGACCCAAGGGGAGAATGGGTACTTGTAACCCACATTACTGACGGTGATACCATTGGTGTAGGACGAGGTTGGCGATATCAAACCGTGCGCCTTATTGGCATTGATACTCCTGAGACGGTGCATCCAGAAAAACCTGTTGAGTTTTTTGGTCCTGAGGCTTCAGAGTTTACCAAGAGACAATTAGAAGGGAAAAAGGTACATCTTGAATTTGAGCCTTCTACCCAGTATGATGACTATGGTCGTCTACTTGCCTATGTATTTCTTATGAATGGTACACTTATCAATGCGGAACTTATCAAGCAAGGATATGCTCGTGTTATTGCCCCTTCCCCATTCCATCGTTATAAAGAATTCCGCCTTTACGAACAAGGGGCGAGGGTAGCAGGTGTGGGTCTTTGGGCTGGAAAGGATATTTGTAAAGAGATCATCGGTAATAGGCGGTCGAAGATATATCGTCTTCCCGGGGACGCTGGCTGTGGTCGGATCAAGGAAGAAAACCGAGTTTACTTTGATACGGAAGAGGAGGCAACAAAGGCAGGATATAGACGAGGGAAAAAATAAAATAACAGGACAACATGTCTGCTCTTTGACTTTCGTTGTTAAGCCGCAATAATTGAAAAAATATAATATGGGAAAAGCGGTGCATAACAAATCACTCCAGCGGATGGCTTACAGCCACCGCTGACCTTCATCGTTCCCGAGACGCTGCGCGTCTCGGGAACGGATGCAGCTGAACTGCCTCGCGGATTAAAATCGTTCCCTCGCGCGCTGACTCGCGCTCTGGAACAATCCGCTCGAACAGACTGCCCTGCGGGCAGCAGTTCAGCTGCATCCGTTGGCAACACTACAAAGAGTGAGTTGCAATTGCAAAGATAATAAAAATATATATGACAGAGAATAATTTAAATTTTGAATTCAATAAAAATATCAGCCGTAATGACTTGATACTGAGCGAAATTCATGCATTCTGCAAACGCTATTCTAAATGGGTAGGTTACGGTGGCGCATTTTTAGCGGGTGGTTTTATCAATATTTGGTCAGATGAAACGGTAACGGGTATCTTGCAGTTACTGAATAGGATGTTTGATATAAATTATAGATCAATCAACATTCTTTCGTGGATGGCACTATTTATTGTGACACTATTGCCTGCCGGACTCTTTTTAACAGAACGATATGCACGTCATAGAACATACGAAAAACGATTAGCTGCCCTATATCAAAGTCGAATTGATAAATTGCTGCAGCCTTTTTCAGCAGGTCGCATTGGTTGGGGGCTTGGACTTACACTTCAGTCGTGTCCTGATTTGCAAGAAGGGTGGTCGACCAAAGAAGTAAAGATTGAGTATTTACCCATTGAATACATGTTCCAGAGAAATATTAATAGTGCTTATCAACATTACTTAGATACAGAATTCCCTCAAATATACACAGAAGATAAAACACGATTGATGTTAATTAAGAATCCTGTTGCTTTTTCCGATATGAAAATTCTCAGACTTGAAGTCCAAAAGACGAAATGGAGTCAATTTCAATTTTACCATAAGTGGATATCAGAGCATTCTCAACAATGGTTTCAAGATATCAATCAAGTAATAAATAAGGGACAAATCAATTTTCCGAATAGTCTATGTCTGCATTTAATAATTAGGACACAGGATGACAAACTTTTTTTGGCTGAAACAAGTCCTAAGAAAGGTGGCGATCACCATAATGTATGGGCTCTTTCTATTGGGGAACAATTAGATCCCAAAGATTTGGAGGGTGACAAGGACTGTATTTTAAATTGGGTGAAACGGGCATTATGGGAAGAATTAGGAATTTCTAATGAGGATTTTTCACCAGAAAATGTGAGAGTCATGGCGGTGAACTTTGAAGGCGATATTAATAACTTTGCTTTAGCCACTGTTGTAGTATTAAATTATGATAGTAAACAGTTAGATGCAAAACTCAACGACCCGTTAAAAATTGATCGCGAATTTGAAAAATGGGCATTTATGTCCTGTGATAATATACCAAAAGAGTTAGTTAAACCGACAAGGAATTATCACCCATCAACTGGAATAAGGATGTTTTACGCTGGTCTTTATGAATTTGGTGCACCAGGCTTGAATCGACGGCTCTTAGATGAAATAATGAAATGAAAATCTTCTGTGGTCTGCCCTTGACATAGGATAAATATATAATTTATTAGGGACACATCCCCTATTTCTTGACATTACAATAGCTGTTCTGTAGAATTACTACATGCCAAGAATAGCAAGGGCCGTAGCAGTAGGATTCCCTCATCATGTAATCCAAAGGGGGAATAATAAAGAGAAAGTCTTTTTCGAAAAAGAAGACAGACAAAAATATCTGGAGTTGCTCAAAAAATACTCAGACAAATGGGAATGCCCGATCCTTGCATATTGCCTTATGAATAACCATGTACATTTACTTGCAAGACCTAAGCGCGAGGAATCTCTTTATAAAATGATGCAAGGTCTAACTCTTTGTTACACCCAGCATATCAACAGGAAATATGAAAAAACAGGAAGATTGTGGGAAAGCAGATACCATTCCTGCATAGTTGACAGAGAACATTATTTATGGGCTGTGGCAAGATATATTGAGCAAAATCCAAAGCGTGCAAAGATAGTGAAAAAAGAAGAGGAATACCCCTATTCAAGCGCAAAGGCTCATATCGAAGGGAAAAGAGACGATATATTGGGCGAAGAACTTTTTAACGACAATCAGAGGAAAGACTATATAGCATTTATCAGAGAGAGCATTACAGAAGATGAGATACACCGCTTAAAGTATGCAACGAGAACTGGAAGACCCTTTGGTAGAGAGGAGTTTATAAAGAGGATGGAAAAGAAGCTGAACAAAAGGTTTATACTACAGAGACCGGGCAGACCAAAAGGGCGAAAGAGTTAAATAAAATAGGGGATGTGTCCCTAATTATGCTAACTGCTGCCAGTTCATTCTTATGCTCAAGATATTAATTCACAAAAAGAAATTGCAAAATATAATGATTGGTCTGTCTTTGTTAATTATTCTGAGATAACAAATATTCGATGTCAGGTTAAAACGATGGCAGTATCTAATATAGAAAATCATTTCGGGGGAGTATCTATTTGGAAAGAAAATAACTTACCCGTTGCAGAAGTCGGACTTTATGAAGTCTCGTCATCTTTAAAGCCCTCCGGTGTTATCTTAAAAAAAGATTTGGGTGCTCAATTGCTTATGATTAAGAGCATGAGTGTTAAAGGGTTCCGCAGAGAGACCGACCCTTTTATGGCCATTTTTAATATTGGCCACGGCATGATTGAAGCTATGCTTGAAGCAGATTATGCCATTGCAAAATTAATCGATTTAAGCGGAAAAGAATATAGTTTGTTAATTGATTTGAAAGGCTTAGGGAAAGCATGGAATCATTGTTATCCTCAAAAGTAAAAAAGATAAATAAGAATGTATAACACTTATAAGGCCTCCGGTTGTCAAGGGCAAAAGCGTCCTTAAACGGAAACGATAAGAAAAGTCGTTTCTTTTTTTACGATACCGTTCATCTCGTATATATCCCCCTTTCTTTAGCAGGCAGCAATTTTTAAGAAGAAAGTCTTATTAATTTGTTAAAATATATACAAAATATAAAGGAGGCAAGCTATGGTTATTGCAAAAGAGGTGATGACAAAAATTATTCAAGAACAACCTGAAGACGCGTCATATGAAGAAATAATGCGCGAACTTGCATTTGAGCGAATGATTGAGCGGGGATTAGAAGATTCACGAAAGAGTAGAATTATCAACAATGAGAACATGGAGCAGCGCATTCGTTCATGGCAAAAATAAGATGGACCTCAGAGGCAGAAAAGTGGCTTAGAGATATTTATGACTATATTGCCCAAGACAACAAGAATGCAGCACAACGGGTTACGACCGAGATTTATAAAAAGGCACAGATTCTGAAAGATTTTCCTGAAATTGGATATAAGTACAGGTCGGAGCCAGAAGGGGATATAAGAATACTACTATTTGGGCACTATCGTATTGCTTATCTCATAAGAAGTAAAGAATTAATTGATATTTTGGGTGTTTTTCATGGTGCAATGGAGATTGAGAGATACTTAAAAATTCTTACATAACAAGTCACTTGTGAGAATGGCGAATAGCCACCACAGTTTTTGCGTTATGCAGCTATCAATAATGCGGCTTTAAAGATTCCCGTCAACAGCCTTTAGTATCCCTTTAAGCAGTGCCGCAGGTGTGGTCGGACAGCCCGGGATATAGACATCCACAGGTATCACCTTATCTATTCCACCAAGAGATGCATAGCTTTCTCCGAATATTCCTCCGTTGCATCCGCAGTCTCCAACAGCCACTACAAGTTTTGGCGGAGGAGTTGCATTATATGTCCTTCGTAATGCTATCTCCATGTTTCTTGAAACAGGGCCTGTGACAAGCAGCATGTCTGCAAATCTGGGCGATGCCGTGAAGTGAATGCCGAAGCGCTCACAGTTGTATATGGGATTGTTAATGGCATGTATTTCAAGCTCACACCCATTGCAAGAACCGGCGTCCACCTCCCTGATTGTAAGGCTGCCACGGAAGCGACGCTTTATTGCCTCCTCAAGTTTTCCTCCGATTACCCTGATCTCTTCCTCAGCCGGAGGCAGGGGCTCAGTTACAATACCTGTCCTGAATATCTGACGCAGTATCCTTATCATAGGTCATGCCCCGAATATGATTGATTGAAACTTTTATTGCAGAGGGGAAAGTCAGGCACTATATTCCCCGGTATTGCCTGTTCAAGCCCAAGCCAGTTTACACTGGAGGGGTCCCTGACCATGCAGCGGTTTATTTCTCCCCTTGGTCCTGCCTGAACCCAGTATATGATCTCTCCGCGCCATCCTTCAACTGCCGCAAATCCGGAGGTGTCTGGAGATGGCTGCGCTATGTTTACAGAGAGCGAACCGTCAGGTATATTTTCGAGGATAAATCGTATGATACGGATGGATTCCCTTATCTCTTCCACCCTCACCCATGCCCGTGCATGTACATCGCCGGAAATCAGGACAGGCACATTGACTTCAAAACGGTCATACGGCGGAAATGGATTCTGTAGCCTGCAATCGAGGTTCAGTCCGCTTGCCCGTGCCACAATGCCGACTGTGCAGAGCTCACGGGCCCTTTCCGGAATAAGAATGCCTGTATCCCTTACCCTGTCTTCAAGGGAAGAATTTTCATCATAGATATTAACAAGCCTTTCAAAATCTTTGGACAGGAGATCGAGTTCTTTCAGAATCTCCTTTTTTCCATTTTCGTCTATATCAGCGGTTACCCCGCCCGGCATCACCCTGTCCATGATAAATCTGTGTCCAAAGAGTTCAAGGTTGGTGCGAAGAAGCATCTCCTTGAGCCTCATCGCCTGATACAACATAAAGGCAAAAGCGGCATCATTGCAGATTGCCCCGATATCTCCAAGATGGTTTGCTATGCGCTCCCTTTCGAGAAAGAGCGTCCTTAGCCAGTGCGCCCGTTCAGGAATATTGCATTGTGCTATGGCCTCGACTGCCATTGAATATGCTATGCTGTGCGCTACAGTAGTGTCGCCGGACACGCGTCCTGCCAGCTTTACGCCTTCCTGCCACGAAAAAGACTCGAAACGCTTCTCGATGCCCTTATGCACATAACCGAGGCGTTCTTCAAGATTTACGATCATCTCGCCTACAGCCTGAAAACGGAAATGCCCCGGCTCTATGATTCCGGCGTGAACAGGCCCAACCGGTATCTCATAAACTCCTTCGCCTTCAGCCCTTACCCATTGATATTCCCCATTGACTCTCGGAAGGGGAGTTGATGCGTTAAAGGTCTTTCTGAGAGGCCATGAGTCTTCAGGCCAGTCCTCGAACTTTATCCACGGCCTCAAATCAGGATGTCCTGCAGGAACAAGACCCATGAGGCTGTGAATCTGGCGTTCAAAACGATAGGCAGGCACATATTTCTTCGTCAGGCTCGGGAATGTCGGATCATCGACCGGAACCTCTGTTCTCACAATCAGGTACTCGCTCCCCCAGCGATAGCAGGCATATACGGCAAACCCGCCTCCAAATGGCGTCTCATCCGTAGCCCACTCTGCGGCAAGAAGGGCGTATGCCCTTTTCATAGCCTTTGCCGCATCCACAAACCGTTCTCTCGGAACAGTGCATGATACCACCGATTGCGGGAACTGCCGTTCAGTATATGCTGCCGCTGTGCCTAAAACATTATCTATAGCCTCTTTCAGCATGTCTATTTCAACAACTCCACTGCAGTATGAAACCACCTGCTTAGAAAATCAGGCAGATATATTCCGATGGCAAGCACCAGAGCCATATGAAGCATCACCGGCACATGAGCGACCTTCATGGGTTTCTGATACTCGGGGACTTCCCCTGCCACCATCTGCTGCACCCTCCTGAATATGGCTGCGAAAGCAACCCCGAGCCCAAGAAGGAGGAAGGGTGTCATGAGCGGGGCGTCCTTCATGGTCGCTGTAAGTATGAGAAACTCGCTCGTAAAGATGCCGAACGGCGGCATTCCTACAATAGCCATTGCCCCGAACATGAGACCCCATCCGACAAGAGGATTGCCCTTGAAAAGACCCCTGATTTTATCCATCTCCTGCGTCCGGTGCATCTGTGAGGCATGTCCCACTGTAAAAAATATGGACGATTTTGCAAGGCTGTGCATAAGCATATGCAGGAGTGCGCCAAAGGTTGCTATTGGCCCGCCAAGGCCGAAGGCAAAGGTGGCTATCCCCATATGTTCTATGGACGAATAAGAAAACATCCGTTTAATATCTTTCTGCCTCAAAAGAGAAAACGAGGCGACCAGAATCGAAACTATCCCGAAGCCCATCATAATATTCCCTGCGTAGTGGGTATGGGTAGAACCGTCCACCAGCACTTTGCACCTTACAAGGGCATAGAGGGCAATATTGAGCAAAAGTCCGGAAAGCACGGCAGAAATAGGCGTAGGGCCTTCGCTGTGTGCGTCGGGAAGCCAGTTGTGAAGCGGTACAAGCCCCACCTTTGTGCCGTAACCCACCATCAAAAAGACAAATGCAAGGGAAAGGACAGTTGGTTCAAGCTTGTCGCTCATCTGGCTCAGATTCGTCCAGAGCAGCGATTCTCCACCTTCTCCCAGCACCTTTTCTGCTGCGAAATAAAGCAGTACCGTTCCAAAAAGCGCCTGCGCTATGCCCACGCCGCAGAGGATGAAATACTTCCATGCAGCCTCTATTGCAGTGGGTGTGCGGTAGAGCGATACAAGGAGCACTGTTGACAGTGTAGCAAGTTCCATCGCTATCCATAGCACGCCTATATTATTGGTCAACAGGCAAAGGAGCATGGCGAATATAAAGAGCTGAAACATGGCGTGATAGAAACGCATTCCTATGTGTCCGACCCTTCCGTGTTCCCTTTCCCTGCGCATGTAACGCCTGCTGAATATGGCTGTAGTCATAGATACAAAGGATGTTAAAACAGCAAGATAGATATTGAATGCATCAACAAAGAAAAACTTTCCTCCGGCCAGCATCGGCCCCTGTTCATAGACCTCAAGCGCAAGACCGAGCCCTGCCGCAAAGGTAGCAGCTGAGCCTGCAATATTCACCTCAGGCGCAAGTCTCCTGTCTCCGACAAAGGCGAGAACCGCTGCGGCAAATAATGGAACTCCCAGCAAAACAAGCAGCATCATACTGCTTTGCACTATCTCAATCCTCCTCTTTCAGCCGCGCCATGTGCTCCACATCGAGGCTGTCAAAAGTGGTGTGTATATGAAAGAAGAATATCCCGAAAATAAACGCCGCTATCAGTATATCGAGGGCAACGCCCAGTTCAACAACGAGGGGCATGCCGTATGTTGCGCTGGTAGCGGCAAAAAAGAGACCGTTTTCCATTGCGAGAAACCCTATGATCTGCGTGACAGCATGTTTCCTCGTTATCATCATCAGCAGCCCGATCATAACCGTGGCAAGGGCAACTGCAAGGGTTGAGCGGGTTATGAGAGTCGAAATCTCCCTGACCGGAGCGGTAAGATAATAGGAAAATATAACGAGGGCTATGCCGATGAGCATGGTCATGGGTATATTCACTACCGTCTCGACCTCCTTACGAATTTTCAGACGTACGATAAGGGCATGAAGGATATATGGCAAAAGTATCACCTTAAGCGAAAGGGTCAGGATCGAGGAAATGTAGAGGTGGTGTCTGCCCGCCACATATCCTACTATAGCGGTGTTTACAGAAAGAAAAAGTCCCTGCCATGTGAAGAGATGAATAAGGCTGTATATTCTCTTCTGCACCAGCATTCCGAATGCTGTAAGAAGCACAAATGCTGCAAGGAAACTGTTTATCTGTGCCGCGGTCTGCAGATCCATGCCGTCACTCCAGAATAAAAAAAGATAACATCCCGAGGGTTGCCATCAAAAAAGCCGAGCCCAAAAACTCTGTCAACCTGAAAAGCCTCATCTTGGCCAGTCCTGTTTCTATTAAAACAAGCACAACGCCTGAAGCCCCTATTTTAAGCAGCAGGTATACAAATGCCATAGGTATCGTCTGGGGCGTATTGGCAGACGCAATACCCCATGGCGCAAACAGCGCCGCTCCCAATGCCATAAAAACAAAGAGCTTCATCATTGCAGCCCACTCAATAAGCGCGAGGTGCCTGCCGGAATACTCCAGTATCATGGCTTCATGTATCATCGTAAGCTCAAGATGCGTCGCCGGGTTATCCACCGGCACCCTGCCGGTCTCTGTAAGGACAATAAGCACGAAGGCGAGGAATGCAAAAGCAAGCGACGGCTTCAGTACCGATTGTCCGCTGAATATCACCTCTACGATTCTGGCGAGGGACGTTGATTTGTTCGTCAGAGATACGGTGAATATCGCCATGAGCATTGCAGGCTCTGCCAGCGACGCAATCATCATCTCACGGCTCGATCCCATGCCCCCAAAGGCGGTGCCGATATCCATGCCTGCCAATGCCGTAAAGAAACGGGCTATTGCAAACAGTGCCACCAGCACAATAACATCTGCGGTCGGCGACAGCGGCAGATCTGTGGAAAGCATCGGTATAATGCCGCCTGCAAGGACAACGGTGCCGAAGATAAGATAAGGCGTAAAGCGGAATATCCATGAAGCGTTTTCAGCCAACACCACGTCTTTGGAAAATAGTTTCGCGAGATCGCGGTAAGGCTGAAACAGGCTTGCGGATGTGCGTCCCTGCGACCAGCACTTCAGCATCCTGACCCAGCCTGTAAAGGCAGGGGCAAGCCCGATGAGGAGAACGACCTGCAAGGTCTCTATGATAATTCCGCTCATATTCATTTCACAAACAGCAAAAGCACGATAATTGTCACAAACGAATATATGAGATACGTCTGTATCCTGCCCTGCTGGAGCATCCCGACTTTGCGTGAAAACCAGAAGCTCGCCTCGGCAACAGGCTTATAAATCCAGTTCCAGAAACGGTCCCTGACCTTGAGGTGATAATGCAATTTTTTCGGAAATGCAGGATGCGCCGATTGTGGAGCAAGACTTACCTCTTCCTTTATTTTAAAGAGAAAACCGAATATCCTCCGGATAGGCATTGAAAAGGATGCGGCGTTGTACTGCATCCTGTTCGTGAGCTTTCCAAAGCCGCAGTCCCATATCGGCCCGCGATGTATTTTACCTGGATTGACATGCAGTATGAAATAGACAATGCCGTATACTATGAGGACACCGAAAAAGACAATGATGCCCGAATAGGATGCACGCTCTGGCGCTACAGGGGTCAGCCACATCCAGCCGCCAGCCGTAGCTGATACAGAGAGCTTTGCTCCAACCAGTTGTTCGGCAAGTATGTCCATCCAGTCGATAAAGAAAGCGGGCATAATGCCGAGGAAAAGACAGGCAAGGGCTGCCAGAGTCATGCCCGACCGCATTGTCCAGTCCACCTCTCGGATATGGGTGCGGCGGCTTCCCCTCCAATGTCCCAGAAAGGTGACGCCGAATGCCTTTACAAAGGTTGCGGCAGCCAGCGCACCGGTAAGAGCAAGCAGCGCTGCGCCCAGCGGCATAAGCAGCTTCATAAGGGGGATGGGCAGAGACGGTGAAAGCAGAAACGCCTGAAAAGTGAGCCACTCGGACACAAAGCCGTTAAACGGCGGCAGCGCCGAGATGGATATGCAACCCACAAGAAAGAGGACTGCCGTCCACGGCATGCGGTGGATAAGCCCTCCCATTTCTTCCATGTTCCTCTCGTGCGTGGCATGAAGCACAGCGCCGGCGCCCATAAAGAGAATGCCCTTAAACATTGCGTGATTCATGACATGATAGAGGCTTGCGGTAAGAGAGAGCGCTGCAAGCACCGGCATTTTGAATGAGGAGAAGATCATGGCGAGTCCGATGCCGACCATGATAATGCCTATATTTTCGACAGAAGAATATGCAAGGAGACGCTTTATGTCTCCCTCCATCATTGCATAGAGGACGCCCATAACAGCAGAGACGAGACCAAGCGTGAGAACAATAGACCCCCACCACCATGGGAATATCTTTATGATGTCAAAGGTAACCCGTATAATTCCATAGATGGCTGTCTTGAGCATCACGCCGCTCATAAGCGCAGAGACATTTGAGGGAGCAACAGGATGGGCCTCCGGAAGCCAGACATGCAGAGGAACCACGCCGGCCTTTGCGGCAAAGCCGAAGAATGCGAGCAAAAAGGCGACAGTGGCCCATTCAACCGGAAACCTTGCCTGACGCATTGCGTCAAAGGTAAAGCCGCTGAAATTGTCAAAACCCGCGGCAAGCCCTGCCATAACTCCGAAAGACAGCAGAATGGCTACCGCTCCCACATGGGCTACCACCATGTAAAGAAAGGCGGCTCGCCTGTTCTCGGCATTCTCGTCTTCAAACATCACTAAGAAATAAGATGCCGCAGCCATAGCCTCCCATGAAATGAGGAAGAAAAGCGCATCGTCCGCAAGTATTACCATAAACATTCCTGCAATGAAAAGACAGTAAAATACAATGAGGCGGGTTACGGATCTGCGTCCCAGAAATCCTTTAACATAGCCTATCGAGTAAACCGAGACAAAAAATGCAAGCAGTCCGACAACAGAAAGAAAAAAGCCCGCTAAAGGATCGAGTCTCAGATGAAAGGGCAGGTCAGGCAGACCGATCATGAGGATCATTTTTTCTGTCCGGCCGCTTCCAACCGTCCACGCGCCTGCTACAGCCGACAGCAATGAAGCCGCAGCCGATAGGGAAAAAGATGTCTGTATCAAAAGGTTTTGCCTGTTTCTGAGCAAAGCAACGCCCACCACCATAACCAGCAGCAGGATGATAGACGCTGAAGCCATGTCAATAGGCGTTACAACCACAAGGACACCTTGAATATCGCTGCTTCTGGATTATACAGCAAATTATTTTTTATAAACATTCAGTATCTCAGCCATATGTTTAACGATAAGGTTCATTTGTCTAATTATGTTCTTTTTTTAAAATTATCTAAGAAAATAACTCTGCAACCAGCTTTTTGTCAAATAAGGTTCCTTATACTTACAAAATACTTACAAAATTTCAATAAAAAAGGCAGCACATGAGCTGCCTTTTTTACCGGTCTTATGTCTTTGTCCTATACCTTAACCACCAGCACCGCACATGGGGAAAGGGCAATTACTCTCTCCGCCACGCTGCCCATAAGGAGTTCTTCTATCCCTGTCCTTCCGTACTCCCCTATTATAATTATATCCACATCTCTTTCTTTTGCCGTCTTTACAGTTACTTCAAAGGGTCTGCCGACCGGGGTAAGCGTTTCTACCTTTATACCCTCCTGTTCTGCATCCTGCCTAACTTTCTCAACATTCGCCTTTGCCTGCTCAAGTCTTTCGTTTGCACGCGCAACTGAAAGCACTATGAGCTTCTTTGTTTGAGAACATCTCTTGCTCATATTAATTGCCTCAAACTCTGCAGCTTTACTGTACTTTGACCCATCGGTGGCAAGCATGAGATTCTCACACCGTATCGCGGCATCCTTTGGCACCACAAGAACCTTACACGGCGCATAGCCTATAACTTTAGCAGTCACGCTCCCCATTAGAACCTTTTTGAGACCTGTTTTCCCGCGCCTTCCCATAATGATCGCGTCTATTCCTCTTTTTTCAGCCTCTTCAACTATAGCCTTATACGGCTGGTCTGTCCTCCTTACAACAACCTCGCATTCAACATTGTCCTGTGCAGCCCTCTTTCTTATTGCATCCATATGCGCCCTTGCTTCACTCTCCATCTTTTCCACGACTTTCTGTCCTTCTGTCTCTAACTCCGGATTGACCTTCAATACATAAATCACGGATAGCTTTGCAATACATGATTTCGCAAGGTATATTGCCTCTTTTGCTGCTCCTTCACTGTATTCTGACCCATCCGTAGCAAGAAGAATGTTTTTTAAAGGTCCCATGTAATCCATTTTGGTTTCCATATCAGTGCCCTCCTGATTTCAGTATCCCCGATGCAGCAAGCACCAGAACCAAAACCTCAACTATTGCAATCATCCCATACACTGTATCCTTCTTTCTGAATAATATCGGAATAATTGCGATATAACAGACCGTGGTCACGCCTGCAAGAAATGCTATGCTTATAAAGTTCAGGAAATCTCCTTTACCGACCATGCCGAGCCATCCCCATCCACGAGGAATATGTGTAGCCTCAAGGTATTTGTGAACAGACATTCCCCAGTACTTTGGAAGGTCGTTCACAGGGATGTGGGGTGTAAAAATGCCTGTGAGATAAATAATAAATGTGATTACAAGTGCAAGAAGTCCCACCTTCATGCCCAAATCAAGTATTTTTGAGTAAGTAAGCTGCTCTTCTGTTGCCTTTAATTTTTTCTCCATAAGATTCCTCCTTTAATTCCAGATTCCAAGGCCTTTAAGCAGTGCCCTTGTCCCTGAGAAGAGCAATAGGCCTATAACTATATACCTGATTGCTGCAGGCTTTGCCTTTGCAAGTATCCTGACCCCGACTATAGAGCCGAGCATGATACCGATAATTGATGGAACGACCATCATGGGCAAAACCGCACCATTGTTAACATAAATCCATGCAGCGGATGTATCCGTTATTGAGAGCAGGAATTTGCTTGTTGCAACAGATACCTTCAGCGGCGCGCCCATCAGGATATTCAATACAGGCACATTTGCCCATCCCGCGCCGAGGCCGAACATGCCTGCCATTATTCCTATGATTATAAATAATGCAAGGCCCTGCGGGGTTCTATGTATTTTCCAGTTAATCTCCTGTCCTGTTGATGCCTCGTGATAAATACCGTTTATCCTGAGGGCAGTTGAAAGTGCGTCAGCCTGCTTGACCTCCGGGTACTCCGATTTCTTTGCCATGAGCATTATTGCGACAATACCGAGGATTGTCGCTCCAAGGGCAGTATTAACAACATTTTGGGGGAGCGCAAGTCCCATCATTGCACCCACTATTGCGCTCGCAGAGGCAATAAGGGCAACAGGCAATGCCAACCTCAAATCCGCCATGCCCTTTTTGAGAAGACCTGGTCCGGCAGCCAGCGCCCCTGCAAGGGCGACCAGAAGGCCTGCTCCTCTGACAAAATCAAGGTTAAATGGAAAGAATCCACCTATGATGGGGACAAAAAGGACTCCTCCTCCAACACCACCTAAAACAGCTACAATGCCGAGTATAAATGTCACTGCAAACAAAACCAAAGGCCACACCCACCATGGAGTTGCTGATTCAGAGACAGGTGCTGCTGACGAGGGCCCGGTTGATGCCAAAGCAGAACCAACAACTAAATACATAATGCAAAATACAAAAATCAAGATTAAGGAGCTCCTCAATTTTGCATTTTGAAATTTGAAATTTGAAATTTGAAGTTTCATAACCCTCTCCTTCCTCCTTTATGTTTTTTATCTTATCCTCTCAAACTCTGTCTGAAATTTATACCCGTCACCCCTGCCCATAAGCCTCGTATAGGCAACCGGAGTGCCGTCCGAACTGAGAAAAAGCCTGTGAACCACAAGCACAGGGGCGCCCTCCTTCATATTGAGGTTCTTTGCAAGATATTCTTTCACCTGTGCAATCTCTATGGTCTGGATGACCTTGAATATCTTCTTTGCCCCCTTCTCCTGAAGGATGGAATAAAGGGAGTTTCTGGCAATATCCAGTTTTTCTATTTCGGGGAGCATCCGGTAAGGAATATACGACTCCTCGATATACACCGGCTCTCCGCTCACCACTCTTCTACTCAGGATGTAGTATATTTCGTCTTCTGTCTTTAAATATTCCTTTGCTTCTGGCTGAGGTTCTCTTATGACCCTGAATAATATCTCCCTTTCTACGCTCACCTCCTTTCCGAACATCTCCTCCGTAAGCCTCGTCTTCATGGCAAGCCCCACCACAGGCAAAGCGCTGGCAACAAATGTACCTTTACCCTGAATTTTTATGAGATACCCATCAGAGACAAGGTTGTTTATCGCCTGCCTGACTGTTATCTTGCTGACATTGTACTTTTTGCACAGATCTTCTTCTGTCGGGATTTGCTGCTCAAGCTTCCATCTTCCTGAATTTATCTCCTCAAGGAATATCCTTGTGAGCTGAATATATAATTTCTCCTGATTAAGCCTATCTATTGTTTTGTTATGCAATAGTGGTATTTCATTTTGCATCATGTTGATATGATATTATAATGACATGATGTTGTCAAGGGAAATTTTTCTACTTAAGTTGAGCGATTTTATATGTCAGGCACGACTCAAAGACTTTAAAAAGTGTTATTTCAAGTGTATATAAAAGATTATAAGTGCATCACCCAACAAATATCCTATGTCGTAGATGACGGATACAAGATAAATGTCTTTACAAGTGCGGAGTTTAAAGTCTTTTCGCCGCACCTGACATATATTTCTAAAATTAGAATCGCCCAAATTAGGTTATAGGGAGAGATAGTGGGAATGCATATATAAAAAAGGAGGACAGGCTATTGAACAGAAAAACCCGATTCTCTTATAGCAGATATTATCTCGTCTAAATGACTGTGCCCCTTTGTCTCTACAGTAAATATCACCAGCGTCTTTCCGATGGGCACATCCTGCGAAAGCCTGTCATGAACTACATTGAGTATATTGCCCCTCAGTGCCGCAATAATACCTGTAATTTTATGCAGACCTCCGGGCACATCATCCACAATTACCTTAAACACGCCTATCCTGCCGCTGGAAACAAGGCCTTTATGGATTATCCTGTCGATAAGCGTGAAATCGATATTGCCTCCGCTTACAACAAGCACTATTTTTTTGCCCTTGAACCTCTCTTTTTGCTCTATCAGAGCAGCAAGCGGAACAGCACCTGCCCCTTCAACAACAAGCTTCTTCCTTTCAAGGAATAAAAGCACTGACATTGCTATGGATTCTTCGCTGACCTTGAGAATATCGTCTACATATCTCTGCATGACCCCGAATGCTTTATCTCCCACCCTTCCAACTGCTATTCCGTCTGCAAGCGTAGGATGAGGGATTCTTTCCACAATTTCTTTTAGACGGTATGAATCGTGAGCGGATGTGGCAGATACGGTCTGAACTCCTATAACTTCTGTCTTTGGCGAGAGGTTCTTAATTGCGATGGATATGCCTGAAATAAGCCCTCCACCTCCGACAGGCACAAGGACAACATCTATATCCTGCAGCTCATTTGCAATCTCAAGACCTATAGTGCCCTGACCCGCAATTATATCCTCATCATCAAAGGCATGGATGAATGTATAGTCCTTCTGCGAAATTGCATAATTCAAAGCGTCACCAAAGGTTTCACCATGCAGTACAACCTCTGCACCATATCCCTTTGTCGCTTCCTGCTTCACTATGGATGCGTTCAATGGCATCACAATCTTTGCCTTTATGCCGAGACATCCGGCAGCAAAGGCCACGCCCTGGGCATGGTTGCCCATGGATGCGGCAATGACCTTATCGGTCTTGAGTTTCATCAGCTTATTAAACGCCCCCCTTGTCTTGAAGGAGCCTGTCTTCTGGAGGTTTTCGGCCTTTATATAAACCTCTGCATCGAACATCCTGCTGAAGGAGTTGGAATAGATCAGAGGGGTTTTGTGAATATAAGGGGATATGGATTGCAGGGCATTCCGAATTGATGAAAGGTCAATATTAATCATAGTAAAAATAAATCATAAACGATGATAAATGTCCATAAAAATTTTAGGAACGCCATTTCATTGATATTTCCTTCAGACATCATGTAAAATTTGTTTATGGTAAAGAAGATTTTTATAGCCACTATCTTTGTTATCCTGATATTTTCTGCTATTCCAAATGCATATTCAACTGAAAAACAGTATATAGGAATCCTCCCGTATTATGCACCTGAAAAGATATGGCGACTTTATCAGCCCTTCATAGACTATCTTAACAGGACAACGGGTATGTCATGGGAGCTAAAGCTCTACCACAACTATGATTCAATAATTAGTGGAATATGCAATAACGAGGTATCCATAGCCTACCTTGGCCCTATACCTTTTGCCCTTGCATATGAAAAGTGTCAGGTAAAGCCATTATTAGTAGTACTCAACAATAAGGGAAAACCCTATTGAAGGTCGGTAATTGTTACCCGTGATGGTATCAATTCACTGAAAGAATTGAAGGGGAAAAAATTTGCCTTTGGCGAGACAACGGCTGCAGGCGCTCATATTGTTCCAAGAAGAATGCTTGAAGATGAAGGAGTTACCATAGACGCAATTAGTCCTGTGTTTTTGAAGAGCCAAGAAAAGATCATCAGTTCAGTTTTAAAAAAGGAGGTAGCAGCGGGTGCGGTTAAGGAACCGGTGTTTGAGAAGTTTAAAGAATTAAATCTTAAAGTATTAAAGATATCAGACCCTATTCCTAACTATACTTTCTGTGCAACTTCTACCATAGCCCCAAGGATAGAGAGAGAATTTATAAATGCACTCCTGAAGTTAAAGCCAATATTTAATGAGGCAGATAAAAATACAGTGAAGTATTGGGATCCAGAATTGAGACATGGTTTTATATTACCGCCTCCAAATTATATTCAGGATGTCTTAAAACTGCAAAGGACATATAAGAATATAATCCATGAAAATCAACAAAAATAGCATAAAATTTAAGATTATAGTCCCAATATTCATCTTCATCATCGCCATAATGCTTTCCCTGCTCTTTATCGTACAGAAGGTCGCCATGGATGTGTCGGAGGACTACCATTCATTCGTTATATCGAAACATTCTGATGAAATCAAGAAAATACTTGATACAGCAATTACTGAACTTACATTATCGCAACTTCTTGATAAAAAAATTGTTGTAGATGCAAAGAAAAAAACGGTCATTGATGAAATAGGCTCTTATTTGTCAGCTAACAAACTTGATGGATTTATAACAACATCAAGGGGAGAGGTCCTTTTCTCATCCTTTGACAGTACTTCGACAAAAGCGCTGCTTCCTTTTATTTCAAGGAAAGAAATTTTTCACATTGAAAAGGGCATCAAACACAGACACGGTTATGTAATAGATTTTCCCACATGGGACTGGAAGATTGTCGCTGTAACAAAACCAGAAACCCCATTGGTGTATAAGAGCGGGATAGTCCTTTTACTGCCCTTAATGACAGTTTGCATGGCAGCAGTGATTGCAGTGGTCTTCATCATCTTAAAGAAAAACCTCCGCCAGCCGATTGAGCAGATTATTTCTGATATACGCAGCGGCCAAGGAATAAGGGAGACAGGCATATCTGAACTGGATACCGTAAGCTCAACAATAAACGATGCATTTGAAAGGCTTAATAAAAAAACAACACAATGCCAGACACTGCATAATATAGCAGTGTCCATTCACGAATACTTCTCAATAGACGAGGTGCTCAACCTAATCATCGACAAGGCCAGCCAGTTAATAGATGCAGAGCTTGCTGCCATTGCCATTTATGACGACAAGGGAAAATTCAAAAAGCTTATTACACGCCGTGCAACCATAAAGACAAAAGACTCCATGCCCGAAGGCAAGGGTCTTTTGGAGTTCATGAGGCTGTCTATTATGCCTCTTCGTATCGACAATGTATCAGAACATCCAGCATTCAGCGGTTCATTTCCCGAAGGCCATCCTGTAATAAGGAATCTGCTCCTATACCCCATATTCTCTGATGAAGGGAAGCCCGTCGGAGCCCTTTATTTCGGCAACAAAGCAGGAGGCTTCACAGAGGATGACGAGAGCATCATTAGGGCCATCTCTGCCGATACTGCAATAGCGCTGAACAAGGCTGAAGGTTTAATGCAGCTACGGAGATTTCAGCAGGTAATTGATTCCGCCTTTGATGTAATTATAGTCACGGACTCGGACGGGTATATCACATATGTCAATCCGGCATTTGAGGCAGTTACAGGATATTGCAGGGCAGAGGCCATCGGCAAAAAGACCGCTATCCTCAAAAGCGGCTACCATGATAGTGATTTCTATGAAAATTTATGGGATACCATAAAGGCAGGCGATGTCTGGAAGGGAGAGTTCATCAACAGGAAAAAAAATGGCGAGGTATACTACGCATCATCTGTCATTTTTCCTATACATACTGACGGCGCGACCCACTATGCATCCATCCAGAGGGATGTCACGCATGAGAAAAAGCTCTACGAGCAGCTTTTGCGGGCACAGAAAATGGAGGCCATCGGAACCCTCGCAGGCGGCATCGCCCATGACTTCAACAACCTCCTGACAGCCATACTCGGGTATTCGGAGATCATGTTAAACATGGCAAAAGAGGGAGAGCCGTTTTACAGACCTGCGACCATAATTAATAATGCAGCACAGAAAGGTGCGGATCTGGCAAAGAAGATCCTTATGGTAACCAGAAAAGAGAAGATGGAGGCAAAGCCTGTCAATATAAACGAAATAATCCACAATTCCATGGAACTTCTCCAGAGGAGCATACCAAAGAACATAGAGATTATAGTAAATCTCAAAGAAGACATCCCCAAAATAATGGCAGACCCCTCCCAGATGCAACAGGTGATCATGAACCTTGCCGTGAACGCCCGTGACGCAATGCCCGATGGAGGAAGATTAATCATAGAGACATCTGTTGTAGGCACAGAAAATGGCGCTGCCAACGGCATACCCTTTGACAAAGGAGGGTTTATAAAATTATCCGTTTCTGATACAGGCATCGGCATGGACACAGAGACGCAGAGAAAAATATTCGATCCGTTCTTCACCACAAAGGAAACAGGCAAAGGCACCGGGCTCGGACTCTACATAGTCCATTCTGTAATAAACAATCACGGAGGCTATGTAAACCTATACAGCGAACCTAACAAGGGGACAAGGTTCAATATATACCTGCCGATTACAAAAGCCGCGGATATGGAAGAATCAGGCGAAGCCGAAGATATAATGGGTTCGGGGACTATTCTCGTAATAGACGATGAGGCTGATATAAGGGAATTATGCAGGGACATGTTGGAACCTCTTGGATATACAGTCCTGCTTGCAGGAAGCGGCAGCGACGGCATAAACCTCTTCAGAGCCATGAAAGACAGGATATCTCTCGTGATTGTGGACATGATAATGCCCAAGATGGGGGGCAGCGAGGTGTTTCAGGCGCTGCGGACAATAAAGCCCGATGTAAAGGTTATACTCTGCTCAGGGTACAGCAATGAAGGTTTTGCAGGAATAGACAAGCTGCTCCAGAGCGGCGCTGCAGGGTTTGTACAAAAGCCGTTCACACGCCATTCGATTGCCCAGGCCATAAAGAAGGCGCTGTCGGAATAGCGAAGGATGAGATTATAATGGCAGAAACAACGATCAAGATTGAAGGCATGAGCTGCCAGCACTGCGTGATGAGGGTAAAAAAGGCCATTGACGCAGTTGCAGGAGTTCCAAAATCTGATGTGGCTGTAGGCAGCGCCACTGTTCAGTTCGACGAATCAAAGGCAAAAAAAGAAGACATCATAGCAGCAGTGGAAAAGGCAGGATATAAGGTTAGTGGATGAGTGAATGGGTGAATCGGTGGATGGGTTAATGGGTTAAAACCTCATATACCCATATACTCATTCACTGTCGTAATTGTCCCTTTGTCTTATCAAGGATATAATTTACAAGGCTATTGTGCAGGACGTCTATTTCGTCATCCTTTAGTGTCCTGTCAGATGCCCTGTACCGAACATTGAATGCAATGCTCTTCCTGCCTTCAGGTATATTCTTTCCCTGATAAACATCAAAGATAGAGATATCCTCTATCAGGTCTGAAGGATAGGATTTAAGCAATTTCATAAGCATGGAGGCCTCAATGGCCGAGTCAACTATTATTGCGGTATCCCTTTCAATGTAAGGGTACTTGGGCAGTGGCCTGTATTTCACCTGTTGCATCCCATGCGGAATTATGCTGTCAATATCAATCTCAAGCACAATAACAGAAGGCTTATGCGCCTTTATATCAAGGGAATTCGCAATGGCAGGGGATAAAGCACCCATATATCCTATTTTAGTATCCATTATAAATATGTCTGCAGATTGGCCGGGATGCAGGAATGTCTCTGGTGACCTCACAAATGAGTAGTCATAAATCTTCAGGTCATTGAGAATAGCCTCGACAAGTCCCTTGACAATGTAAAAATCATGAGCGTCATCTCTGTAAAGAGTCTTTGTCTTTTCTTTGTAATATATTGCAGCAAGATGTTCCCTCTCGGCGGGAAGGCTAATGGCTGAAGGCTCAAGGCTAAAGGCAGTCTGTGTTTTCTCTTCTGACTTCCGACTTCTGACTTCTGGCTTCTGACTAATAAATACCCTGGCTATCTCAAAAAGCTTCAATTCCCTATTGCCGTGCGATAAATTGTGAAGCAGGTTCTTTATCATTGACGGTATAAGGGTTGTCCTCATAAAAGACTCTTCTGCCTTTAAAGGATTCTTTATCTGTATCAGATTCCTTCTTTCATCGCCGGCTTCGATTCCGAGCGCATCAATATCATGCAAACCCATGAAACTGTAGTTTATCACCTCTGTAAAGCCTGACCTTAACAGTGCCTGCTTTATATTGTTTTTTATGCCTTGGGTCTTAAGCCTTGAGTTCTGGACATCTATCCCTATTGTCGCCTTTGGCAGCTCTGCAGGAATCCTGTCATAGCCGTAAATCCTTGCAACCTCCTCTATGAGATCCGATTCCCTTTTTATATCTCTTCTGTAAGCCGGAGGCTTTATCTTCAGGCTGTCGGCAGATTCTTCCATCTCAAAACCCAATCCGTCAAGACATCTGCTAATTTCCTCTCTGGTCAGCCTAAGCCCAAGTATTTCATTGACCTTCTCATATCTTACGCTAATCTCTTCAGGCATATACCTCCTGGTATATATATCTATCTTTCCGCAGACAATGCCGCCTGCCACTTCCTTCATCAGATAAGCCGTCCTGTCGAGCGCCTTTTTGAGCATCTTTATATCAGTCCCCCGCTCAAACCTGTATGAAGACTCTGTCTTCAAACCAAGGGCCTTTGATGTCCTCCTTACCGATACAGGCTCGAAATATGCGCTCTCGATAAATATATCCACAGTAGAATCGGCAACCTCTGTCTCAAGTCCGCCCATAACACCGGCTATTGCTATTGGTCTTTCAGCATCCCATATAAGCAGAGATTCTTCTGATACCTCGCGCTCAACACCATCGAGGGTTTTTATCTTTGCTGTCGCACCCTGCCCCTTGACTGTATTCGGAGTTCCCACGCGAATGAGATGTCCCTTAATCGTGCTTAGGTCAAATGCATGAAGGGGATGTCCCAATTCCAGAAGCACATAGTTCGTGACATCAACAATATTATTAATCGACCTTATATTGCATTTTTCGAGTCTATTCTTCAGCCAGTCAGGCGACGGGCATATTTTAATATTTCTTATAATCCTTCCTGCATACCTGTGGCAGAGTTCTGTATCAAGGATGTCAACATTAAAATCGAGCTCTCCTGTCTCTGCCAGAATATCGTGCTCAGGAAATTTGAGAGGTGTTCTGTACATTGCTGCAAGCTCTCTTGCAATGCCGATAATATTTAAACAGTCAGGCCTGTTAGGAGTAACATTTACTTCGAAAACAACATCGCCATCCACATGTTCCACAGCCTCAACCTCAAGGCCTATCATGGTAAGCCTGTGAGCCACCTCATCGGCATTATCTTTGATATCAATGAATTCTTTTAACCATTCAAAAGGGACACGCATCTAAAATTGCCTCAAGAATCTTATATCGTTTTCAAAAAATAGTCTTATGTCGTCTATCGAATATTTGAGCATCGCAATCCGCTCTATTCCCATGCCGAATGCAAATCCGGAATACTCTTCAGGGTCGTATCCCACATTCTCAAATACCCTCGGATTTACCATTCCAGCACCTAAGATTTCGAGCCATCCCGATCCCTTGCAAACCCTGCAGCCGGCACCATTGCACAATATGCATCCGATGTCCACCTCTGCAGAGGGCTCCGTAAAAGGGAAAAAGCTCGGTCTGAAGCGCACAGGCGTATCAGCGCCGAACATCCGATGGAGGAATGCCTCAAGCACACCCTTGAGGTTGCTGAATGTTATGCCCTTATCAACCATGAGTCCTTCTATCTGGTGAAACATGGGGGTATGGGTTATATCAGCATCGCACCTGTAAACCTTCCCAGGGGCGATAAACCTCACAGGGGGTTTTCTTTTTTCCATAACCCTTACCTGAACCGGCGAGGTGTGGGTTCTCAATACTATGTCATCGCTTATGTAGAATGTATCCTGCATGTCCCTCGCAGGATGGTCTTTTGGAATATTCAATGCCTCGAAATTGTAATAGTCCAACTCCACTTCGGGACCTTCCTCAACACTGAATCCCATCCTCACAAAAATATCCGTTATTTCCGAAAGGATTTTATTTATAGGATGCTCCCTGCCGAAGGTTGTGAACTTGCCGCTCAATGTAATATCGAGTGAGTCTGAAAGCAGTTGTCTCCCAAGCTCCTCTTTTTTAAGCTGCGATTCCCTCGAATCAAGCTTTTCTTCTATAAACTGCTTTATGTCATTTATCTTTTTGCCGTGCAGCGGCCTCTCATCCGGAGGGATTGATGAGAGCGATTTAAGCTCAGCGGTTATAATTCCCTTCCTGCCAAGATATTTAACTTTAAGGTTGGATAAATCAGCAAGGCTTTTTACAGACTCTAATTCATCAAGAAATGTTTTTTTCAGGTCTTCGATCATAGGACTTTAGAATGTGTATGCGTATATGAGTAAATGAGTATATGAGTTTTCACCCATTAACCCATTAACTCATTCACCCATTAACCCTTTACTTGATTTACCAGCTCGCTGAAGCCTTTTGGGTCATTATATGCCAGATCGGCAAGGGCCTTTCTATTTAGATTGATATTTGCCTTTTTCAGTCCATTCATAAACTGACCGTAAGATATACCAAGCGACCTGACAGCCGCATTAATCCTTGCAATCCATAATGCCCTGAATTCACGCTTTTTAAGCCTTCTGTCTTTATATGCTGCAAGAAGACCCTTATCAACAACCTGGGCAGCGACCTTGTAAACACGGTGCCTTCCACCATACTGGCCCTTTGCCATATCCATAACCTTTTTATGGTATCTTCTTGTCTTAAAACCACCTTTTGCCCTGGGCATTTTCTATTCCTCCTTTTGTTTACCCGAAAATTTTTCCATCATGAAATCTCTGGAAAACTATCTCCTTCTTTATATATAAAGAACATAAAGTTTAATAAATTAGAGACGCAGGCGTCAAGTCCGATTCTGCCTATTAAACTCATTTGAGTCCAGACCTGCCTTAAATGCAATTTAAATTAAAACATGTAAGGCAATAACTTTTTGATATTCTCCTGCTGCACCTCAGGCACCAGATCGCTCTTCCTGAGACTCCTCATCCTCTTGGCAGGTTTGCCTGTCAGAAGATGGCTCTTGTTTGCCCTGTATCTCTTTATCTTTCCGCTGCCTGTTACCTTAAACCTCTTGGCAGCGCCCCTGTGGGTCTTAAGCTTTGGCATTTCTATCCTCCTCTCTATCCTATTTACTGCTTGGCGCTATCACCATGGTAATGTTTTTACCTTCCAGTTTGGGCGGCTGCTCTACTTGGAATTTTCCAGTAAGTACTTCCAGTATCTTGTCAAATAACTTCATTCCTATTTCTGGCCTTACAATCTCACGCCCCCTGAAAAACATTGTAACCTTTGCCTTGTCGCCATCGTCAAGGAATCTCCTGATATTCTTTATCTTGAGCTGCAGGTCGTGGTCTGTTATCTGGGGTCTTATCTTTACTTCCTTTACATCTACGGTCTTTCTTGCCGTATGCTTCTTGCTCATCTGGTATTTGTATTTGCCATAATCCATCACCCTGCAGACAGGCGGCGTAGCATTAGGAGCAACCTCGACAAGGTCATAGCCCCTCTCTCTTGCTATCCGGATTGCCTCTTGAACAGGAACAACTCCAAGCTGCTTACCTTCGTCATCAATAAGCCTTACTTCCCTTGACCTGATACCTTCGTTAACTCTGATGTCCTTACTTATGCTATCACCTCCATTTTTAGGCTAAGGGCAAAAGGCTTAGGGCCTTTAGCCTGATTTCTTCAGTTATTATCCCTATAAACTCGTCTATTGTAAACGGCCCGATGTTTTCGCCGTTTCTCTTTCTGACCGTTATCTTTCCTTCAGAAACTTCTTTGTCCCCTATTATAACAAGATATGGTATTTTTCTCACGGTAGCCTCTCTTATCTTGTACCCTATCTTTTCGTTTTCAAGAACAATCTCAACTCTTATTCCAGATTCCCTCAGTATTTTATATATTTCCTTTGCATAATCATCATGCCTTTCTGCAATGGTCAATACGGAGACCTGAACAGGAGAGAGCCATAACGGAAATACCCCTGCATAATGCTCGATAAGAATACCAAAAAATCTTTCGAGCGATCCCATCAATGCCCTGTGAATCATTATGGGTCTATGCTCTTTGCCGTCGCTTCCCCTGTATGTAACATTAAATCTTTCCGGAAGATTGAAATCCACCTGAATAGTGCTGCACTGCCATGACCTGTTTAATGAGTCCTTTATCTTTATATCAATCTTAGGGCCATAGAAAACGCCTTCTCCCGGGTCTATCTGGTATCCCAGTCCCTTTCTTTCAAGGGCTTGCTTCAAGGCATTGGTTGCCTTCTCCCAGTTTTCGAGTGCTCCAACATATTTTTCAGGACGCGTTGACAGATAAATATCGTAGGAATCAAATCCGAATGTCCTGAGTATAAAGAGCGTAAAATCGAGGATATTCAATATCTCATGCTCTATCTGATCCTCTCTGCAAAATATATGGGCGTCATCCTGAGTAAATCCTCTTACCCTTAGAAGCCCGTGCAAAACTCCTGACCTTTCATATCTGTAAACAGTGCCGAGCTCTGCATACCTTATGGGCAATTCCCTATAACTTCTCAAAGCGCTTTTATAAACATCTATATGGAAAGGGCAGTTCATCGGTTTCAACTCGTAAGAGACCTCATCTATCTCCATGGGAGAATACATGTTATCCCTGTAAAAATCCCAGTGTCCGCTCCTTTGCCATAAATTCAGCTTTGCTATATGGGGTGTATAGAGTATTTTATAATCTGCCTTTAGATGTTCATCCCTCCAGAAATCCTCGATGGTCTTTCTGATGATTGCGCCGTTGGGATGCCACAAAATGAGTCCGGGACCTATATCATCGCTCAGGCTAAAAAGGTCGAGCTCCCTGCCGAGCTTTCTGTGGTCTCTCTTTTTGACTTCTTCAAGGAAATTCAGATAAGCGTTCAGATCTTCTTTATTGTCAAAGGCAGTGCCATAAATCCTCTGGAGCATCTTGTTCTTTTCATCGCCTCGCCAGTAAGCACCGGCAATACTTAAAAGCTTGAATGCCTTGACCTTTCCTGTCTTTGGAAGATGAGGGCCTCTGCAGAGATCAATAAATCCGCCCTCTTCGTATATTGATACAGAATCGTCAGGAATCTCCTGAAGAAGTTCAGCTTTATAGTTTTCGCCCATTTTCTTAAAGAGTTCTATTGCCTCTGTTTTTGAAATATCTTTTCGGACAAAGGGGCTGTTCTTCTTGATAATCTCCTTCATCCTCTTTTCTATCTTCTCCATGTCCTCTGGAGTAAAAGGAGTGTCCCTGTCAATGTCGTAATAGAAACCTTCATCCGTTGCAGGGCCTATGGCTAACTTTGCATCAGGGAATAAATCCTTTACGGCATGCGCCATTACATGGGATGTGCTGTGCCTGTAGATTTCTTTTCCTTCTTTAGATGAAAATGTGATGAGTTCTATCTCTGATTGATGACTCAGGCCGTCTAAAGATGCGATATCCTTCAACTCGCCGTTTACTTTTGCCGCAATGGCATTTGAAGAATCTATATGTTTTTTCAACTCTGACGGCTCTATCTCTTTTTTCAAGCCGTCCGGCAGTATCAGCTTAATAATGTCCTCCACACTAAATTTTTTGGTTTATATGATAACCGATTATTGGTATACGAGTAAATGGGTAAATGAGTTAATGAGTTAAAAGGAGTGTTTTTAACTCATCTACCCATCCTCTCATATACTCATTTTCCATGAAGTCTCCCGTCAACCATCTCCAGTGTCCTGTGGCATCTCTTTGAGAGAGATTCATTGTGAGTTACAATAATAAAGGTTACGCCACTCTTTTGATTTATATCCATCAGTAACTTGAAAAGTTCTTCTCCTGTCTTGGTGTCGAGGTTCCCTGTCGGCTCATCCGCAAGGACAACCTTTGGCTCAAGCAATAATGCCCTTGCAACAGCAACCCTCTGCTGCTCCCCTCCTGAAAGTTCTCCCGGTTTATGATCCTTCCTTGCATATAAACCGAGATCCTCAAGAAGTTTCTCTGCCTTTTCATACAATTCTTTCTGACTTCTGACTTCTGACTTCTGACTTCTGGATATTAGTCCCGGCATCATAACATTCTCTATGGCGCTGAACTCAGGAAGGAGGTAATGAAACTGGAAAATAAATCCTATTACCTTATTTCTGAAAACCGCAAGTTCTCCATTGCTGAAAGAGAATGGGTTTATACCTTCTTCTGCTTTCTGACTGCTGACTTTGTAAGTAACCTTCCCGGATGTCGGTTTGTCGAGCGTTCCGAGGACATGCAAAAAAGTGCTCTTTCCAGCACCCGAGGCACCAACAATACTCACAACCTCTCCCTCATTGAAGACCGCATCTATACCTTTTAAAACCTTCAGTTCTCCGGCAGGCATATAGAATGATTTTTCGAGTCCTTCTATCCTTATAAGCTCTCTCATTTCTCCTTTTTATCCTCGACATTCTCCTCTTTTTTGTCTGTCCACTCTTTTACCTTCTCTTTTGTGGTCTCTGTTTTTCCTTTTAGCTTGTCTGCCTTTTCTCCAAGTTTAGCCGCGCCTTTCTTTATTATTCCGCCTGTTTTTTCTCCAATCCATCTGAACTTATCGCCGCCCTTGCCCCAGATAGTGATTCCGATAAACAATGCCAAAGCGATTATTACTATACAAATAATTTTTTTAATAATCTTACACATGTTGCCTCTCGCCCATTGCCTTTTATTCATACCTCAATGGCTCAACAGGATTCAGCTTTGCTGCATGGTACGAAGGATATAATGTTGAAAGAAAGCTTATGGCAATTGCGGAAAACGATACAGTAACAAAGTCTACAAGCTTCATCTTGACAGGAAGTTTGCTCAAATAATACACATCGGCAGGGAGCTTTATAATCTCGTAGTTATTGATTATCTTTCCGAGGATATAGCCGCCTGTCACGCCAATCACAGTGCCGATTATCCCTATCAGTAATCCCTGAATCATGAAGACCATCATTATCCCCTGATTTTTTGCTCCCATTGCTTTCAATATGGCTATCTCCTTCTGCTTTTCCATCACATTCATCATAAGTGTGCTGACAATATTGAAGGAAGCGACCAGCACTATCAGTATCAATATTATAAACATCGCAAACTTTTCGAGCTTCAGCGCAGAAAACAGATTCCTGTTCATCTGCATCCAGTCCCTCGCATAATAGGGAAAGCCCATTTTTTTATTTACAGAATCTCTGACTGACGATGCCTTATAAATATCGTCAAGGCGCAGTTCGATTCCGGAAACAGCACTGCCGTACCCGAAGAATTCCTGAGCAGATTTTATGTCTGTAAGCACAAGGTTTGTGTCATACTCAAACATGCCCATCTCAAATATGGCAGCGACTTTGAACTGCTTTACCTTTGGCAGCATTCCAAGTGGTCCTATCTCACCAACAGGAGAAATCAGGTTTACAGTATCCCCTGCTATAACGCCCAGCATGGCTGAAAGTTCTTTTCCGAGGATTATCCATGGAACATCCCTTGACCCTTGACCCTTGACCCTTGACCCTTCAAGTATTTCCTCAATGCTCCCTTCTTTTATATGTTTTAAGATATCAGTTGTCTTTAATTCCAAAGAGGGCTCTATGCCCCTCAGAAAGACACCGTGCGCCCTTCTGCCTGACGAAACCATCACCTGACCGAGAACAAAAGGCGACGTAGAAACAACATGCGGCTCATTTTTGAGCTTCTCCATCACTGGTTTGTAATCTTCGATTCCGCCTTTGTAGCTGAGAACAACTGCATGTGCATTAGCGCCCAGTATCTTTTTTTGCAGATCTTCATGGAAACCGCTCATGACAGAGAGTACAACGAGGAGTGCCATTACGCCAACGGCGACACCGATGATGGATATGACTGTATTAAAAGAAATGCCTTTATGCCTTTTTTTCGACTTCAGGTATCTTAAGGCAATAAATAATTGATAGGGTAGATTCATTTATTGTTCTGGTTTTAGTTGCGGGAAAAGTATTACATCCCTTATGGACTGGGCGTTTGTAAGAAGCATAACCATCCTGTCTATGCCTATTCCCTCTCCGGCAGCAGGCGGCATGCCATACTCCAATGCCCTGACAAAGTCCTCATCCATCCAGTGCGCCTCTTCGTCTCCCTTTTTCTTTGCCTCGACCTGTTTCAAGAATCTTTCTTTTTGGTCTATGGGGTCATTCAGCTCGGAAAAGGCATTGGCTATTTCCCTTGATGCTATGAAGAGCTCAAACCTCTCAACAAGCTCAGGATTATCCCTTTTCCTCTTCGCAAGCGGAGAAAGCTCCACAGGGTAATCGATTATAAATGTAGGCTGCATTAATTCAGGCTCAACAAACTCCTTGAATATCTCATCCAGAACCTTGGCATGTGACGATCCGTTCGGAATGTCGAGTTTTTTAGACCTTGCCCATTCTTTTGCTTTTTCAGGGTCTGTTATCACCTCATCAGGCACGCCCTTCTGCTTCAGGGCATCGAGCATCGGAATCCTGGGCCACGGCGGTGTAAGGTCTATTACTGTATCTCCATAAGGCACCTTCAATGTGCCGAGCACTCTGTTTGCAATATAAGAGAAAATCTCTTCTGTAAAGGACATCAGGAAGTTATAATCCTTGTATGCCATATAGAATTCGAGCATTGTGAATTCAGGATTGTGCTTGGTAGATATGCCCTCATTTCTAAAGTTCTTGTTCAGCTCAAAAACCCTTTCATACCCGCCAACAAGCAACCTTTTGAGATAAAGCTCAGGAGCGATTCTAAGGTACAAATCAATTCCGAGGGCTATGTGATGCGTCCTGAAAGGCTTTGCAGCCGCGCCTCCGGGAATCTGATGCATCATGGGTGTTTCGACCTCGATAAAGCCGTGTGACTCGAAGAAATCCCTCATTGCCTTGATAATAGCGCTTCTCTTTGCAAATACATCCTTTACTTCAGGGTTGACAATAAGGTCTACATATCTCTGTCTGTATCTGAGCTCGATATCTCTAAGACCATGCCACTTCTCAGGCAATGGCCTCAGGGATTTGCTCAGAAAGACGAAGTCATTGACCTCGATAGTGAGCTCATCCGTCTTTGTCCTGAACAATCTGCCGGTAACACCGATTATATCGCCAATATCAAGCTTTTTAATGAAAGAATATTTATCGCCGAGAATATCTTTTTTGAGGTATATCTGAATCTTGTCTGTTGCATCCTGAATGTGGGCGAAGGACGCCTTGCCGAAGTCCCTCATGGCAATAATCCTGCCGGCAACAGAGGTATTGACCGGGTCTGATTCCAAGTTTTCCTTGGGAACGGAACCGTATGTTGCCCTCAGTTCGGCAGCAGTGGAATCAGGGTCAAACCTTCCGTTGTAAGGATCGATTTCGAGGCTGCGCAGTTCATCAAGCTTTTTAAAACGCTGTTCTATAAGTTCGCCTATGGGTTTGGTAATTTCTTCCATAACTAATGATTATACTTGCCTAAATTCAGCTAAGTCAACATGTTCTGCGGAAATATAGTATAATTAACCTAACTTTGTTTTGGAGGCAACATTTGGAAAACTTTTTAAGACTCTTCATTGCAGCCGTACTCGGCGGGCTTATCGGAATCGAAAGACAGATCGGCGGACAGTATGCAGGCTTTAGAACACAGCTTCTCGTCTGCCTCGGCTCGTGCCTGTTTACTATTGCTTCTGTTCATGTTTATAAAGCACACGGTGCATATACCGACCCGGCAAGGATTGCAGCCCAGATCGTGGTGGGTATCGGCTTTTTAGGCGCAGGTGCAATATTGAGGCACGGCGTTTCTATAAGGGGACTGACTACTGCTGCAACCCTCTGGATAGTCAGCGCAATTGGCATGGCAGTGGGGTTCGGGGAATACATGATAGCCGGCTTCACAACTTTTCTCGTACTTGTAAACCTTGCACTCCTTAAAAACATCGAGGATATACTGCCGAAAAACCGTTATTCCATCCTGATAATTAAAATAAAGGGTGCAGAGGAACTAAAAATAGAGGAATTTATCAACGGCTATAACATCAAAGTTTTAGATACTAAATTTAAGTTTATGAAGGAACAGAATATCATCGAACAGGAGGTATCTCTCAGATATAAGGATTACGCGCAATTAACGGAGTTTTTAAGAGTATTAAAAAATATCCCTGATCTTTTGGAGATTCATATTTCTTAATCTCTCATCTCTCCCTTTTCCCACGCTACGGCCCTTTCGTAATCTTTAAAAAATCTTTCACGCATCTTGAATTCCTTTGAATGCACAGAACGCCTGCCGTTTTTAGTCTCGGTGCCCATGTCAGCATGAAGCATCTCGTGATAAACGATAAACTCTATAAAATAACGGGGAACTGATTTTTTATCAAGGATCGGATTAATCCTTATAGTGTTTGTATGGCTGCTGTAACTTCCAAGTGTCCTCTTCCTCACTGCGCATCTCGGGCTTTTTGCCCCCCATGTAATAGCGGCTGAAACTTTCCCATTAAAATATTTGTTATTTATCGACTCGTATATACCACTCAGGTCGTAATATTTGCCTTTGGTATTAATACTCAACTTTGCAGGCTGTCTTCTTCTCAGACATTCACTGTTCTGCTTTATAAAATCCCTGATGAAAGGGGTCCTGCATCTCTTATTCTTTATGAATTCAGCTATCTCTCTTATGACATCAACACCTGCGTTGAGAAAAATCCTGTGAAGTCTCACCGACACATTCTTTCCATGCATTTTTACAGAAATCATGCTCGTAGAGTTGTCTGTCATCTTTAAAGAAATAGTTTTGCCTGTTGCTTTTTCAAGATGATTTCGCAAGGAATTTTCATCATGAGATAGTGGTAAAGATAGCTGTTCTGTATTCATGAATATTAATATACAGATACGAGAATAAAAACTCTACATCCTAACACCATAGAAATTTTTCTGCCCCTTTATGCTTGACATAAGAGGACTTTATCAACTAAATTATATTCTTATGAGAAAGCCGTTTATAGCAGCAAACTGGAAGATGAATAAGACAGTCGGGGAGACTCAATCATTTCTGAACGAATTCATATCTCTTGTTCAGGATGTGAAGGATGTGGATATTGTCATTGCCCCGCCTTTCACATCGCTTTATACAGTCTCATCAATAATTAAAAATACCAATATTCAGCTTTCTGCACAGGATGTATTTTACGAAGATAAGGGTGCATATACAGGCGAGGTATCGCCTGTTATGCTCACCGACATAGGCTGCAAGCATGTGATAATCGGACATTCTGAAAGGCGCCAGTATTTCAAAGAGACAGACGAAATAATAAACAGAAAGATAAAGGCAGCAAGAAAACATAATCTCGGTGTAATCTTCTGTATCGGCGAATCCCTCGAAGAAAGGGAGGCAGGAAAGACCTTTGATGTCTTAAAGAGGGAAATAGAAGAAGGACTGAAAGATATATCGGCTGCCAATATCGTTGACAGTATCGTAGTAGCCTATGAACCCATCTGGGCAATAGGCACAGGAAAAACAGCTACGACAGAGCAGGCACAGGAAGCCCACAAGTATATCCGTGAAAGACTCGCTTCACTTTATGGCAGCAAGGCAAATGAAATCAGAATACTCTATGGCGGAAGCGTAACATCTGACAACATAGACTCTCTGATGGCATGTGCAGATGTGGACGGTGCACTCGTTGGCGGCGCAAGCCTAAAGGCTGATAGTTTCTCAAGAATACTAAAATTTAGGAGGTAATAATGGCAACTCTTGTAATAATCATACATATACTGGCATCGCTCTTTTTGATTGCCGTAGTTTTATTGCAGAGCGGAAAGGGCGCTGAGATGGGAGCAGCATTCGGAGGCTCAAGCCAGACCCTTTTCGGAAGCAGGGGTGCTGCAACCTTTTTAAACAAACTCACAACAGTCGCTGCTGTTGTCTTCATGCTCACATCCCTTACACTTACAATGGTAACAACAAAAACAACATCTGTCATAAAACAGACAGCGCCGGCAGACCAAAAGGCAATACCGCAGCAGATACCACAACAGCCAATACCGCAACAGCCTATTAAAAGATAGTTAATGAGTGGATGAGTATATGAGTGTATGAGTAAAAAATTTTCATTCATACATTCACCCATTCGCCCATTAACCCATTTACTCTTTTACTCATTTACTCTTTTACTGATTATTGGCTGCTCAAGAGAGCCTGAGATAAAGCATCCCAATACCATTACCATCGGCTTTTTATCCGATGCCAAAAGACTCCTACCCCTTCTTGCCTCTGACAGTGCGTCAGGAGAGATAAGCGGACACATATTCAATGGCCTTACAAAATACGATAAAGACATAAAGATAATCGGAGACCTTGCAGAATCTTGGGACATAAGCCCTGACGGACTTAAAATAACATTCCATTTGAGAAAAGGCGTAAAGTGGCACGATGGCGTGGAATTCACATCAGACGATGTAGTTTTCACATATAAAACCGTAACCAGTCCAAAGATACCAACTCCTTACAGCAGTATCTACGGACCCGTGGAAAAAGTAGAGGCTCTCGACAAATATACAGTAAGAGTCACATACAAAGAACCTTATGCCCCTGCATTGGAATCGTGGGGAATGGGCATTATTCCAAGGCATGTACTTGAGGGGAAGGATTTAACATCTCCTGAGGTCAATCGCAATCCTATAGGCACAGGCCCCTATAAACTTAAAGAGTGGATTACAGGTCAGAAGATAGTCCTTGAGGCATTTGACGATTATTTCGAAGGAAGGCCGAATATCGATAAGTTCATAGCGAGGATAATACCCGATACAGCAACCATGTTTCTGGAACTAAAATTCGGCGGCATTGATTTCATGGGGCTTACACCGCCGCAGTACAAATTGCAGGCGCAGACAGACTTCTTTAAAAGTTATTTCCAGAAGTTCAGATACCCTTCATTCGGCTATACATACCTCGGATATAACCTGCTCAATCCCCTGTTTTCGGACAAACGGGTACGACAGGCAATTGCTTATGCTATCAACAAAAAGGAACTCATAGCAGGAGTCCTTCTAAGTTATGGAACGCCATGCACAGGCCCATTCCCTCCTGAGTCATGGGCATTTAATCCGGATGTAAAAGATTACGAGTACAATCTTGATAAAGCGATAAAATTATTATCCGATGCAGGATGGAGAAAGAATGCTGAGGGTTTGCTCGAAAAAGATGGCAAGAAATTTTCTTTTACAGTGCTTGCGAATCAGGGCAATGAGGCAAGGCTCAAGATCGCACAGATAATCAAAGAGCAGCTTAAAAAAGTTGGGATTGAGATGAACATAAAGGTTCTGGAGTGGCAGGCGATGCTCCATGAATTCATAGACAAAAAAAGGTTTGAGGCAGTAATAATGGGATGGGCATTGTCAAGAGACCCTGATATTTACGACATATGGCATTCATCGAAAACCAAAGAAGGAGAGTTTAATTTCATCTCTTACAAAAACGAAGAAGTTGACAGACTGCTCATACAGGGCAGGCAGACATTTGATATAGAAAAAAGGAAAAAGATTTATCACAGGATTCACGAAATACTTGCAGAAGAACAGCCATACACTTTCCTTTATGTACCTGACGCCCTTCCCGTGCTTCACAAGAGATTCAAAGGCGTTGAGAAGGCCCCTCTCGGCATATGGTATGACTTCATCCACTGGCACGTGCCGAAGAATAAGATGGAGTGGTATCAGTAATGTCCATAATCGCAGTAGAAAACCTGACAAAAAAATTCGGCAATATTACTGCCGTTAATGGTATATCCTTTGAGGTGGAAAAGGGGACGATATTCGGCTTCCTCGGCCCCAACGGCGCCGGAAAGACAACCACCATCAACATACTCTGCACACTGCTGTCTCCCACATCCGGAAAGGCTTCTATCGATGGGTATGACTGTATGAAAGAATCATCAGAGGTTAGAAAAGAGATAGGAATTGTTTTTCAGGACAACACTCTCGACAAGGAACTCACTGCTTACGAAAACCTGCTTTTCCATTCCTATCTATACAATGTTCCTAAGAATGAGAGAAAGGGAAGGATAGATGATGCGCTGAACTTCGTCGGTCTTTATGAGAGAAAGGACGAGCCTGTAAAAAGGTTTTCAGGAGGGATGAAGAGAAGGCTTGAGGTGGCAAGGTCCATTATCCACCAGCCAAAGGTATTGTTTCTCGATGAGCCGACCCTCGGATTAGACCCGCAGAGCAGGACGAATCTATGGGAATTCATCTCTGAGCTTCCTAAAAAACATGATGTTACAATATTCATGACAACACATTACATGGAAGAGGCAGAAATTTGTAATAAGATAGCGATAATCGACAAGGGAAAGTTAATCGCCCAGGGCTCTCCCGATGATCTGAAGAAGATGGTGGGAGGAGACGTCATATATTTAAAGACAAAAGATAATTCAATTGCTATAGACGAAATCAGGAAAAACCTGAATCTTGATGCAGAAGAGAAAAACGGAGAGATATTCATATCCGTATCAAAGGGAGATGCATGCATCCCGAAGCTGATAAATACCCTTGCAGACATGGTGCTGTCTGTAAGGCTGCAGAGGCCGACATTGAACGATGTATTTTTAAAACTCACAGGCAAGGCAATAAGACCGGAAGCAGTATCCGGCGGCGATGAACTGAAGGAGTCCATAAGGTCTTATAGGAGAAAGTTTGATAGAGGATGAGATCTGATTTGAACGCCATATATGTAATTGTCGCGAGGGAGTTTATAAAATTTGTGCGTGAGCGGGGAAGACTAATATCCACTCTCGCAAGGCCGCTCCTCTGGCTTTTTCTCGTCGGAGGTGGAATGTCGAGAATGGTGTCGCCTGACATGGGAATGCCTTACATGCAGTTTATCTTTCCGGGCATCATAGGAATGACCATCCTGTTCAGCTCCATATTCTCGTCCATATCCATAATATGGGACAAGGAATTCGGATTTATGAAAGAGATGCTTGCAGCGCCTGTATCGAGGTTTTCCATAGTGGTAGGCAAGGCATTGAGCGGCACCGTTGTATCAACGCTTCAGGCACTGATTATACTTTTGCTTTTCCCTGTTATCGGACTGAAGCTCGGCATAATCCAGATACTTTTAATACTCGGCATTTCCATTATTCTTTCATTCTGCCTTTCATCCCTCGGCATTCTCATAGCAACATTTTACGAAAGTTTCGAAAGCTTCAGCGTTATTATGAATTTCATAGTAATGCCTATGTTCTTCTTGTCAGGGGCAATGTATCCTGTAAAACTCCTGCCGCACTTGCTAAGTTTTTTTACAAAAATAAATCCATTGACTTACGGAATAGATGCATTGAAGTACATGGTATTCCCTGAAAAGAAAATGCTCACGCACGATTTTCCATTAAGCCTCGATATTTCGGCAATCGTCCTTTCATCCGTTGTCTTCGTCATCATCGCAGCAACGGTGTTTGAGAGGAGAAAGTAATTTATGTCTCACCAGTTTTCAAACAAAATCACCCAATATACACTTGGCCCGCTGCCATGGGATAAAGAGCATTTGAAAAAGCTATCTTATCGTTTTCCAGTTGCTGTAACAGAGGCAATTAAAGAACATCCAGGATACGCGGCTCATGAAATCCTTTCAGAGCTAAAAATCACACTCGATTTGTTTTTTGAGGTCGGATGTCAATAGTGGATACCAATTCACTCATGCTGCAATCCTCGTTTGATAAAACTTTTTCTCATAAGCAACTGGCGCTAAATACCCCAGCTTTGCCTGTTTCCTCTGCCGATTGTA
>JAJYXI010000057.1 GCA_021791055.1 Nitrospirota bacterium | reverse complement strand
ATATGTTGTTTTTTTCTTTCAAGGTAAGGTCTGCATTCAGGTGCCTCGGTGAGTTTATATATGTATTCCTGTGAATACTGCCGAATCTCAGGAACTCTGCATTCTCAAGCCCCGGTATCATTCTGAATACCTTCTTTTGTTCAGGCCATTTCAGCCTTGTCTGAAAACCGACCATGTTGTATGCTGTCTTTTCTCTATTTTCAAGTCTCAATTGTACAACTGCGTAAGGGATTTTTCCTGTTTTCGGGTCTGGCAGACCAACAGGTTTTAAAGGCCCGAACACGAGCGTATTCCTGCCTCTTTTCGCCATAACCTCTACAGGCATACAGCCTTCAAAGACCTTTATATCTTCAAAATCCCTTGCCGAAACGGTATCCGCCTTCATTAATGTATCATAAAACTGATTATATTCTTCCTTAGTCATGGGACAGTTCACATAGTCGTCCCCGCCCTTCCCATATCTTGAAGACAGGTAGACCTTTGAGTAGTCAATGCTCTCGGCATCTATAATCGGAGCTATGGCATCATAAAAATGGAGATGTTCCTCTCCGATAACAGCTTTTATGGCATCAGCCATTGCACCTGATGTGAGGGGGCCTGTGGCTATAATAGCAATCGAATCGGGAAACTCCACAACCTCTTTTCTGATAATTTTTATATTGAGATGGCTCTCGATAGTCACAGTTATAAATTCAGAAAACATCACCCTGTCAACAGCAAGGGCAGAGCCGGCAGATACTTCAGACTCCTTTGCTGCCTTCATTATCAAGGAATCCGCAAGCTCCAATTCTTTTTTCAAGAGACCTGCTCCCGTGTTTATCTCCTTTGACCTCAGAGAATTGGAGCAGACAAGCTCTGACAGCGAATTGGTTTTATGGGCCTCTGTCATTCTCTCCGGTCTCATCTCAAAAAGCAGGACATTAACTCCCCTCTTTGCAGCCTGCCATGCGGCCTCACAGCCTGCAAGCCCTCCGCCTATGATGATCAGTTCTTTCATATAAATGTTTTTAATATATCCAATTTAAAATTGACACAGCCAATATACTACTGTTATAAATAATAACCTATGATTAATAAAACAGAAAAGATATGGATGGACGGGAAGTTCGTAAACTGGGATGACGCAAAAATCCACATAATGACGCACACGCTGCATTATGGACTCGGTGCCTTTGAAGGAATCCGCTGCTACAACACGCCAAAAGGACCTGCCATTTTCAAGCTCAATGAGCATGTAAAAAGATTATTTCAGTCAGCGCATATATTTCTCATGGAGATACCCTTTGCAGAAGACGAAATTAAAAAGGCGATTATAGATATGGTGAAAGCAAACAAACAAAAAGAGTGCTACATCAGGCCGCTCGTTTACATCGGATACGGCGCAATGGGACTTTATCCCAAAGGCAATCCTGTAAATGTCGCCATCGCTGCATGGCCTTGGGGCGCGTACCTAGGCGAAGAAGGCCTCGAAAAAGGCATCAGGGTAAAAGTGTCTTCATACATAAGAAATCATGTGAATTCCAACATGTCGCGCGGAAAGATATGCGGTTATTATGTAAATTCGCAGATTGCAAAAAAAGAGGCTATTTCCGCAGGCTATGACGAAGCGCTTCTGCTCGATACGGAAGGATACGTGTCGGAAGGAAGCGGTGAAAACATTTTCATCGTAAGAAACGGCGTATTGAAGACAACTCCCCTCACCTCCGTATTGGAAGGCATCACAAGGGACAGTATAATAACAATCGCAAAGAATGCAGGAATAGATACCAGAGAAGAGCGGTTCACAAGGGATGAAGTATATATAGCTGACGAGGCATTCTTCACAGGGACAGCAGCAGAAGTCACCCCCATAAGGGAACTTGATGGCAGAGTGATTGGGGATGGCAAGAGGGGCAAGACTACCAAAAAATTGCAGTCCATATTCTTTGACATAGTCAAAGGCAAGAATAAGAAGTACGAATCATGGATTACCTATATTAAGTAGAATCTATATAAATAAAAAAAGGCGACCAGATGGTCGCCTTTTTTATTGCTCTCTCTAATTATTTCTTGTGGCATTTTGTACAGTTTGCCGCATCGCTTGTCTTAAATGCCTTTGTGCCGTTATGGCATTCGCCGCAGAACTTTCCAGCATTGATATCTGCCATTTTCATCTTTGCAGATCCTTTCTTCATCTGGAATATCTTTGTATGACAGTCATTGCATTTGAGACCCTTGTCTGCATGGGTCTTGCCGTCAAAAACGATCTTGCCCATTGCTCCGCCTGCAAACTCTATGGTCTTTCCCGGAGGAACTGCCATTGCAGTGCCGACGAAAACAACTGCTATCAGGATTGCCAATATTGCTGTTAAAATCCTCATATATTCACCCCCTTTCTTTTATTGAACAATTATAAAAGCAACTAACATGCCATGCATGTTAAGCCTGATTTTACATGGACTCAAGCCCTTACTGCCTTCCAATTTGAGGATTATTTTTCCCCTTTAAGGAAATTTTGACTGGCATAATATATATTGCACCGATAAAATTTTTCAAGTATTTTTAGCTTAATTTCTTCTTTAGCAGCTCATTCACCATCTGCGGATTTGCCTTACCCTTGGTTGCCTTCATAATCTGCCCGACAAAGAATCCAATCAGCTTTTCATCTCCGGACTTATAACGCTCAACCTCTTTCTGGCTTTTTGCGAGAATCTCATCTATCGCCTTCTCTATCTCTCCTGCATCGCTTATCTGTACAAGCCCCTTTTCTTTGACGATGTCCTCAGGCATTTTACCACTTTTAAAGATCTCATCCAGAATAATAGTTTTTGCCATTGTACTACTGGTACTCCCTGCATCAATAAGACTAAGTAAACTGACTAAGTGTTTAGGCTTAAGAAGTGTTTCATTAATTTCTTTATCTTCTTCTTTCAGGCGTTTGAAAATATTTGTTATTATCCAGTTAGCTACAATTTTTGGTTTTCCGCCTGCCTTTACCGCATCTTCAAACCACTCGGCTCTAACTTTTTCTTCAGTAAGTAAATCAGCATCGTATTCAGGAATGCCGTATCCAGAAATAAACCTCTCCCTTTTTGCATCTGGCAGTTCAGGGAGTGTACTCCTGATTTCATCAATCCACTCCTTATCTGCAGCTATAGGCACGAGATCAGGTTCCGGGAAGTAGCGGTAGTCATGGGCCTCTTCCTTCCCCCGCATAGACTCCGTTATCCCCTTATTTGAATCCCAGAGCCTTGTCTCCTGTATTACCCTCCCACCTTCTTCAACAACCTTTATCTGCCTTTTAATCTCATATTCCATGGCCTTTTCAACAAACTTAAATGAGTTGATATTTTTTACCTCTGCCCTTGTTCCGTATTCCTTCTGCCCAACAGGTCTTATAGAGACATTGGCATCACACCTGAGAGAGCCCTGCTCCATGTTGCCGTCGCATACGCCAAGATAGCGAAGGATTGTCCTCAGCTTTTTCATGTATTCAGCAGCCTCTTTAGGACTTCTTATGTCAGGCTCAGAGACTATCTCCATCAAAGGAATGCCTGCACGGTTTAGATCAACAAAGCTGTAAGGGCCGCTGCCTTCATGGATATTCTTGCCTGCGTCTTCCTCCATGTGAATCCTCGTGATGCCGATTCTCTTCGCCTCTCCGTCGAGAACGATCTCTATGTATCCGCCCTCGCATATCGGGAGCTCATACTGGCTTATCTGATAACCTTTCGGCAGGTCGGGATAGAAATAATTCTTCCTCGCAAACCTGCTGTAAGGGGATATTTTACAGTTCGTGGCAAGCCCTGTCTTGATTGTGAATTCAAGGGCCTTTTTGTTCATAACCGGAAGGACACCCGGCATACCGATACACACAGGGCATGTCTGTGTATTGGGCTCAGAGCCGAATCTGGTTGAGCAGCCGCAGAACATCTTTGTATCCGTAAGCATCTGTGCATGGACTTCAAGACCGATAACTGCCTCGTATTTCATCATAGCTGCGGTCTCCTTAAATGCCACTCTGTGCTCTGCTCATAGGCATAGGCAATCTTGAATATGGATTCTTCGTCAAAATGTTTACCGATAATCTGCAAACCGACCGGAAGGTTGTCCCTTGTAAAACCGCATGGAATGGAAATGGCAGGCACGCCTGCGAGGTTCACCGATATTGTAAATATGTCAGAAAGATACATCTGAAGCGGGTCTGTAGCCTTTTCGCCGATCTTGAATGCGGCGCTTGGCGATGTGGGTGTAACAATTACATCCACATTTTTGAATGCATTGTCAAAGTCTTGCTTTATCAATGTCCTTACCTGCTGACCCTTTTTATAATAAGCCTCATAATATCCTGCAGAGAGGGCATATGTGCCGAGCATTATCCTCCTTTTTACCTCGGAGCCGAACCCCTGCGCCCTTGTATTCATATACATATCAAGCAAATCTTTTCCGTCTACCCTGAATCCGTATTTAACGCCATCGTATCTTGCAAGATTGGAAGATGCCTCTGATGTGGCAAGTATATAGTAAGTGGCAACTGCATAGCCTGTATGGGGAAGAGAGACCTCAACAGGAATTGCACCAAGTGATTCAAGCTTTTTTATTGCTGTGCGCACAGAATCCTCGATATCTTTATCCATTCCCTCGATAAAGTATTCCTTCGGAATACCTATCTTTAAGCCTTTTATGTCATGACCCAGTACATTTGCGAAATCAGGAACATCCATGGGCGCTGAGGTGGAATCAGAAGGATCATGCCCTGCTATGGCATTGAGCATTATGGCAGCATCCGCAACATTTTTTGTAATGGGTCCTATCTGGTCGAGGGATGAAGCAAAGGCAACAAGCCCGTATCTCGAAACCCTGCCGTAAGTTGGCTTTAAGCCGACAACTCCGCAGAGTGCAGCAGGTTGTCTTATAGAGCCTCCTGTATCAGAGCCGAGAGCTGCAATACATTCATCAGCAGCAACAGCAGCAGCAGAGCCGCCGCTGCTTCCGCCCGGAACACGCTCCAGATCCCATGGATTTCTTGTTGTATGAAAGCCTGAGTTTTCCGTGGAAGAGCCCATGGCGAACTCATCAAGATTTGTTTTCCCTGTAAGAATATATCCCTGCTCCTTAAGTCTTGCTGTTACCGTGCTTTCATAAGGAGGCTTGAAATTATGGAGTATCTTTGATGCGCATGTGGTCGATATGTCCTTTGTGCACATATTGTCTTTCACTGCAACAGGTATTCCTGTCAGAAGGGATGCTTTATTCGAAAGGATTGCCTGCTCTGCATCCTTTGCCATCTCATAGGCAACATCCTTTGTTATCGTAATATAAGACTTTACCTTATCGTCTACCGCATCAATACGGTTATAAATATCATCAAGGACTTCCCCGGGCTTAACCTCTCTATCGTCAAGAAGCCTTCTTAATTCGGAAATGGTTAATTCATTGAGCTTCAAGGTGTTCCTCCCAATATTGCTAACTGGTAATTCTATCACTCTGATATAATATTTGCAAGGCGATGGAAAAAGACAGAGGACAGAAGACAGAACACAGAAGAAAGACAATCTCCATTACTGTCTTACAATCAGACATTCCAGAAAGGCTCGATATTTTTGTTTCAGAAAAAACGGGGATTACCCGTTCACAGATGCAGAAGCTCATAAAAAATGGCCTTGTTCTCGTGAATAAAAAGATAGAGGACCAGAACTACAAAGTAAAGATAGATGATAACATCACAGTCCATGAGCCTGAAGAAGAAAAGGAAATCCTCATACCCGAACCTATCCCTATCAAGATACTTTACATTGACGAACATCTTGTTGTGGTGGACAAGCCTGCAGACATGGTTGTGTATCCTGCAGCAGGACATAATAGAAGCACTCTCCTTAATGCCCTTGCCTATCATTGCAAAAAATTAGCGACCATCGGAGGGCCTTTGCGTCCCGGAGTAGTCCACAGGCTTGATAAAGACACATCAGGAGTAATGGTTGTCGCCCTTGACGATGCGGCATATTACGACCTCGTAGAGCAATTCCAAAAAAGGACAATAAACAGGAAATATGTAACTCTTGTTTATGGCAATATCAAAGAGGATTCAGGGGAAATTGAGATGAAGATAGGACGGGCCGTCTCAGACAGAAAAAAGATGTCGACACGAACAGAAAGGGGAAAAGAAGCGGTTACCAGATGGAGGGCAATAAAGAGATTCGGCGCTGCAACGCTCATTGAAGCAAAGCTCGGAACAGGAAGGACGCACCAGATAAGAGTTCATTTTGCCGCAATCGGACATCCTGTACTCGGTGACAAAACCTACGGCAAAAAAACAGTTATCGAAATAGACAGAAAAAAAATAGTCTTTCCCCGCCAGATGCTCCATGCAGAGACACTCGGATTCATCCATCCTGCAACCAAAGAATATCTTGAGTTTTCAAGCCCTCTGCCGGAGGATATGGAGGAATGTATCCGTCACTTAAACTCCACCGCCTCTTTTGCAGAAACCCTCGGCGGTGCTGATGGAATCCTCGAAGGATAGCCAACCGGCACTATTGCAACAGGCCTTAAATTATTCGGCATGTCCAATATTTCAAACACATCGCTTTCCCTGAATGCGCCGGCCCAAACGCTGCCGAGCCCGTTTTCCCATGCAGTAAGCATCATATTCATAATACTGCATGCCACATCCTGAATTGAATAGAGGTTGACACCCCTGTCTCCATACCGATTCTCAATCCTCCTGTCAGCACATCCAACGACAACAAGGGGCGCTTCAGCAATGAAATTCTGGTTAAGAGCCGCAACAGCAATATCCCTCTTTGTTTTTTCATCCCTTACAAAATAAAACTTCCTTGACTGCAGGTTTCCTGCGCTCGGTGCCCAGATAAGGGCATCTGCAAGCTTTTTGATTATCTCATCAGGAATATCCTTTTTCTGAAAGTTCCTGATGCTGCGCCTATCTTTTATGATCTTCAATATGTCATCCATAATATCCCCCTTTTATAGAATTAGCTTCTCTCTATACCTTAAAAAGTAGCATATAGTGCAAGCCGTGACAACCTGTATGTTGATAAAACCCGAAGATTATTGATAGAATTTCCATGTGCGCCCATAGCTCAGCTGGATAGAGCGTCGGACTACGAATCCGCAGGTCGGGGGTTCGAATCCTCCTGGGCGCGCTTCTGTATTTTTCTTGACAGAAAATTCCCCGAATTGGTAAATTACTTGAAAATCCCAAACAGAGAGGGGTGATTATAAATGCCCTCTGTAAAAGTAAGAGACAATGAATCTTTGGATTCTGCCCTTAAGCACTTTAAGAAACAGTGCGAGCGGGAAGGCATACTTTCAGAGATAAAAAAGAGGGAGCATTACGACAAACCAAGCGTCAAGAAAAAGAAAAAGATCTTGGCTGCTCGTAAAAAGGCCGCAAAAAGAACAAGAACATTCTCAGCGAGGTAATTGTGCCTATCCTTGCCAATATTACTGAAAGGCTTGATGCAGAGCTCAAGGAGGCCTTGAAATCAAGAGATGACCTAAGAGTATCGGTTATCAGAATGGTCAAGGCCTCTTTAAAAAATAAATCCATAGAAAAAATGGGAACCCTCACGGATGATGATACCCTCTCCGTCCTGTCATCCCTCGCCAAACAAAGAAGGGAATCCATAGAACAGTTTGAGAAAGCAGGGAGAACAGACCTCTCTGAAAAAGAAAAAAAAGAACTCGAAATAATCCAGTCCTATCTTCCTAAACAGTTGTCTCCACAGGAAATAGACGAAATCATACTCTCGGCCATAAAAGAATGCAATGCAACATCTCTGAATGATATGGGGAAGGTCATGAAGATTGTCACTCCAAAAACAAAGGGAGTGGCTGACGGAAAGATTGTCAGCCAGAGGGTCAAGGAACTTTTAAGCAAATAAACAGATGGGTAAATGGGTTTATGAGTGAATAGTTCTTTACTCATCTACTCATCTACAAAATAATGAGGTGAATCCATGAAGCTTTCCGATTTTTATAAAAAGGCATTATCCACAGGCATAGACAATGACCCCAGAGGAAAGGATTTGGTCATAAAAGAGCTTGAGCGCAGAAAAAAAGATTACGAAAACCTCAAGCCGAAAGAAAAAGAGACCTTTGATATGGAGAGTCTTGAAAATCCCTACTCTGATTCAAGGATACTTCACGGCACAGGCGATGAAGATATCAAAGCAATCCTTGTGGGGATAGATATTGAAGTAGGCGAGGTACTCCTCTCAGAGACATTGAAAAACAGAAATATCCCGGTAGACCTCATAGTTTCCCACCACCCTGAAGGCAGAGCATACGCTAATCTTTATTCGGTTATGTACATGCAATCGGATATACTGAACAGATTTGGCGTTCCGATAAATATAGCAGAAGACCTTATGGAAGGAAGGATAAAAGAGGTGGAGCGCAAACTGATGCCTGTAAACCATACGCGGGCTGTTGATGCAGCAAAGCTCCTGAATATGCCGTTTGCCTGTCTGCATACCCCTGCGGATAATATGGTGGCCTCATATTTACAGAAGACGTTCGATGATAAAAAACCCTACACGGTTGATGACGTCATCGACCTTTTGCGGGAAATGCCCGAATACAAAGAGGGAGAAAAGAACAATGCAGGGCCGAAGATACTGTTGGGGTCAAAGAGCAGAAAGGCAGGAAGGATCTTTGTGGATATGACAGGAGGAACAGAGGGCTCAAAAGAGATATTCCAGAGCCTTTCACTGAGCGGCATAAACACAATAGTCGCCATGCACCTCAGCGAAGAGCATAGAAAAGAGGCAGAAAAAAATCATGTAAATGTAGTAATAGCAGGGCATATAGCCAGTGATAATCTTGGGTTAAACTTTTTACTTGACCGTACAACTGAGAATGAAGAAATAAAAATCCTCGAGTGCTCCGGCTTTAGAAGGGTGAAGCGCAATGCGTTATAGCGTTATAGCGTCATAGCGTAGAAGCAATGTTCAGCACCATAAACGCAATAACGCTATGAACTCCATTACTGAAGAGATAAAATCCAGGATAGATATAATCGATCTGATAGCCGAATATATGGACTTAAAACGTGCCGGTCAGAATTACAAGGGCCTGTGTCCGTTTCATTCTGAGAAAACCCCCTCTTTTATGGTAAGCCCTTCAAAGCAGATATTCCATTGTTTCGGCTGTCACAAAGGAGGAGATATTTTCGCCTTTGTGATGAACTACGAAAACATGACCTTTCAGGAGGCTGTATCTCATCTTTCTCAAAAGGCAGGCATAAAGACAGAAGTCTTCAAGGGTGACTCCAAAATAAAAGGCATGAAAGAGAGCCTTTTTGCAATCCAGAAAGAAGCACTCCTTTTTTTCCAGAATAATTTAAAAATTTCTAAACAAGCTACATCTTATCTGAAAGAGAGAGGGCTGAACAGCGAAACCATAGAAAGGTTTTCCATCGGTTACAGTAAAAGTGAAAAAGATTCCCTGTTCAGTCATCTCAAGGAGCAGGGGTTCTCATTAGAGCACATAAAGGCATCCGGCCTTGTGAATTCCGGAGAAAAGGGTGTTTATGACTTTTTCAGGGACAGGCTGATGTTTCCCATATTTGATCTTCAGGGAAGGGCTATCGCCTTTGGAGGCAGGATACTGTCCAATCTGAAAAACATGCCAAAATATATAAACTCTCCTGACAGCATTATATTCAAAAAGGGAGAAACAAGCTATGGACTTAATATCGCAAAAAGCACCATAACACAAAAGGGATATTCCATCATTGTGGAAGGCTACCTCGATGCAATAATGTGCCATCAGTACGGCTTTGCAAATGCCATTGCACCTCTTGGAACTGCCCTGACCTCAGGACAACTGAAGAAGCTGAAAAGATTCTCGAATAAGGTGCTTCTGATTTTCGACGGCGATTCTGCAGGAATATCCGCAACAAAAAGGTCGATAGAGCTATGCTATGCAGAGGGCATGATTGCAAAAATCCTCCTTCTACCGCAAGGTGAAGACCCTGATACATTTTTAAGAAGGCATGGGGAAGAGAACTTCAGGAAATACATGAGCAAGGCAATATCTCCCGCAGAATTCCTGTTAATGATTTCTGGCAAAAGCAAGCTCGATGCGGTCAGGTATATGCTGCAGGTAATATCCTCCTGTCCTGATCCATTACAGAGGGATGAGGCCATCCGTGAGCTGTCAGACAAATCAAAGACAAATGAGCTGACACTCAGGGAAGAATTAAAGAATGTTATCCAAAAAACATTAAACTTAAAAGGATCAGGCATGCATTCTATTGGAACTTCTCAAAAAGAATTTTCGAAGAGCACTAAAATAAAAGAAATAAAAAAAGAGATAAAAACTGACGAAGAAATACTTCTAAATATTGCCCTTTCCATGCCTGAAAAAACAAATGCTATAATAGATAGGATTGATATCAAAATTGTAGAAAATCCAGTCATAAGAGGAATCTTTGAGAAAATAAAAACATACACGGCAGATGAGTCAAATATAAATAAAGGGTTACTAATCGAAAAGCTATTGTCTATCTGCAATGAAGGAGAGCAAAAATTGATAACAATGTTCTCCGTAAACCCTCAAATTGATGAAGAACATGCAGATGAAAGCATAGAATGTTGCCTTAAAAAAATTGTTTTAAAAAATATTGAAAAACAAATTAAAGCAGCAGAACAGCTCGGAGATGAAAAACTTTTAGATTCTTTAACCCGACACAGAAATTATTTAAGAAATCTTTCACACAAAATAAAAGGGGGAAACCTTGTCAAGAATTGATGATAACCCGTTTAATATTTACGAGAAAGGATTTGAAGAACAGGATGCCGATGTAAATACTAAGAATCTTTCTGAGGAGAATTTTTTAGAAGAGAGAACAGAAACATTTGAGTCAGAAGAGGCAATAAAGGGAGCCATCGAGCAGGAGTATGATCCCTTACGGGCATATCTGAAAGGGATAAGCTCGATTCCCCTGCTGACCAAGGACGGAGAGATAGAGATCGCACAGCAGATAGAAGAAGGTAAATTGAAAATATGCGGCGCAATATTCACAATCCCTTTTGTCCTGAACAAACTCATTACGCTGGGCAGACTTGTAGAGAAGGGCGAGGCTCCTCTGGTAGAGCTCATTCAGGACGGCGAAGATCTGTCCGAAGACGATATCCTTGAGGAAAAGGAGAAGTTCTCTAAGATAACAGAATCCATAAACTCGCTGTTTACCAAGAGGAAAAAACTTTTGAAAGACGGCGGCTTTTGCGCAGAAAGCAAGGATTCTCCTGCAAAAAAAGATGCGCCTGTCTACAAGCGGTTACAGGACAATAAAAGCCAGATACTCCAGAGAGTCAAGGAACTGAACATGAGAGACGATGTCATAAATGCATTCTCAGAGGAATTGAAAAAGATAAACAGCCAGATGCAATCCATGCATGAAGAACTCCGCAAGGCAAAAAAGACGAGGAACAATTCATCTAAATGCAAGGACTTAACAGCCGTGATTAAAAAAATGGAATCAACCCTTGGATTAAGGGCATCAGAAATAAAAAAGATTTCGCAGGAACTCGAAAAGGCAGAGGTCGAGGTCAACAATGCAAAGGGACAACTGGTCGAATCAAATCTCAGGCTCGTTATAAGCATTGCAAAGAGATATATCGGCAAAGGTCTAAGCCTTGGCGATTTGATACAGGAGGGCAATATAGGCCTTATGCGCGCTGTCGACAAATTTGAATACAGGCGTGGTTACAAATTCAGCACCTACGCCACATGGTGGATAAGACAGGCGATAAGCAGGGCTATAGCAGACCAGTCAAGGACAATAAGAATACCTGTTCATATGATAGAGAACATCAACAAGATAAATCGTGTAACAAAGGAGCTGGTGCAGGAGCTCGGCGTTGAACCAAGCCCTGACGATATAGCAAACCGGGCAAAAATCCCCCTTGATAAAGTAAGAAGCATATTGAAAATATCAAAGGAGCCTATATCGATCGAGACTCCAATCGGAGAGGAGTCTGACACAATGCTTAAAGATTTCATAGAAGATAAGGGAAACCTCTCCCCTCTGGATGCAGTCATTCACGAGGACTTGAGAGCGCATATCGATAAGGTGCTCTGCACGCTGTCTCCAAAAGAGGAAATGGTTATAAGAAAGAGGTTTGGAATAGGCGAAGACAGCCCGCATACGCTTGAGGAAGTGGGTCAGGAGTTTGAGGTAACCCGCGAGCGCATAAGACAGATAGAAGTAAAGGCAATAAGAAAACTGAAACATCCTGCCAGAAGCAAGTGGCTAAGGGATTTTCTCGGAAAGTCTTGACTTAAAGAGAGCGCAAAAGTTAAAGTTATTATCTCTGATTTGTCAGGGCCCTTAGCTCAGTTGGTTAGAGCTACCGGCTCATAACCGGTTGGTCCCAGGTTCGAGTCCTGGAGGGCCCACTCTTAAACTTGAGGAGAACTGTGAACGAACAATTGAGGCTTCTAATAGAACTGCAGAAACTCGACTCCATTATACTCTCCACCCGCCTGAAAATGGATGCAATACCTGCCACAATCTCATCACACGAAGGACCTTTGAAAAGTGCAGAGGCAGCATACGAAAATGTAAAGCAGCAGCATGCCTCTCTGGAGAAGAAGAAAAAGGACAAAGAGCGGGACATCGAAGATATAAAGGAAAAAATAAAGAAGCTGAAGCAAAGAACATCCGAGATTAAGACCAATAAGGAATATCAGGCGCAAACCAAAGAGATAGAAAAGGCAGAAAAGGAGCTTAAATCTTCGGAGGATGAAATGCTGTCCATTATGGATTCCATCGAGGGATCATCAAAGGTTTTAGAGATAGAAAAAGGCCGCATAACCGAAGAAAAAGCAAAGATAGAAGTAATGAAAAAAGAGCTTGAAAAGGAAGTCCTTGAATGGGACGAAGAATTTAAGAAACTGAAAAAAAACAGAAAAGGATTGACAGATAAAATAGACAGCGGCATTTACAATGAATATATGACAATCATGAAGGCAAGCCGCGGCATTGCCGTCGTAGAAGCAAAAGATGAGGCATGTCAAGGGTGCAATATGCACATCCCGCCGCAGTTGTTTGTTGAAATAAAGACCGGCGACGAAATCATTAATTGTCCTCAGTGCAGAAGAATCCTATATTATGTCAAGCCGGAAGCGATGGAATAATAATTTGGAGTAATGGAGTGTTGAAATGTTGGAACATTACTCCAATACTCCAGTTCTTCTCACTCCATCTTTTATTTACATATAAATAAATTTTATGGTATATTAATCTGCTATGGGAATGGAAGACCACAAATTAAAAGTTTTTTGTACGGTTGCAGAGACAAAGAGTTTTTCAAAAACCTCTGAGATTATTCACTTGACGCAGCCTGCCGTTAGCCTCCAGATTCAGGCGCTCGAAGAGATATACGAGACAAAGCTCTTCGACAGGTCAAGCAGTTTTATCAACCTCACCCCTTCAGGCGAAATCCTTTATAGATACGCAAAAGACATACTCACTCTTTATGCCGAGGCAGAAAAAGAGATAGGAAAGATAACAGGACTGATAAAGGGAAGCATAACAATCGGTGCGAGCACAACCATAGGCAATTACATACTTCCGACAGTAATAGCCAATTTCAAAAAGACGCATCCAAAAATAAAGATAAATCTCCTTATTGGAAACACAAAAAGAATCGTTGACTTTCTAAATTCAGGGATAATCGACCTCGGACTTGTAGAGGGTGAAACATCCAGGCATAAAATGAAAATAGATTCGATAATCCCGGATGAGCTTTCTTTTATAGTGCCTCCTTTCCATCCATGGGCCAAGAAAAAGGTTGTCTCCATTTTAGAAGTGACCAAAGAGCCGTTTATTCTTAGGGAGGAGGGCTCGGGCACAAGACAGATGATAGAGAAATACCTCTCATCACACGGAATAAATACAAGCGATATGCGCATAGCATTAGTGTTGGGCAGCACAGAATCCATAAAAGAGGCTGTTGAGAGCGGAATCGGCATATCGATTGTCTCAAAATGGGCTGCGAGAAAAGAGGTCAAATACGGAAGCTTAAAGCTGATTACTCCGAAGGAAGAGAAGATCCTCAGGAGCTTCTCCCTCATAATGCAGAAAAACGCTGTCTTATCCCACGCAGTGGACGAGTTCCTCGCCTACCTGAAAGCATACCCCTATGACAGCCTGCTGTCAGAAGGCAAAGTGTAAGAAAATCCTGTTGGATTCTTCCATAGACTTCAATATAGACTCTTCCACATTCCCGCTCATAATCATATCAAAAAGCATATTGAACCTCTCGATATGCCTCATCACCCTGCGCTCGGCATATTCCGATGCCCTTCCCTTCTGCATTAAAAATGGCCAGTCGCTTGCCTGTGCAAGGAGCATCTCCCTCTTTGCCTGATTTATTGCTCTCTGCAGTAAGAGTTTAGAGTTCGGCGTCCGGAGTTTAGAGTTTGGAATTTCTTTAACTCTTAACTCATAACTCTTAACTCTTAACTCTTTTAGCACTTTCATCCTCTCCGCCATTTTATGAATATGCCTGTAGAGATGATGATTTTTTTCACCTATCCATAGGGAATTATATCCACCCTCTCCCCAGCTTGAGGATGAGATCTGTATGGACTGCATGGTGTCAGAATTAACATATTCATTGAAATATCTTTCGGGAGTAACAATATCAAAGGACCTCTTGCCTTCAGATATGCTCCTGAGCACAATATTCAGCCATTCAATCCCCTCAAACCACCAGTGGCCGAAGAGCTCTGCATCAAAGGCCGAGAATATAACAGGCCCACCTGATTCAGAGAAATGACCGAATTCAGAAAGGCGTTCGATGTCCGATTCCCTGCTTTCAACAAAATGCCTTGCATGCTCCGACACCATCTCCATCGCCCTTATCCTGTTATAAGGCAATTTATTTTCCGTATTACCTGTAATGCTGTGGTATTTTATCCCTGTGAATGTCCTTATATTGCCGAGACGGGTGAATTGCTTTATATAATCCATGGGAAGGTCAAAGCCTATATCGCGATAGAAGTCCCTATAGGAAGGCTCTCCCGGATAGCCCCTCGATGCGCACCATACCTGTCTTGCTGATTTAAAATCCCTTCCCAAAACTGTCAAGCCTGCAGGAGATAATACAGGGCTGTATATACTGTATTTCGGTCTCGGCCTTCCGTGAATAATGCCATGGGATTCGAGAAAGAAATATCGTATGCCTGCATCCTTCAAAAGCGAATCAAGGCCTTTGAAATATCCGCACTCAGGAATCCAGAAACCGGAAGGCTGTCTGCCAAAGTTGTGGACATAACTTTTAACGCCGATCTCTATTTGTGCTCTAACTGTATCCGGGTAATTCTCAAATGCAGGCAAGAATGCATGGGTTGCGGCAGTTGCAACAATCTCTATATGTCCTTCGTCCTGAAGCCTCCTGAATGCAGAAACCAGATCCTGCTTATATCTCTCAAGATACAGATGCCTAATCTTTTTAAACTCGTTGTTATAGAGGAATGCCACAGACTCGAAAGCCGACCCTTTTGTCCTCTTTTTTTCAGCCTCTGAAAGCTCTATAAGATTGTCCATGTATCGAACAAATCTTTTCCTGAGCAGTTCGTCATTCAGCATCTCTATGAGGGGCGGACTTATGGATAGTGTAAGATGAGGGCTTATCCCGTCATTAACCATTCTTTCAAGGAGATCAAGCAAAGGGATATAGGTCTCCCTCATTGCTTCAAAGAGCCAGTTTTCTTCAAGGGAATATTCATGCTCAGGATGTCTTACATACGGCAGATGGGCATGGAGAAGAAGTATCAAATAACCATTCACTTTACTATAATCTTGCCGGAGCCTTTTACAACCCTGCCGATAACAGAGAAGTATATACCTGATTCCTTAAACACCTTAATGTTTTCTTCCTTCAGGGTTATCAAGAGCCCTCCGGATGTCTGGGGGTCTGCAAGCAAAAGCCTGTCTTCCTCGGTTATATGAGGAGAAAATTCAACCTTTCCGTCGAGAAACCTGAGATTGTTGTATGCGCCCTCCGGAACCATGCCTGAATTAATCATCTCACGCACATTTTCTAATACCGGAACGCTGTCCTTTTTAATCTCGAAATTGATGCCAGAACCCTTAACCATATTGTAGGCATGTCCCAAAAGGCCAAACCCCGTTATATCAGTGCATGCAGTGGCGCCTGCCCTTAACGCCATCTCCGATGCCGTATCGTTCAATGTTAGCATCCAGCCAATGGCTGGCTTCATATCATCATCCGTTAATTTCCCGCCCTTAAGTGAAGTGGTGAGAATACCTATGCCTATGGGCTTTGTAATAATAATTACATCCCCATCTTCTGCGCCGGAGACCCTCAGTATTTTGTCTTTATTTACAATGCCTGTTACAGACAGGCCGAATTTCAGTTCTGCATCTTCAAAGCTGTGTCCGCCGATAAGGACTGCCCCTGCCCTGTCTAATGAATGCACAGCGCCCCTCAGGATTTCTTTAAAAACTACCGGCTCATAATCACACGAAGAAAAACCTGCAATGGCAAGGGCAGAAACAGGCCTGCCTCCCATGGCATAAACATCGCTCAATGAGTTATTGGCGCTTATGGCGCCGAAGGTAAAGGGATCGTTCACCACAGGCGTTATGACATCAACGGTCTCAACAATTGCGGTGTTATCAATAAGGCAAACCCCTGCATCATCTCCCGGGCCGACAATCACAGCAGGACTTTCAGAGGTTTGAATATCGCCTATGATTTCTTCAAGGTCCGACGGACCCATCTTTGCTGCTCAGCCGGCAGCCCTGACCTTTTCTGTCAATCTGTAATCCATGAGCTATTATACTTTTTACTTTACCATCCATGCAATCTGTATTATTATTGACTATAAAGCAGCTCTTAGGGGGGAATCCTAATGAAACTTAAACCAAAAAACTCGTGCTTGCATTTCTTCTGATGGGAAATATGATTGCTGAGAATGTTAAGTCCTTATTTATTTCGGGCAGGAGATTTGCTTTTCAGTTGGTTGTTTCCCTACTCCTTGTCTTTTTGATGGCAAATTTAGGCGCAATAGTGGATAGTTTTGCTCATCCTGACATCCCATACTTTGATGAAGAGCATCTGATTGTTGGCTTCTTTGCCGGCCTTGTGACAGCTATATTACTTGTTATAGTGACGATTTATCTGAACAAACGGGAAAAGGTCTTGCAGGATCTTAAGATGGCATATAAGGAGATTGAACGCTCGCAGAAAAGTCTTGTGGAGTCGCAGGAGGAAATCTCCGAAAGCGAGGAACGATTCCGATTGTTAACGGAATCGACATTAACAGGTGTTTATTTGATACAGGACAATCTTTTTAGATATGTAAATCCAGCCCTTGCCTCGATCTTTGGCTATAGGGTTGAAGAGTTGATCGATAAATTAGGACCAATGGATTTGACAGCGCCTGAAGACCGTAACCTCGTAGCAGGGAATATTCGCAAGCGCATAGAAGGCGGCGTTCGGGACATACGCTATTCCTTTAAAGGACTGCGAAAAGACGGAACGCTTATCGATGTTGAGGTTTACGGGGCAAAGGTAGAATACAACGGGAAACCTGCTGTCATCGGAACGCTGCTGGACATCACCGAGCGCAGGCAGGCCGAGGAGGAGCGGGCATTCCTCTCAAACATAACAGAGCATGCCACAGATGCGATCGCAGGTCTGGATTTAGATACAAACATCGTCTCATGGAACCGTGGCGCAGAGATGATATTCGGCTACCGGGCAGAGGAGATCATCGGCAAGCCATGGTCTCTGGTGGTTCCCCATGAGGCTCAGGATGCCTGCCGTGATAGGTTCAAGAAAGCGACCTTCGAGGGATTCGTCAAAACGGCTGAAACCATAAGGGTTGCGAAGGATGGCAGGCGATTTCCGGCAGAAATGACGCTTACCGCACTGAAGGATGAGAAAGGAGAGCACATAGGCTTTGTAACCATCACACGGGACATAACCGAGCGCAAGAAGCTTGAAGACCAGCTTCGCCATGCTCAGAAGATGGAGGCAATCGGTCAGCTTGCAGGCGGCATAGCCCATGACTTTAACAATATGCTTAATGCGATAATTGGTTTTGGAAGCTTAATGCAAATGGATATGAAGGAAGATGACCCCAATAGAATTCATCTTAAAGAGATACTCAATGCAGGAGAAAGGGCAGCCCATCTGACAAGAAGTCTGCTCGCCTTCAGCAGAAAGCAGATAATAGACCTGAAGCCCCATGATCTGAATGAAATCATAAAGGGCGTAGAAAAATTTTTAAGGAGGATTATAGGCGAGGATATAGAATTAAAAACAGCGCTTTCAGATAAGGATTTAAAAGTATTGATAGACAGTGGCCAGATAGAGCAGGTATTGATGAACCTTGCAACAAATGCGAGGGATGCCATGCCTGATAGAGGGGAATTGATCATGGAGACGGAGATTACACGGATGGATGATGAGTATATAAAGAGACATGGTTATGGAGAGTCAGGAATGTATGCCCTTTTGTCGGTGACAGATTCAGGCATTGGTATGGATGAGAAGACGAGGCAGAGGATATTCGAGCCATTCTTCACGACAAAGGAACTCGGCAGAGGCACAGGCCTCGGGCTTGCGATGGTCTATGGGATAGTAAAACAGCACGACGGCTATATCAATGTCTACAGCGAACCGCAGAAAGGCACGACATTTAAGATATATCTGCCCTTGATTAGATCAGAGGTTGAAGAGACAGTGAGTGCAATGCCCGCTGCCTACCCGGAGGGAGGGACAGAGACAGTGCTTGTGGCAGAGGATGATCAGGCTGTAAGGAAACTGACAGGGGATGTGCTTGAGAGACTCGGATACAAGGTTATAGCGGCAGGGGATGGAGAAGAGGCGATAGAAAAATTCATGAAGAATAAAGAGGATATACAACTTTTACTCCTTGATGTCATAATGCCGAAGAAGAACGGCAAAGAGGCTTATGAAGAAATCAAAAAAATCAATCCCCACATAAAGACGTTGTTTCTGAGTGCCTATACAGCAGACCTCATACATAAAAAGGGAATCCTTGGGGGAGGATTGGATTTCATCCTTAAGCCTGTCTCTCCAAAGGAGCTTCTGAGAAAGGTGAGGGAGATTCTGGATAGGGGGAGGGTTTCAAGATGACAGGGCAATATAATAAGGCATACATGGCTTTTCTCTTATTCTTTTTATTAATTCTTTTCCCCGGATGCGAGAGGCAGGAGGAGCCGAAAGGGATAATCACCACGAAGGAAAAGAGTCAGTTTGTCCGCATCGGCGTTGTCCCTGCCCTGACCATAACAGAGACAATCAAGCAGTATCAGCCCATCGTGGATTATCTGAACAAACGGTTAAACATTAATGCACAGCTCATGCCCCAGAAGGACTATGTAACAGTCCTTGAGAAGATGAAAAACAGAGAGATAGATGCTGCCGTCATGGGAAGCCTTATCTGCTACAGGTCAATCAAAGAGATAGGGGCTGTTCCGTTGGCGAGACCTGAGAGTAACGGGGATTCCAACTATGAAGGTGTGGTGTTTGTGAGGAAGGACAGCGGCATAAAGGACATCTATGGACTGAGGGGAAAGTTATTTGCCTATATTGACAGAGATACCTCGGCAGGCCAATTAATGAGATTATAGGTATGCGCCAGACAGAGTTACATCCAAAGGAAGATGCTGAATTTTATGCGAGTGTTTTTAAGGAGCATATTCAGAAAGGAGATGCAGTCCAGACAGACCTCTTTGTAGCCCATAAAGACGGCGGAAAGATTCCTGTGGAAATCAGTGCAAGCGTTTCTGAAATCAAGGGCAGGAAGATTATCACAGGCATATTCAGGGACATAACAGAGCGCAAAAAAACAGAGGAGAAGATGATCTTACAGGAGAGATTGGCTGCAGTTGGACATCTGGCCGCAGGCATTGCCCATGACTTCAACAATCTCCTTACCGGCATCATCGGCTATACAGACCTCCTTCTTTTAGACACGGAATTATCTCCTGATGCAAGACAGATGGCAGAGACAATCAGTCAGGGCGGAAGAAGCGCCGCACAACTGATTCGCCAGATACTGGACTTCAGCCGTAAATCTGCAAGTGAAATGAAATTGTTTGACCTGAAGCCTTTTATTAAAGAGTTCCTGAAATTAATAAAAAAATTAATCCCTGAAAACATCCGTGTCTCTCGGCAAAGAGGCTCTGAATATATTTGAGTGTCAATGTGATGAGATAGGATTGGTGATTACTGATATGATAATGCCTGAGATGGGAGGTATGGAACTGAGCAGGGAAATCAAACAAAGAAAACCATCCGTCAAGATTTTAGGGATTACAGGCTATGACTTTTGTGCAAAGAAGGAGGATTTACTTGAGGCAGGGATTGAGGCAATTATACAAAAGCCCTTTAATATGGAGAAACTGGCACAGGCTGTATCCGATGCATTAGAGTAACAGGAGGATTTATGGAGGAAGAGAAACAGACAAAAATCCTCATAGTAGATGATGAGGAAGCAAATCTTAAATATATGTCCACTTTAATATCCCGTTATGGATATATCTTTGATACCGCCCGGAATGGAATAGAGGCCATAGAAAAGACAAAAAAGATTAACCCGGACATTATACTCCTTGATATCTTAATGCCTGAAATGGATGGGATAGAGGCATGCAAAAGGCTAAAGGAAGACCCTGAAACCCGGCATATCCCGATTATTGTGCTTACTGCCCTCGAAGATAAAGAGACAAAGATTGAATCCTTAAAGGCAGGCGCAAACGACTTCCTTTCAAAACCCGTTGACAATATAGAGCTTATAGCAAGAATCAAAAATTTCCTACAACTTAAAAATCTTGAAGAAATCAAGAAAAATAACGAAATCCTGACAGGAACAATTAAAGCCATTGAGATCGCCAAAAGAGAATGGGAACAAACCATGGATTGTATCAATGACATAGTAATATTAATTGATGCAAGGGATAATATTATAAGATGCAATAAAATATTGACCGCCTTAACCGGAAGGTCCTATTCTGAATTATTGAACCGTAAATGGCAGGATGTCTTTAAAGAGAGCGGATTCAGCTATAAAATCAGCAGTTCAGGCAGCATAGAGTACTATCATCCCGGTGGAAGATATTTCAACTATGACATCTACTATGTTAAAAACTTGGGGACTGCCAGCACATATACTGCCGTAATAACACTTCAGGACATCACCGACCGCAAAAAGAGAGAAGAGGAACGAGAGAGAACAGAGGAGGAGCTAAAGAAAAGCAAAGAGATGCTTGAAGCACATCATAAAGAGCTTGAAAAGGCATATGCTGAACTCAAGGCAGCCCAGTCACAGATACTTCAGCAGGAGAAGATGGCATCCATAGGTCAGCTTGCAGCAGGAATTGCCCATGAAGTCAACAACCCCGTGGGATTTATAATGAGCAATTTGAGCTCACTCCAGAAATATGTCAGCAGGCTGTCTGAGTTTATCGATGTACAGACAGAGACCATCAAAAAATTATCAGGGGACGGAAAAATACTAAATGCAATAACGGAAAGCAGGAAATCTCTCAAGGTTGATTACATAATAGATGACTTAGGCAACCTTATCAGGGAATCCCTTGACGGTGCAGAGAGGGTAAAAAAGATAGTGCAGGACTTAAAGAGCTTCTCAAGGATTGATGAGGCAGAATGGAAGATGGCTGACATCAATGCAGGAATAGAAAGCACCATAAACATCGTGTGGAATGAGCTGAAATACAAGGCAACGGTGAAGAAGGAATACGGAGACATGCCTTTAACGAAGTGCAATCCGGGGCAGCTCAATCAGGTATTTATGAACATATTGGTCAATGCAGCACATGCCATAGAGAAACAGGGAGAGATTACGATGAAGACATGGCACGACAATGGTTATATCTATATTTCCATTTCTGATACAGGATGCGGTATACCCGCCGATAAGATAGACCGGATATTCGAGCCGTTTTTCACTACAAAAGAGGTTGGAAAGGGCACAGGGCTTGGATTAAGCATAGCATATGACATTGTCAAAAAACACAATGGTGATATAATTGTAGAAAGCGAGGTTGGCAAGGGAACAACTTTTACTGTAAAAGTCCCTGTTGTGGAAAAATAAAATAATCAGCAATAAAAAAATAGTTATATAATTACCATATGAATTCACAGACAGAAAGCCAAAAAAATAAATACACAATACTTATCGTAGATGATGAACAGGCAAACCTTAAACTCCTGTCTGCCCTCGTAAGCTGCTATGGATACCATTTTGAGACAGCGGGGAATGGTTTAGAGGCAATGGAAAAGACAAAGAAGATACGACCCGATCTTATCCTGCTTGATGTCTTAATGCCTGTAATGAACGGGGTAGAGACCTGCAAAAGGCTTAAAGAATACCCTGACAGCAGGCACATACCGGTTATCGTCCTTACCTCCCTCGGCGACAAAGAAACGAGACTTAAATGCCTTGAGGCAGGCGCAAACGATTTCCTCGCAAAGCCTGTGGATAATGCAGAGCTTATAGTAAGAGTCAGGAACCTTTTACAACTGAAGGAATTCGAGGACAGGAATAAGATACTGACAGAAAAGATACAGACGATAGAGGCAGTACAAAAGATAGAAGAAGAGTTGAAGGCGAGTCAGAAAGAGCTCATTGAGAAAAATAATGAGATGAAGCAGCTTACCGAATCCCAGCACAAGGAACTTGAGAAGGCATATGCCGAACTGAAAGCTGCCCAATCTCAGATATTGCAGCAGGAAAAGATGGCATCCATAGGCCAGCTTGCAGCAGGCATCGCCCATGAAATCAACAACCCTGTCGGGTTTGTAATGAGCAATCTCGGCTCACTTCAGAAGTATGCTGATAAGCTGTCAGAGTTCATAAAGGCACAGACAGAGGCAATCGGGGAGTTAGGAGTTAAGAGTTCGGAGTTTGGAGAGATACAGAAAAAAGTGGATGAATTTAAAAAATCCCTGAAGATCGATTACATAATAGATGACTTAGGCAACCTTATCAGGGAATCCCTTGACGGTGCAGAGAGGGTAAAAAAGATAGTGCAGGACTTAAAGAGCTTCTCAAGGATTGATGAGGCAGAGTGGAAGATGGCTGACATCAATGCAGGGATAGAAAGCACCATAAACATGGTCTGGAATGAGCTGAAATACAAGGCAACGGTGAAGAAGGAATACGGAGACATACCTTTAACAAAATGCAATCCCGGACAGCTCAATCAGGTGTTCATGAACATGCTGATCAATGCAGCACATGCCATAGAGAAGCAGGGAGAGATTACAGTAAAGACATGGCATGGCAGTGGTTTTATATATATTTCGATATCCGACACAGGAAAGGGTATACCTTCTGAGAACCTGAACCGGATATTCGAGCCATTTTTCACAACCAAGGAAGTTGGCAAGGGCACAGGGCTCGGGCTGAGCATAGCGTATGATATTGTAAAAAAACACAATGGAGACATAACCGTTGAGAGCAAAGCGGGCAAGGGAAGCGCCTTTACCATAAAAATCCCGGTTGTGGAGAGGTAAAATGAATGAAGAAATCAAAATATTATGTGTAGACGATGAACAGAATGTCCTGAATGCCCTAAAGAGGCTCTTTCTTGACGAGGAGTATACAATCCTCACAGCAGCATCAGGAGAAGACGGGCTGAAAATTCTCAAAAGAGAGGAGGTTCAGATAATCATATCAGACTACCGTATGCCCGGCATGAATGGTGTTGAATTTCTTAAAGAGGTGTGCAAATGCTGGCCGGATACTGTCAGAATTGTACTTTCCGGATATGCTGACGCTGCTGCAGTCGTATCAGCCATAAATGAGGGACAGATTTATAAATTCATTCCAAAGCCGTGGAATGATGATGAATTAAAGGTCGCTATTTCCAATGCCATTGAAAGGTATTACCTCTTTAAGAAAAATCTGGAACTCACAGAAGAACTCCAGAAAAAAAATAATGAACTCACAAGACTGAATAAGGAGCTGGAATCCCATCTCGCTTTCAGAAGCAAGGCACTCTCCATTCAGCAGAACATCCTCGATGCAATGCCTGTGGGGATTATAGGAATAGATTTCAGCAATACAATAGTTTTATGCAATTCAACATGGATTGATATTACAAATACCAACTGGCAGTTATTGGGCCAAAATATTGGGGCTGTCTCAGGCGGACTGCCTGAGGACATAAAAGATTTTATTGAGGGAGTCAAGAACAAAGACAAAACAATAAAAAAAGTAGAAATAAATGGAATTTACGGCAGGCTTTCCGGTGCTATAATGGATTATAGCGATACACAGAAGGGCATAATCCTTATTTTTAGCAGAGAGGATGATATCGTATGAAGGATACGGTTTTATTTGTTGACGATGAAATCAATGTCCTGAACTCCATGAAAAGGCTCTTTATGGACAGCGATGTAAGAATAATGACTGCCATGAATGCCTTTGAGGCCATGGATATATTAAAGAACAACAACATCTCCGTTATTGTCTCTGACAACCGAATGCCCGAAATGACCGGCATAGAATTCCTGCAAAAGGCAAAGGACATCTCCCCTGAAACCGTAAGGATCATAATGACCGCCTATGCAGACCTCCATGCTGCCATAGACGCCATTAACAAAGGAGCGGTTTATAAGTTTATAACAAAGCCGTGGAACGATAATGACCTGAAGGGTACAGTCCTCAATGCCGTCAATCATTACAAAGTCGTCTTATCTTTCAAAAGGGCAGATGAGCCAACCCTGCTCTCTTTGGCCCAGACCATAGAACTTAAAGACCCTTATACAAAAGGACACTGCGACAGGGTGGCAAATTATGCAGTTAAGATGGCAGAGGCCCTCGGTCTATCAAAGGAAGATCAGAAATACATAAAATACGGTGGATGGCTCCATGACTGCGGCAAGATTGGCGTCCCTGAATCCATACTTAACCACAATGGTCCATTATCTCCGGAACAGATGGAAATAGTAAGAAACCATTCCAGATGGGGAGCCAATGTGGCAAGGCTGGCCCAGCTTCCGGAAGCAGTAATCAACATCGTCCTTTATCACCACGAAAGGTATGATGGAAAGGGCTATCCCCTCGGATTAAAGAGCGCCGATATTCCAATCGAGGCCAGAATAGTCACCGTAGCCGATACCTATGACGCATTGACATCCGACCGGCCTTACAGGAATAAAATTTCACATGAAAAGGCAATAGAGTTTTTAATTTCGTTCAAAGGACAGTTTTTTGACCCTGAGATTGTGGATATCTTTATAAAACTTTTAACAGAAAAAAGTTTTAAAACTTCATAGTATATACAGGAGGGGGAAATGGATGAAAAGGTCAAGATACTCTTTGTGGATGATGAGGAGAATGTCCTCACCGCAGTAAAAAGGGTCTTCATGGATGCCGGTTACACAATACTCACGGCACTGTCAGGGAAGGAAGCCCTGAAGATACTGGAAGAAAACGATGTGCAGCTCATTGTCTCTGACTACCGCATGCCTGATATGAACGGCATCGAACTCCTGAAGGTCGTAAGGAAACAGCGGGAGGATATCATAAGAATAATCCTTTCCGGTTATGCAGACCTTAATGCATTGATTACAGCCGTAAACGAGGGACATATCTACAAATTCATTCCAAAACCGTGGAATGATGATGAATTGAGAATTACCATATCCAATGCCCTCGACAGATACTTCCTCCATAAGAAAAACCTTGAGCTGACATCCGAACTTGAGGAAAAAAACAGGCAGCTCGTAATGTTAAACAGCAAACTGAAGGAATTCATGGAACAACAGTCAGCCCATCTTGAGTCTAAAAGCAAGGAGATGAATATCAACCAACATATCATTGATTCATTGCCCATAGGGATCTCCTTTTTTGACTTTAAAAATATGGTATTTCGATGCAATCCCGCATGGAAGGGTGTTACAGGAGACCAGCACACCATGCCGGAAAAGGTAATGAAGTTTGTGGACACAATGAAGACCAGATATGGCGCTGTGGAGAAAGTGGAGATAAATGGTATCTCAGGAAAACTTCTCGGAGTCTCATTGGATATTGGAAAGGAGCAAAAGGTGGTAACCCTTGCATTTATCAGGGATAACATTGCCTAATAAAGAAATATTCAATGTCCTCTTTGTGGACGATGAAGAAAATGTCCTCCGCTCCATGAGGCGGCTGTTCATGGATGTGGACGGCATAAACATCCTCACAGCCATGTCAGGCAAGGAAGGCCTCGGAATGTTGAAAAACAGCGAGGTTGCCGTCATAGTCTCCGACCAGAAGATGCCTGAAATGAGCGGCTCGGAATTCCTCGAAAAGGCAAGAAAGATGCAGCCCGAATCCGTAAGAATTGTACTTACAGGCTATGCCGATATCAATGCGGCAATGGATGCAGTAAATAAGGGAGGCGCATCAAAGTATATAACAAAGCCATGGGACGACAACGACTTGATGCTGACAGTACTGAATTCGGTAGAAATATACAACCTGAAAAAGGAAAATAAGCGCCTTACAGAACTCACAAGAAAGCAGAATGAAGAACTTAAGAAGTGGAGTTCAGAGCTTGAATTTTACGTACAGCAGCAGACAGTAGACTTAACAAGACAGAATAAGGAGCTTGAAAGACTCAATGAGAGGTTAAACAGAAACATTAAAGACTTTATCTCTTCGTTTTCAAATCTCATCGAATTAAAGGATAAATCCGTTAGCAGCCACTCAAATAGTGTTGCAGCAATATCAAAAGAGATGGCAATAAAAATGGGCATGAATAGTTCCGAAGCAGAAACAATTGCGATAGCAGCCCAACTGCATGATATTGGTAAAATCGGCATCTCCGATGTTGTTTTGTTAAAAACCTCTGCCGAGATGTCTCCTGATGAGATTGTAGAATACAGAAAGCACACTGTAAGGGGACAGGCTGCTATTGACTTTATTGAGGACCTCCGTAGTGCGGGCGTTCTTATAAGACACCATCACGAGTGGTTTAACGGAAAAGGGTTCCCTGACGGCATCAAGGAAAAACAGATACCGGTTGGTTCGAGAATAATCGCAATAGCTGATCAATTTGACAGACTGATTCATGGTACATTTCAAATTCATGCCGTGCAGGGTGTTCTGGATAAGATAAAGGCATCTCTTGGAACGCAGTTCGACCCTGAGATGTTCAAATTCCTTACCGATGTAGTAAAGGAAAGATTCGCCTCGATATTTAAAGAAATAGAAATAGACCTGAAAACGAGGATAGAGATAGAATTGACAGTCAACGATGTCATGCCGGGAATGATCGTGTCCAGGGATATAAGGAGCGGAACAGGGCTTTTACTTTTAAGTGCAGGCAGTGTATTGAACGACAAGAATATAGCGACATTAAAAAGGGGCTATCATATTGATCCGGCAAAAACAGGAGTATTTATCTGGGTAAAAAGGAAATGATTGAATACGACGAAATAGAGCAAAGGATGGTTTTAAAGCTCGTATATTACGGCCCTGCCATGTCAGGCAAGACCACCAATCTTTTGCGGCTCCACGACATCCTTGCCATAGAAGGCAGGGGTGATTTGATGACACTCGATACAAAAGATGACCGCACCATATTCTTTGACCTGCTCCCCTTTTTCTTTACAGCCCCGGGCGGTCTGAAGATAAAGGTAAAGGTCTATACTGTTCCGGGACAGGTGCGGCACGATGCAACCAGAAAGGCGGTATTGACAAGGGCCGACGGCATCGCCTTTATTGCTGACTCCCAGATTTCGGAATCTGCGAATAATGTTGAGAGCTTCGAAAACCTCGAAAAAAACCTTGCATTTGTGGGAATCGATATAGAGAAGATACCCCTCATTATACAATTTAACAAAAGAGACTTGAAGGATATTATTTCAGAAGATGAGATTCACAGGGCATGGGAATCCACAGGCATACCGGTTTTTATGGCATCTGCATTATACGGACAGGGCGTTCTCGAAACATTCAGGAGGCTTGTAGCGCTCACTTACGATTACATCGACATCCGCCACAGCCTGAAAGAAAAACATATGCTCACAAAGGAGATGTTCGTGGATAACCTTGCAAGGCTAAGCGCCGATTTGGCAGAGCAGTAGTATGGAACAAATGGACAGGATAGATTTTTCCCTCGGCGCAGATATGGGGCTTAAAGACATACTGAGCGCCCCGGATGTGCTCCCCCTGTTGAAGGCAATGGTGGAGGCAGGCGCAGACCTTGCGGCTGTTACAGACGACAAGGGCAAATTCCTATGGTCGGAAGGCAATATCCCGGATAACAGAGAATTGCCGTCAACTGTAATGGAGGCCATAACAAAAAGAGATCACAAAAACCTGGAGACCCTAAGCAGAGTTAACTGGCGATTATCTGCCATCTATCATGAGGCTGAACCCATCGGTTTCTTTTTCGTATCCGCACCAGAAGCGCTAAATGAACAGTTTCTCTCGAACCTCATGGATACCGCTTTCACGGGTCTCAACATCATAATAAGGAATATCGTAAAACGGGTATTCACCACAGAACTGCACACAACTGTTGTAAAAAGGTCTTACGAAGAGCTTCTTGAAATCAACAAAAACCTGACAGCCTCGGAAAAGAAATACAAGGAGCTGGCAGAGACCCTTGAGCAAAGGGTCATTGAAAGAACAGAAGAATTGAAAAGGGCATACACAAGGCTCCTCCAGCAGGAGAAGATGGCGTCCATAGGAAAGCTTGCAGCAGGCGTTGCCCATGAGATAAACAATCCCATGGGCTTTATTTACAGCAATCTCAATACATTCTGGAAATATATTAAAAATATTGATGAAATGCTTAGATTTTACAGTCAGGAGTCAGGGCACAGAAGTCGGGAATCAGAAGAACTGCGGAAAAAACTAAAGATTGACTTCATAATAAATGATATCCATGGCCTCATTAAACAGAGCGTTGACGGAGCCGAGCGTATAAAAAACATTGTGGTCAATCTGAAGGACTTCTCACACATAGATGAAGCTACCGACAGTGAGATGAGTATCAATGAAGAAATGGACAATACCATCGGTGTGCTTTCACATGAGATAAAAAACAGGTCGGCAGAGATCGCAAAACAGTATGGTCAGGTTGCGGGTTTCTACGGCAATCCCGGGCTTATTTGTCAGGCGTTTCTGAACATCCTGTTAAACGCCCTCCATTCAAGGGACGATAACATTATAGTAACGATTAAAACAGAACAGCACGGTGATAATGCGGTCATTTCCATTGCTGACAATGGTAAGGGCATTCCCTCTGAGATCCAGAGCCGCATATTTGAGCCTTTTTTTACCACAAAGGATGTGGGCAAAGGCATAGGCATGGGTCTGACAGTAACCTATGATATTATATCCCGGTATGGAGGGAATATCGAAGTCAAGAGCGAGCCGGAGAAGGGGGCAACCTTTGTAATAACATTGCCATTGAACGGGAAACGGGAAACGGGAAACGGTTTTTATGAGTAAATACGCTGAACTCTTCAAGGCAGTAAAAAAAGACGGATCCGAAGATGAAATAATCCGCTCCGGAGAAATGCCGGATTCTGAACAGAGAAGGTTTACGCTGCTCTTTGTCGACGATGAAGAAAATGTGCTTAATGCGCTTAGACGCATATTCCTCGATGAAAACTACGAAATCCTGACCGCCGCTTCAGGGGAAGATGCCCTCAGGACTATAGAAAACACCGTCGTTCACCTGGTGATTTCCGACCACAGAATGCCCGGGATGTTAGGTTCCGAACTGCTCAGAGAGATTAAAAACAGATGGCCCGAGACCATACGGATCATGCTCACAGGCCATGCGGATATTCAGGCGATTATGGGTGCAGTGAATGAAGGCGCTGTCTATAAATTCATAACAAAACCGTGGAATGACGAAGACCTGCGTCTGACCGTAAGCCTTGCCCTGCAGCAGTATGTCCTGATCCATGAAAATAAGAAGCTCAAGGAGCTGGCAAAGGAGCAGCAGGTAAAAATCAAAACCTACTCCAATCTCTTTGACGAATACAGGGGAATTTTAGGCAGCATACTCGTGAAATCTGGCATCATCACCAATGAACAGCTCAGCAGGGCATTGAAAGAAAAAGATAAGGACGAATTCATAAGCGATGTAATAGTCCGACTTGGATTTACGACAGAATCGAAGATGGTACAGGCGCTCCAGAAGCACCAGAATTTAGATTATATAGACCTTAAAGAGGTTCGTATAAACCCGAATGTGGCAAAGTTTCTACCCATGGAGCTGTGTGAAAAAAACAGGCTGATTCCCATAAAACTCGACGGCAGGAATTTAACAATTGCCATGGCAGACCCTTCGGACATTATGAAAACAGACAATATCTCCATGCTTACGGGATTTAAAGTAATTCCTGTGGTTGCAACTTCCTCTGATATTATTAATCAGATTAAAAAAATATACGGAGAAAGAGAAGGGACAGAAACAATTCAGGAAATCGGAGAAACACTGGAGTTTGAGCCCATAGAGGAAATAGATGTTGTCATAGAAGAAGATGAATCGGACATAAATGTTCAGGAGCTCATCAGCACATCAGGCATTCCACCAATTGTAAGGATTGTAAATGCAATCATCATGGAGGCGCTCCGCTATCAGGCAAGCGATATACACATCGAGCCAAAGACCAAATATACAATTGTCAGATACAGAATCGACGGAATGCTCCACACAAAGATAAAAATACCTTCAAATCTCCACCCTGCTGTTATATCGAGGATGAAGATCCTTGCCAAGATGGACATTTCAGAGCGCCGCAAGCCGCAGGACGGAAGGATTACCATGAAAACAGGCACAAGAATAGTGGATGTAAGGGTCTCAAGCATGCCGACTATAAATGGCGAAAAAATTGTTATGAGGATACTGGATAAAGGCGCCTCCATCAAAAAGATTGCAGAGCTTGGAATGCTGCAGGACGACCTACAGAGATTGGAGGTAGTCATAAAAAAACCTCAGGGCATACTGATATCGACCGGCCCCACAGGAAGCGGCAAGACCACCATGCTTTATTCCATTCTTTATGAAATGCTCCAGTCCACCAAAAACTATGAGACCATAGAAGACCCTGTCGAATACTTCCTCGAAGATGCCAGTCAGGTTTATGTAAGGGAGCGCATAGGACTTTCCTTTGCATCCGTATTGAGGGCGACGCTAAGGCAGGACCCTGATGTAATACTGGTGGGTGAAATCCGTGATCATGAAACAGCGGATGTGGCATTCAAGGCAGCGCTCACAGGCCACATGGTTTTAACAAGCCTCCACACAAACAACACAGTGGCATCCATCACCCGTCTTATCGATATCGGCGTCAAACCATATCTCATCGCATCGGCTATTGAAGGGATAATAGCGCAAAGACTTGTAAGAAAAGTCTGCCACTACTGTAAGACAACAACCAGTCCTGATGCAGAGGGAATGAAGCTCCTCAAGATACCGGAGAACACTTTCAAGGAAGTGACCATTGGCAAGGGATGCAGCAAATGCAATAATACAGGCTATCTTGGAAGGACAGGTATTTTCGAGTTGTTTGTAATGAACGATGAGTTCAGGCAGCTCATAAGCAGCGATTATAAAGAGTCGGAAATTATGAACCTCGCAAAGGCGGGAGGGATGAGGACATTAATAGAGGATGGGATAGAGAAGGTAAGGCTCGGCATTACGACACTGGAGGAGCTATTGAGGGTAATAGGCCCTCCCACAAAGTATGAGCGCCAGTGCGAGAACTGCGGCAACATGATCGATATAAAATTTTTATTCTGCCCCTACTGCGGCATGTTCAGGCATAACATATGCCATAATTGTAAACTGCCACTTGAGGAGGAATGGCTCATATGCCCGTTCTGCGGGACGAAAAAGCAGACGGATAAAGGAGGTTTAGAATGGAAGACAACATCCTGATAGTTGATGACGAGCCGAATGTAATCTCTGCGCTTACGAGGGTATTCATTGATGAGCCTTATCGGATATATTCAGCCAACAGTGCACCGGAGGCCATGGAGATATTGAAAAAGCACTCTATAAAGGTGGTTATATCCGATGAAAGGATGCCGGAAATCTCCGGCTCGGAATTCCTTTCAATGGTTCGTGAACAATTCCCCAATATAATCAGGATTATGCTGACAGGGCATGCAAGCATAGATTCTGCAATGAAGGCAATCAACGAGGGCGAGATTTACAGATTCTTCACAAAGCCGTGGAATGATATGGATATACGGTTTGCTGTAAAGGCTGCAATCGACAAGTATAATCTGGAAGAGGAAAACAGGAGGCTTCTGGACATAATCAGACAGCAGGCACTAAACATTAAATTGCTGGAAAGGCAGTTCCCCGGCATTTCACAACTCGACCGCGATGAAAACGGCAGGATTGTACTGCCTGACATATCCGAGGAGGAGATGACGCAGATTATAGCCCGATGCGAAAAAGAGTTCATTTGATTCCCGTTTTCACAGGAACAAGTATTGACAAAGATATAAACATTTTGTATTCTAATTATAGTCATTCTGATTATCCCTCCTGAATTAAGTCCAGAGTTGGGCCAGAGTTAGGGATAATTCGTAAGAACAGATGCAAAAATCAAAAAGCAGAACTCAAGGATTAAGCAATTCATACTTGGTTGATAAGTCATTAAGCCATTAAACCATCAGGAGTATTCGAATATTAAAAATCAATTACTTGATGACCAAATTATCCAATAGCGATTAATTATGACAACACAGAGAGGTAAAAAACACATGGAAAGCTATATTTCAATTTCGGAATTGAAAGAAAAGAACATTGATGGACTCACGCACCTTGCCAAGGAACTCAATGTGGAAGGTGCAACAGGAATGAGAAAGCAGGAGCTTATATTTGCCATACTGCAGGCGCAGGCTGAAAAGGCCGGAAATGTCTATGGAGCGGGTGTTCTGGAGATACTCCCTGACGGCTTTGGTTTTCTCCGCTCCCCTGATTACAGCTACCTTCCCTCTCCTGATGACATATATGTATCCCCGTCACAGATAAGGAGGTTCACATTAAGGACAGGCGATTTTGTATCGGGACAGATAAGACCTCCAAAAGAGAATGAAAGATATTTCGCGCTCCTGAAAGTAGAAACCATAAATGGAGAATCTACCGAGGACAATGTAAGCCGTCCATTATTCGACAACCTTACTCCGTATTATCCGACTGAAAAGATAAACCTTGAGTATCATCCCGATGATTACTCCATGAGGGTTATGGACCTCATAACACCCATAGGCAAGGGACAGCGTGGACTTGTAGTTGCAGCGCCGAGAACCGGAAAGACAGTGCTCCTTCAGTCCATAGCAAAGTCCATTAAAAAGAACCACAAGGAGATACACCTGATAATACTCCTGATAGATGAAAGACCCGAGGAAGTGACAGACTGGAAGAGACAGGTGAGCACAGCAGAGATTATAAGCTCCACCTTTGACGAGCCGCCGCAGAGACATTGTCAGGTCTCCGAAATGGTCATCGAAAGGGCAAAGAGACTGGTAGAGACAAAGAAGGATGTGGTCATACTCCTTGACAGCATAACAAGGCTTGCAAGGGCTTATAATACAATAACTCCGACAAGCGGAAAGGTATTGTCAGGCGGACTTGATGCCAATGCCCTCCAGAGACCCAAGAGATTTTTCGGCACCGCAAGAAGCATTGAAGAAGGCGGCAGTCTCACCATACTCGCAACAGCGCTTGTAGATACAGGAAGCAGGATGGATGATGTAATCTTCGAGGAGTTCAAGGGAACAGGCAATATGGAGCTCCACCTTGACCGCAAGCTCGTTGACAAGAGGATATTCCCGAGCATTGACATTAATGCTTCAGGAACAAGGAAAGAGGAGCTGCTCGTTAATACGGATGTTCTCAACAAGATGTGGATCCTCAGAAAGGTATTGAATCCTTTGAGCACAGTGGAAAGCATGGAATTCCTGCTCAGCAAGCTTAAGGGAGCAAAAAGCAACAAAGAGTTCCTGGAGATGATGAACAAATAGTAAATGGGTTGATGGGTGAATGAGTTAATGGGTGAAAACTCATATACTCATATACTCATTTACTCATATACTCATTTACCAAAAAATGAAACTCGAAGACGACAATCACTGTTTTGCATGCGGCAGAGAAAACCATTGCGGATTAAAGCTTTCCTTCACTTACTCAAACGGCAAGATTACCACAGAGTTTATACCATCCATGATATATCAGGGCTACAAAGACATAGCCCACGGCGGAATAATTGCAACCGTCCTTGACGAGGCCATGATACAGGCTGCCATAGCAGAAGGGATAATGCCTGTTACCGCAGAAATAAATGTGAGATTCAAAAGGCCGTTGATGGTGAATGAAAAGGCGGTTGCCGAGGCAGAGATAATCAGAAAAGGCCCACGGCTTATCGAGGCACAGTCCCGTCTTTTAAAAACATCCGACGGCACAATCATTGCCGAGGCTTACGCGAAACTTATCCCGTCGAAATAGAACAACAGAAAATTAGTGTCAGTGATTAGTGTCAGTGACTAACACCGACACCGATAACTGACACTGATAGCTGTTTTTTGCTATCATATAAAGAAATGAAGAGCTACTTACTGATAGTCGGAACCCTCATAACTGTAATCTCTGTCCTTATTACACTGAATGTCTTTTTCCAGCAATCCCTCCAGATGGAAATGGCGGAGCAGTTTAACAAGCAGCAGTCTCTGCTCTCCAAATCCATAGCCGACAACATAAGCGCCTATCTGTATTTCATAAAGCAGGATGTCCGCCATATCTCCAATATGCTGTCCAAGCGGGGCATAACGAACAAAAAGGACCTCGACTGGCTGACAAATGATGCCCTGAGAAAGAAGGGAATAATAGAAACAACCCTCGGCATTCTGGATGTAAAAGGCAATATAGTCTTTTTCGAGGGGGACAGCGATACATTAAAACCCATTGCTGCTAATATGCTGGAACAGACGAAAAATATAGTGCCCGGCAACACCCTCATCATTGAGACCCCCCATGCCATTTACATCATATCCCCGGTATACAACCAGAACAGCATGAAGGGGATAATCTTCCTATCCATCAAAATAAACGATATAGCAAAATACTTTGTAAGCAATATAAAATCGGGCAGCAGAGGATATGCATGGATGATGGATAAAAACGGAACCCTCCTCTACCATCCTACCCAGCCCGGCATGGTTGGCGGAAACATTTACAAGGCAGATTCCACCTGTTTTAAATGTCATATGAACTTTGATCTCGAAAAGCGCATAATCGAGGGAAAGACAAGCAATTACGGCAGGCACATTGCGCCTACAGGGGAGGACAAGATTATTGCATTTTCCACTGTTGGCATAGATAGCCTTTCATGGATAATCGCTGTGTCCGCCCCCTACTCCGAAGTAACCTCGGCTACGAGACATAGCATGGGACTCTACTCCTATCTCATAATATCCATTTTCATTACCACGAGCGTTGTTTCAACCCTTTTGATTATATTCAACAAAAAGAGGATAAAGGCAGAAGAGGTGGCAAAGAGAAAGGAAGAGCTTGAAAAATATGCTGTCGAACTCGAAGAAAGGGTCAATGAAAGAACAGCAGAGCTTGTAAGTGAAAAGGAAAAGCTCAATACCATTGTCAGCGCCATAGGAGGCGGAATTGTATTAATCGACAGATCCGGCAGGATTCAATGGACAAATCAGATGATAAAAGATATGGCCGGCATGGATGTTACCGGCAAATCTTGCGAGGATATCTGTCCTGACTGCCATGTTTCAGCTGAGTATACCAGAGCCAAAGATAGTATTGACACGGTAATTCTATCTAACCTCTTCGGGCAGAGGGATAAGCACTTCCAGATTACCACTGCTCCTGTGAAAGGAGTAAACGGAGAAATCCATGGATACATAAGGCTTATACAGGATGTAACAGAAATAAAAAAGATGGAAGAACAGATAATCCATTCAGAAAAACTCGCCTCCATCGGAAGGCTTGCAGCCGGCATTGCCCATGAGATAGGAAATCCTCTCACATCCATTTTCTCCTTTGTCCAGATACTCAGGGAAATGGAAGACGATGATTTTAAAAAAGAGAGCCTCGAAACAATTTATTTTCACATAAACAGGATTTCAGAAATATTGAAACAGCTTTCCGGCTTCTCAAAGATGCCTGCCGGAGAGCCAAAAGAATGTTATATAAACGAAATTATAGAGACATCCATCAATCTTATACAGTACGACAAAAAGGCAAAGACCATATCAATCATCAAAGAGCTTTCCCCTTCTCTGCCTGTAGTCACCATTGATGGGAATCAGCTTTCGCAGGTCTTTGTAAACCTCACGCTGAACGCCATAGACGCCATGCCTGATGGAGGGAAGCTTACTGTCAGAAGCATGTTGAGGGGAAGCGATATAATCGTACAGTTCGAAGATACAGGCACAGGCATTCCGCGGGAGGATCTACTCAAGATATTCGATCCCTTCTATACAACCAAGGAAAAGGGCACGGGTCTCGGACTTGCAGTAAGTTATAATATTATCAAAAAGATGAGCGGTACGCTGACCGTTGAGAGCGAAGCCGGCAAGGGAAGCTTATTCACAATAACTATACCAATAAATAACAGCTAAAAGAGAATGAAGCCAAAGATATTAATAGTCGATGACGAGCCTGACATATGTAAGGCATTGGAATTCCTGCTAAAGAGGGAGGGCTATGCCGTAACCTCTGTGAACAGCGGCGAGGATGCAATAGAAAACCTCAAGACTGAGAGCTTTGATGTTATAATTACAGACCTGAAGATGGGTAGGGTCGACGGAATGACCGTTCTCGAAAAGTCAAAGGAGATAAACCCTGATATGCCGGTGATAATGATGACGGCATTTGCCTCCATAGAGTCTGCAGTTGAGGCAATGAAAAAAGGCGCATCTGATTATATTGTAAAGCCCTTCCTCAACGAAGAGATAAAGCTCACAATCAAAAAAGTCATCGAACAGAAAAAGATAATAAATGAAAACATTGCCCTTAAACAGCAGATAAGCCAGCGCATGGCCTGCAGGGACTTTGTTGCAAACTCAGAGTCCATGATAAAAATAATCGAGACCCTCGAAAAGGTGATACCCACAAAAAGCAATATACTGATATTGGGGGAGAGCGGGACAGGAAAGGGCCTTATTGCAGAACTAATCCATTGCAACAGCCCGAGACGGGATAAACCGTTTATTTCCATAAACTGCTCTGCGATTCCTGAAGGGCTACTTGAATCAGAGCTTTTCGGTTATAAAAAGGGAGCATTTACGGGTGCTGTGTCGGATAAATTAGGACTCATCCCTCTTGCCCATGAGGGGACACTCTTTCTGGACGAAATAGGGGATATGCCTCCTAATCTTCAGGCAAAACTTCTAAAGGTATTAGAGACAGGTGAGGTTTATCCCCTCGGCGAAACAAAACCCAAAATAGTTGATGTAAGGATAATCTCCGCAACCAATGTGGACATAGAAAACAGGATAAAGGAAGGGAAGTTCAGGGAAGACCTTTACTGGAGATTAAATGTAATAGAGATAAAGATACCGCCTTTAAGGGAGCGGAAGGACGACATAGAGATGCTCGCAAGGCATTTCATAGATAAATTTTCGGAAGAGCATAAAAAAAATATAAAGGGCATTGATACGGAGACACTGTCTTCATTAATCGAATACTCATGGCCCGGCAATGTAAGAGAGCTGGGCAATGTAATAGAGAGGGCAGTCGTCCTTACAGAAGGAGACTACATTACTCAAGGCAATCTTCCTGACAAATTGAAAAAAACCGAACACGACATACAATCCTCTACTTTAAAGGCATATCTGGGCGATTATGAAAAAAATCTGCTCATAAAGCTTTACGAAGCCCACAACAAAAACAAGGAAGAAACAGCAAAGGCATTGGGTATCGACCTTGCGACTTTATACAGAAAGTTTAAAAAGTACGGGATAGAAGAGTAATGAAAAGGGCCTTTTATATCGGCGTTATATTGGGCGGAATCTTGGGTGTTGCAGTTGCCCTCAGCATGGATCTACTACTTGGAAAGAGCCTCGGCGGCGGATGGAGCGAGGCAGTGGCCAATGACCTTAATCGCATGTTCAATGCACACCTTTCACCCAACAACTTTACAGTGATCATAGGCGTAATAATAGTCGTTGCCATCATAGGGGCATTCGGCTCCTTCATAGGCGGAATCTTCAGCGTGATGATTGCAAGGCTGTTTCAGGTGCTTACAAAGGAACGGTAAACTAATGATGGGGGCAGGGCGTTATCTGCCCCCACTGAGAACCCAGACAATCTTGCTTCAATACAGCCGCAACATGCAGCTATCTATCCTTTCTATCCCTTATGGCATTTTCCGCAGTCCGATACAGGTGAAGCAATGTTTCCGTTGTGGCAGGCACCGCAGAGTTTTCCGTTGTTCATGTCATCCATCTTCATTTTTCCCTGTGTCTTCTTCATGTCGAATAATTTCGGATGGCATGAATCGCAGGAGAACGCTGTTGTGTGGAACTTGTGGCTGAAGACCACATTGCCTATACCGTCAACCTTATATACGAGCTCCTTTTCAAAGCCCTTCATTTTATGGCACTTTGCACACTCAGAAGAAGCAAATGCCTTTTTGCCGTCATGACATGCGCCGCAATATGCACCGTTATTAATGTCCTTCATGGTGACATGGGCAGCGCCTGCGCTCATCAGGAATATCCCCGGATGGCACTCCTTGCAGTTGAACAGCTTTGCGTGAGCCTCGTGGTTAAACTTTGACGGTAAAACCGTCCTGTCAAAGGTAATTATCTTCATGCTGTGACAGTTGCTGCAGATATTCCTGTTAACCACCATGTGCCGATGCCCTCTGGGGTCGTGGCACTGATTGCAGTGATAGCCTGCGCTCATATGCTTCTGGTGGGGGAATATCCCCCTCCGGGGTGGCGCGGAGAATTTCTGGTATGAGTGGCATTTAAAGCACGGCAAACTGCTTACTGCCTCGTCCCTTGATATTATTTTCTCAGCGGCCTTTTCTGCTACGCCTTTTTCCGCCTTCTTTGGAGCACAGCCGAATATCAATGCGCTTATGGTTATAATCGCTATCAACCATCTCATTTGTTGTCCCCTTTGTCGCCGAATTCCAGTTTATACTCGATGGGATGCTCATGCTTCATATCCTCGATGGAAATCTTTCCTGTAATCCATGTCATGCTCATGGGGAATTTGTTCCACTTCAGATGTTCGTTATAGAAGTGCCAGAAGAGTATGAAGACTATGGCAAGAAGAGCCTCATCGCTGTGCATGATGGAGATTACCTCCCATATCCAGTTCACGCTCCATAAAGGGAAGAGATATGAAGCCTGCACAGGGAATGCAAGGAAAAGACCTGACAGTCCTATGATTCCCATGCCCCAGAAGACCGCCCAGTAATCGAATTTATGTATATAGCTGAATCTGCCGAATTGCGGCTTCTCTTTGCCAAGGCCGAGGAAATACAGTATGTTTTTAACGGCGTCCATCACATCCTTCGGCAGGGGTATAATGGTCGTGTCTTTCCTGATCTTCATCTTTCCTGTTGAAAGCATGTATCCGAGATAAAGCACATGCCATACAAAGTCCAGCAGCATGGTGATACCTGCTATGCGATGGACAATTCCGGTATTCTTTGCACCGCCCCATATCCTTACCAGCCAGCTTGAGTGTTCGACAGTCTGTTCCGGATATTTCAATGCCCAACCTGTGAAGGACAGGAGCAGGAATGTGGTCAACATAATTACATGCTGAATCCTCTCTGTAACATTAAAACGGAGATATTCCTTTGGGATCTCTTTATTCATGGTGCCCCTCCTTCCCTTTTCTTAAGACCTTATCCCTGATTTCCGAATACGCATCGAGGATGACATGTCCGACAATAAATGCGAATACCGACAATAAAAGGACTATCAATCCCTTTTCGAAATAATACGGGACAGGGTTATCCTTTCCATATGGTTTGTGGGTAATTGCGGTGACAAACTTCTTGGTAGCGCCTTTATGACACCTGCCGCATGTCTCTGTCCTGTTATCCCATGCAACAGGGGACATTGGGTCTTCCCACTTTTTTACATCGTGAGATCTGTGGCAGTCAACACATGTTGGAGCATTGGGATGTCCTATGACATATTTTTTACCATGAAAGCTTTCATAGTATCTTTCAAGTATATGGGTTCCAAGGCCGTATTTCCCGGCGAGGTCTTCCTTTTCATGGCATTCCCCGCAGGTCTTAATTATATTCTTTTTATTGACATGGGATGCAACTGTATTCTTAGGCGTTATGTAATGGGGTGAGCCGTGACAGTCTATACAGGAAGCGCCGTCAGACTGCTTCTTCTGTATTACATTGCTGCCGTGGACGCTGTTCTGCCACGATTTATAAATATCACCGTGACATTCCGAGCACGCAGCAAGGGCGACCGGATCGACCTTTGCCTTATGGGTCAGCTTGCTCGCCAGAGAAGCAATGCCCTGTGGAACATTTGCAATCCTTGCCGGTTCGTGGGGATTGGAACCGAATTGTTTATGGCATATAATACAATCAAAACCTCCGTGAACGGATTCAGAGTATTTTTCTCCGTCAACATTTACATCGATTAAAGCGCCTTCTTCTGTCCGAATCTTACCCTTCATTGCGCTGTGACAGGCCAGACAGGTAAAGGTCTCTGCACTTGCTGTATAGGTAAAACAGAGCAGGGGAATCCATAAGAGAGCCACCAAGAAAACCCTTTTCATGCGACCTCCTTTTAGAGCGTGGGGGAGACCCATCTCCCCCACAGGCCCCTCGTGATACCGGGAACCCGCGTTTGCTCGGATATTAGCTATTAAAAATAGCAATAGATTATACATAAATATTGGACAAACGCCCGCAGGAAAGTTACAGGAATCTTTTCATAACACCTCCTCTCTTCTAACGAAGTTTATCAAGCTAAAAGTTACAATCTGTTAAAGTTGTGGTGTTCTTCCAGCCTTTAGTCCCTTTATCTAACCTCTTTTGTTCTGCGAGCCTTTATGCCCAACTTACCTTATGCA
>JAJYXI010000026.1 GCA_021791055.1 Nitrospirota bacterium | reverse complement strand
GACCGATGAGTTGCTTCAATAACACTGAAAGCATTGAAAGGATAGTCTATGCTGTTATGAGCCACTTGAATGATACATGGGGAAGAAAACCCTTAAAAGAATTTACACATAAATCTTGACACTACCTGATTCTGTATCGAAGTTGAAAATTGCATTTTAATTTTATTTTGAGCTTTTATTTAATATGCAATTTTAATTTTTTTATGATAATTTTTCTTGAAGTTTTTGAAATTAATATGTATTATTTACATAACAATTATTCCAAATAAAAATTAAGGAGGATTGAAGATGGCAACAGCAAAGAAAGCAATAACCAAGAAGGCAGCACCAAAGAAGGCGGCACCAAAGAAGACTGTAGCGAAAAAGACAACAGCAAAAAAGGCTACAGCAAAAAAGACGACTGCAAAGAAAACTACCGCTAAAAAATAAGAATTAGATAATTTTTATTTAGTAGAGTGATTGACATTAGGCTCTGTACGCATACAGAGTCTAATATTTTTTGGGGATTTTGTTTTTACTTTCTTGCCTAAATTTCTGTTCAAATGGTATTCTAAAAAGTGAAGCTTTCTTCCTTCCAGAGGCCCAGCCGTTATATAGGCAGTGAGCTAAATTCATTCCGGGAAAAATTTTCTAAGAAAATTCTTCCCGGCAATGTGAATATTGCATTGTGCTTTCCCGATGTTTATGAAGTGGGAATGTCCCATCTCGGATTAAAGATCCTCTATGAAATAATAAATAAACTGCCTTATGCCTCTGCCGAAAGGTTTTTTTCTCCATGGACGGACCTTGAAGAATACTTGAAGGGAAACAATATCCTCCTTTCATCCCTCGAATCAAAAACTTCCCTTAATGAATTTGATGTCATCGGTTTCAGCCTCCAGTATGAACTCTCATACACGACTGTCTTGAATATGCTTCATCTTGGATCCATTCCTCTCCGCTCAGAGGAGAGAATTAATTCAAAAGAAAAATTGCCGGTTGTTATAGCAGGAGGGCCATGCACAGTTAATCCTGCGCCAATGGCTGCTTTTATCGATGCCTTCTTGGTCGGCGATGGCGAAGATGCAGTGCTTGAATTAATTGATGTGGTAAGGCAGTCGAAATTGAGTGACGATGGGAAAAAGGAATCGATTCTCAAAGAAATTTCTAAGATAGAGGGTTTCTATGTTCCTTCTATTCATAAATCAGAATCTGCGATAAAGAGGAGATTTGTCCGGAACCTTGATAGCGCACCATATCCTGTGAAGCCTGTCGTTCCTTATGCATCTATCGTGCATGACAGGATAAACATAGAGGTATCGCGGGGATGCACGATGGGCTGCAGGTTCTGTCAGGCAGGGATGATTTACAGGCCGTTGAGGGAGAGAAGTCCAGAGAATGTTTTGAGGATTGCTGAAGAGTCCCTGAAGAACACAGGTTATGATGAGGTATCATTCACATCCCTGAGCGCGGGCGATTACACTAACCTTCTTTCTGTAATAAAAGGATGCAATAAAAGGTTCGGCAGATCGAAGATAGCCCTTTCATTGCCGTCTCTAAGAGTAGGAGTTGTTAATCAAGATGTATTAAAGGAGATTAGGGCTGTAAGAAAGACAGGTTTTACAATGGCCCCTGAGGCCGCAACAGAAAGACTAAGAAGTGTCATAAATAAAGATTTCAGCGATAATGACTATGAGAGGGCGCTGAATGCCCTTTTCGGAGAGGGCTGGCATGCCCTCAAGCTCTATTTTATGATTGGACTTCCAACAGAGACGGATGAAGACATTGAGGCAATAAAGGGAATGGCAATGAATGCCCTGCATATAGCAAAGAAGAATATGGGAAGGTTTGCGAACATAAGCATAACTATCTCTCCCTTTGTTCCTAAACCACACACACCGTTTCAGTGGCGCGGGCAGATAAGCCTTGACGAGATAAGGCGGAAGCAGAGATATTTGAGGGAAATGTTGAGCAGTAAGAAATTTAAGTACAAGGGACATGATGAGCATATGAGCTTCCTTGAGGCTGTATTTGCGAGGGGAGATGAAAGGCTATCGGTGCTGATAGAAAAGGCATGGGAATCAGGATGCAGACTGGATGGATGGTCGGAGATGTTTGATTTTAATAAATGGCTTGATGCAATGGATAAGACAGGTATAGACGGCTCATCATATGCAGAGAGAACCTACGGGAAGGATGAAAGATTGCCGTGGGACAACATAGATGTCGGAATAAAGAAGGGTTTTCTGTATAAAGAATATGAAAGGGCATTGACAGAAGAGAGAACGCAAGACTGTAGAAGGGTCTGCACAGCGTGCGGACTGAAGTGTAAAGAAATGGAGAAACGGGGAATCGGAGAAACGGAGAAACTTGAGAATAAAGAAATAACAGCGCCGATTCACCCATTCACCCATTCACCTATTCACAAAATAAGAGTCCGCGTCCAGTTCTCAAAGACAGGCATGCTGCGTTACCTTTCTCACCTTGAACTCGTAACGGCGGTATTGAGAGGATTAAGGAGGGCATCAGTGCCGTTTGATTTCTCAAAGGGATTCCATCCATCTCCAAAGGTCTCATTTGGTCCTCCTCTGAATGTTGGCGTGGCAGGTGAGAGAGAATATTTTGATATGGAGGTTTTTACCCCCTTTGATATAGAATTTTATATGAGGGAATTAAATGATACGATGCCACAAGGGATAAAGATAAATAGGATAGCGCTCATTACGGCTGATACCCCATCCTTAAACAGCTTTATTAAAAGATACGAGTATTTAATAAGAGGCAATTGGCAAAAGGCAATAGGCAATAGGTTTGAGACTGGAGATGTAGGTGGTTTGCCTATCGCCTATAGCCTATCGCCCCGTGCCCCAATTGTCGTTCAGCGTGACGGTAGAGATGTTGATATATTGCCATGCATAGAGGATGTGATTTTTTCTGAAGCTGATAATGAAGCATCAGCCAGATTAATTCTTAGAGATACAGATAATATTAAGGTTAGAATCGGAGAGATTGCCGAGGCGATATTCGGAATGAATATGAATAAATTAGAAATCACAAGAACAGCCCTTTATGGAAAAAAAGGGGCAGGGGATAATGAATGGGTGGAGCCGTTATGACAAGCGAACTTGTAATTAATGCAGCGAGAGAGGAAAGCAGGGTTGCGCTCCTTGAGGGAGGGCAGGTTGTTGAGTTGTATATAGAGAGGAAGAGGGGCGCAAGCCTCGTAGGTAATATATACAAAGGAAAGATTATAAAGATACTTCCTGGAATGCAGTCTGCCTTTGTCGATATCGGTCTTGAAAAGGCCGCCTTCTTGTATGTGGCTGACATAATGACAGAGATGGAGGAGTATTATACAGCCTTTTTGGATACCGAAACAGAAAAGCTCGAACTGTATCCGGAGGCAGGGCATATGGAAGAGGCGTTATCGATAGAGGAAGTAATACAGGAAGGTCAGGAGCTCTTTGTCCAGGTCTCGAAAGACCCTATTGGGACAAAGGGAGCGCGTGTTACTTCGTACATTACACTCCCCGGCAGATATGTGGTGCTTATGCCGAATGTGGAGCATGTAGGGATCTCCAGAAGGATCGAGAATGAGGAGAGCCGTGCAAGGCTCAAGGCAATTGCTACTGAAATAAAGCCTAAAGGGTTTGGTCTGATAGTGAGGACTGCAAGCGAAGATGCCACCACCGATGAAATAAAGAAAGACCTCGAATTTCTGATGCTCCTATGGGAGGATATCCAGAAAAAGAAAGAAAAGGTATCTGCTTCGTGCCTTATTTACAGCGACCTCGATCTGGTATTCAGGAGCGTGAGGGATTTTATGAGCCACGATGTGGAGAGGCTTGTAATAGACTCTACTGAAGAGTATGAGAGGGTAAGGGAATTTGCCAGGTCATATTTTCCGAGACTCCTTGACAGGATAGAATTATACGAAGGCAGAGAGCCTATATTCGATGCATTCGGCATAGAGCTCGATATATCGAGGGCGCTCGGTAGGAGGGTATGGCTTAAATCAGGCGGATATATCGTTATTGACCAGACAGAGGCGATGACTGTTATCGATGTGAATACAGGAAAGTTTGTAGGGAAGGAGAGCCTTGAAGATACAATCTTAAAGACGAATCTCGAAGCAGTTAAAGAGATTGCCTACCAGATAAGGCTAAGAAACCTCGGCGGAATTATCATAATAGACTTTATTGATATGGAAAAACCGGAAAACAGGGAGAAGGTATTCAGCGCCTTTGTCGATGCCATGAAAAAAGACAGGGCAAAGAATACCATTTATAATCTCTCCGAGCTCGGCATCATACAGATGACAAGAAAGCGTGTGAGGGAAAGCCTTGGCCGCGTGCTTTGCGAGCAATGTCCTTACTGCGAAGGCAAGGGGTTTGTGAAATCAGCAAGGACGGTGGCTTATGAGATATTCAGGAAGCTTAAAAAGATGAACCTGCCACGCAATACAACGGTCATGATAAAGGCAAATACTGAGGTGGCAGACCTCCTTTCTGACGAAGAGAGGAATGGCATTGAAGATGTCGAGAATATCTACGGCATAAAAGTAATAGTAAAGGAGGACATAAACCTCCATCAGGAAAATTATGAAATTACCGTCCTATGAGCGAGAAGTTTGAAAGGCTTCTGTCCATTCTTAAAGGAATGCAGTCTGCTGTCCTTGCCTTTTCAGGCGGTGTTGACAGCACATTTATTCTTAAGGCTGTAAAAGAGTCTGGAATTCAATCCCTTGCCGTTACAGCATATTCAGAGACCATGCCGGAGAGCGAATTTAGATTTGCTGAAGATATGGCTAAGTTTATCGGTGTAAACCACAGGGTGATTAAAACAGATGAAATGTCTAATCCTGATTTTGTGAGAAATCCTAAAGATAGATGTTTTTACTGCAAGGATGAGCTTTTCTCTAAACTTTTAAACATAGCCAAAGCAGAAGGCTATAAATATGTTATCGACGGAAGCAATTCTGACGACCTTTCAGACTGGAGGCCAGGAAGACAGGCAGCACTAAAACACAGTGTGAGGAGTCCTCTTGTTGAGGCAGGATTGTCAAAAGACGAAATCAGGAAACTCTCAAAGGCTATGGGACTTCCAACATGGTCAAAACCTGCATCCCCATGTCTCTCCTCAAGATTTCCGTATGGAGAGGCGATTACAAGGGATGCACTGAAAAGAGTCGAGATGTCCGAGGAATTCCTGAAAGGTCTCGGCTTTGGTGAATTAAGGGTCAGAAATCACAATGACACGGCAAGGATAGAGCTTAAGGCTGAAGAGATTGACAGATTGTTCAATAAAGAATTGAGAGAGTCTATTACAAATGAGCTTAAAAAAATTGGATTTAAATATGTCACCATAGACCTTGAAGGATTCAGAAGTGGAAAACTCAATTCATAACTCATCGCTCCCTTGTGTCCGGTGTGGAAGCTGCAAGGCTGTATGTCCTACTTATATCGAAGATGTAACTGAAGGTATGAGCGCAAGGGGGAGGGTTATCCTCTTAGAGAAATTTTATGAAGGCGAACTCGAGCCATCCATAAAATTGGATGATAGGATATTCAGCTGCATACTATGCGGTGCATGCAACAGACTGTGCCCGCTCGGGATTAATGTAACTGATGCAATATACGAAGGCAGAAAGAACCTTAAAGAATTCAATAAAAAGAGGAAGCTTCTAAATTTCAGCGTAAGATTAGGGCTTAAAAAGGCACAAAAGACCTTTAAGGCGTTAAAATTCCTTGAGAGTATAAATGAGATGCTTCCTGTTTTCAGTATCCGTCCATTTAAGGCAATAAAAGAAATGGACATAAGTTTCCCCTCATCTGCGCTTAGGGACGACATGTCTATCTTCAAGGCAGCGAAGTCGAAGGGAAGGATTGCTGTATTTACAGGCTGCAGTATTAACTTTATCTATCCCGGTATAGGAAGGTCGTTGATAGACAGTCTTAATGCAATGAATTATGATGTCATTCTTCCCAAGGGAGAGGTCTGCTGCGGCGCACCTCTGATGGGGCTCGGGCTGAAAGACGATGCTGTTGAAATGGCAGAGAAGAACATGACTGTATTTAAGAGGCTGAATGTGGAGGCTGTAATTGGCACCTGTCCAACCTGTGTGCATTTTATAAAAAATGAGTATAGAAATCTTGTGGGCGACGGAATAGCCAATGCTATGGAAATATCGCAATTTTTCAGCAAATTTCAGCCTTTAGCCTTTAGCCCTCAGCCTTCAGCCTTAAAAATAATCTATCACGACCCATGCCATTCCATTTATAGTCTGAATGTCAGTGCTGAGCCAAGGCAGATATTGAAATCAATGGGATTTAATCTGATCGATTCGGAGAGGGGATGCTGTGGATTTGGAGGCACATTTAGGTTATTATATCAGGAGCTTTCAGAAGGCATTCTTGAGAAAAGAATAGAGGATTATAAAAAAGCAGATATGATTGTCACATCATGCCCGAACTGTATCCTCCAGCTCAGGAGCAAGATTAAGGACAGACCGGTAAAGCATATAGCAGAGATTATAAATGAATTTACAAGACACAAATCCTACAATTAAAGGAGATGAAGATGAAAGATAAACTGCAAATTCTCACGCCGCAGGGATTTGAAAAAGGGGACAAGCCGCAGAAGATGAGGCTTAATAAAAAGACGAGCTGTGTACGCTGCGGCAAATGTTGTAGCGAGAGCAGCCCATCATTAATGAGGGAAGACATGACACTTTTCGTATCAGGTGTTCTGTCCTATGAAAATACATACACGATAAGGGATGGGGAGCGAGTCAGATCTAAAGGAGACGGGAGTATATACGAGTCCTTTGTCGAGCTTATAAAGATCAGGGATAAAGAGGGAGCAGCAGTATGCGTTTTTTACAATGAAGGCGAAGGATGCAGGATATACGAAAACAGACCCTCTCAATGCAGGGCATACAAATGCTGGGATCCTGTTAATCTTATGAAAGGCTTGGAAGAAGGGGCTTTAAAAAGGAGCGATATATTCGGCTCTGTTGATGTTGTTATGGGCATAATTGAAAATCATGAGGTGAAGTGCTCATATAAAAAACTCTCTGATGCGTTCGAAAGGCTTGCAGAAGGAAATGGGGATGCTGTCGAAGAGATAATGGACATGCTTCAGTATGATACATATGTCCGCCCATTCCTTGAGGAAAAATTTAATATTCCCCGGAATGCAATGGACTTAATACTTGGAAGGCCGCTGACAGATACCATCAATGAGTTTGGATTTAAGGTCGCAAGAGATGGAGAAGAATATATTTTATTACCATTGGAGGAAGAAAAATGAAATTCTTCATTGACACTGCAAATATTGAGGAAATTAAAAAGGCGTGGGAGATCGGCGTAATCGATGGGGTAACAACAAATCCGTCCCTGATATCAAAGGAGAAAATGGAACCCATCGGTCTTTTGAAGGAGATATGCAGCATCGTTGACGGCCCAATCAGCGCAGAGGCTGTGAGCCTGAAGGCTGACGGGATGGTCAAGGAAGCGGAAGAGATCTCAAAGATACACGAAAACATCGTGGTCAAGATACCAATGACAGAAGACGGTCTGAGGGCTGTAAAAAGGCTCTCATCAGAAGGCATAAAGACAAATGTTACGCTTATATTCTCGGCAAGCCAGGCATTGCTCGCAGCAAAGGCAGGAGCCACATATGTAAGCCCCTTTGTCGGAAGACTTGATGACATAAGCCACATAGGCATGGAGCTTGTAAGGGATATTCAGGATATTTATGAGAATTATTTTTTTGATACAGAGGTGATAGTGGCAAGCATAAGGAATCCGCTCCATGTTGTTGAGGCAGCGAAGATGGGAGCAGATATTGCTACTATACCGTACAGCGTAATTACACAGCTTATCAGGCATCCGTTGACGGATATCGGAATAGAGAAGTTTTTAAAGGACTGGGAGAAGGTAAAAGGCAAATGAGGGATGACTGGGTCGTGGTATTTGTTACTTATGACCCTCTTGAGGCAGAGATGATTAAAGACCTGCTGGAAAGCGGAGGAATATCTGTAGTTTTGAGGTCATCAAAGGTTGGCCCATATCCTGTAAATGTTGGCAAAATCGGTGAGATCAAAGTCTTGGTAAGGGCAGGGGATAAAGAGATAGCAGAAAAGGTCATAGAGGGAGGAGAATAATCATGGATCAAAAGAAATTGATGATGAGAGTGAAATACAAGACCGATAATGAGAAGCTGACTATTAATTCCCAGATGTATTTTATTGCCGATACTGCAGTTTTTAGCGTGAACGATCTTGTCAACCAGAAGGGCTCTGTTATGATGGCTTGGCTCGAAGGAGAGACGCTCAAGACAAGAGTTTTGTATGAGCCTCCAAACCCCGGCGCTGTCACTATCAATAAGGTTATAACAGAGCGCGAAAAGCAGGCAATACTGATTATGGCCTCGGATGGAACGATTGCTGTTATATCGTCTAAGGATCCAAAAAACTGTACTCCTCAGGTCATAAAGACACAGGCAAAGTAAGGGTTAATCCCATCTTATTTATCTACAATCTTAACCTTCATCTCGATTCTCTCAATTGGGTTATCCATTCTGTCCCTCTGCTGGCTCACTATTTTGTCTGCCGCTTCCATTCCGGAAACAACCTCGCCGAATACAGTGTATTGCCTGTCGAGGAAAAAAGAGTCTGCCACGCAGATGAAAAACTGAGAGCCTGCACTGTCTGGATGCGCAGCCCTTGCCATTGAGAGTACTCCCCTTTTATGCGGTTTTTCATTAAACTCAGCCTTGATTGCATATCCCGGCCCTCCCATGCCGTGTTTTGACTTGTCAGGGTCTTTTGAATTCGGGTCTCCTCCCTGAATCATGAACCCCGGAATTACACGATGGAATGTTGTGCCGTCATAAAACCCTTTTTTAGCAAGCTCGATGAAATTATTCACATGGTTAGGTGCAATATCAGGGAAAAACCTGATTTCCATACTCCCGAATTTTGTCTCGATAATAGCCCTTGTTTCAGCCATTTTTTTTATCTCCTCTTTTTTGAATTTCTTGTATTTCGTCTCTGCATGCGCAGAGAGAGCAATTAAAAGGATTAAAATCAATGCAAGTCCTGTCCTGAAAAATCTCATATAACCTCCCTTTGTATGTTATTCAGAAAGCTGCTTCAGGTTGTCACACGCGTGCTGGATTCCCATCTCGCAGGCCTTTTTAAAGTCAGAGGCAGCCTTTCTCGTATATGCAACGCCGCGGGAGAAATAGGCCTCGCTGTAGTTCTGTCTGATAGAGATAGCCTTGTTATAATCCTCGATAGCCTCGTCATGCTGTCCCCCCTTGGCATAAGCAACTCCTCGATTATGGTAGGCGTCTGCAAAATTAGGATTTATCGATACAGCCTTGGTCTCGTCATGGATGGTCTTGTTGTACTGCCCTCTCTTATAGTGGGCAAGGGCACGGAGGTGATAGATTTCGGCATCCTTCTGATTATTGGCTATGACCTTATTGAAGTCCGAAATAGCCTCTTCATAATCTCCTTTCCTGTAATAGGCAAGGCCGCGGTTGTAATAGGCATCGATAAAATTCTGGTCTTCGGAAATGACCATATTGTATTCCCTGATAGCCTTTTCGTATTTGCCGTCATTGAAATAGGTATTGCCTCTGTTGAAATAAACCATGATATCTGCTCCTTCAGCAATGGCAGCAATCAAAACAAAAACCAAACATGCTAAGAGGATAATTCTAAATTTACTCATGCTCGTCTCCGTTTATTGAATTTTAATCATATATCCTAAACCGTTCTCTCTATTCTGACCCCAAGGTCTATCTCTTCAAGGATGGACGCCACATGCTCACAACGCTCCTTCGGGCCTGTATAGCATATTGCTTCTCCTGTGTTATGAACCTCCAATGCAATCTCAGATGCCTTTTGAGCATTGCACCTTATGGCCTTAATGAGCTGCAGGATCACCTCATCAAAGGTGTGCCAGTCATCATTCAAGAGGATGACATTCCATGGCTCTATTACAAATGTGGACGGATAGTCCAGAACAGAAGTCTTTGTTTCATCAGGCATGTAGAATTATATCACTAATGTCAGAAGGTCTTCCATATCCCTATCCCAAATCTTATCGGCACCCCATAACTGGGCTCAAACAGGTGGAGTTCCTTGCTCTTTAATAATAGATATGGATACTGTATCTGTCCGAGGGGGCGTATCATTTTGCCTATAACTTCCCCTGCTACAGTCACCTCCCTGCCATGGGAGTAGATGGCAGTGTCAAGATAGCCTTCATACAAAATGATAAACCTGCCGTGGGATATATCTGTATCCTCAGGCCTCCCGCGATAGTCCAACGGCTTCTGAACTACTTCTATATATGTTCCTTCCGGCGTATTTATCGAGCTTGCAATAAGGCCTCCGATAATAACAAGCCTTCCTCTATATGCATCAGGGTCTTTCATGATATCCATAGGCGCTATTCCCTTGTCAGCCATATCCCTTAACTCCTTAGACACCACATGGGCGCAGCCAAGAAGGAGGCCAAAGAGAAAGATTGTGGAGAATATCAAAGACACAAAAACAAAACGCTTCATAAATAAATTATAAACTTTTTTGCATGTTTTTATATTCCACCATGACCGGCCAGCACCCCGACTCCAATTGCCAGAAGGCTTAAGCCTAAAACTACCCAGTGAAATACTGTGAGCCTGAAAAAAATCTTCGCTGTATCCTGCTGGGCCTCTCCACGAAAGATAATTCTGAACAACTTGCCTTCAAAGAGCAGCACAAGGACATAAAATATCCAAACAATGAGCATAAGGGTTGGGCCAATGCCCGCCCTTTTAAACAACAGGCTCCATTCGCCTGTTAATTGTAATAGCAGTGCCCCCGTGATTCCCACAATAATCACACACAGCTTTGCGATCTTTGCAAATCGATGCTCTGTACCCTGGAAGAATAATACCTTTTCAAGAGATCCCTCCATCCTCATAATCATGGGAAAAACTATCACGGTTACAAAGGCAACCCCTCCTATCCATATGACCACTCCGAGGACATGAACGGCAATCAACAATGGGACAAGCATAACACCTCCCCAAATAGTGTTTATACACATATTATACTTTAAATAGTTCGTCTGATATGATTAAAATCATTTATATTTTGTGTATTTATTTTAAAATATAAGTATAAAACTATTAAGGGAGGTTTGTTATGCTTGACAGGACAAAGGTTGAAGAGGTGATAAACAGGGTAAGTCCATATCTCAGGAGGGACGGCGGAGATGTGGAGCTTGTGGATATAACAGATGATAACATCGTGAAGGTTAAACTCGTTGGCGCTTGCGGCACATGCCCCATGTCCATAATGACATTGAAAGGCGGCATCGAGGCAGAATTAAAAAAGGCTATTCCTGAGCTGAAGGCAGTGGAGGCAGTTTAGCTTAATCTGCAATGTGACCTATACATGACATTTCAGGAACCGGTGCCACTCATTGTCGATTGTCTTGATAATCTTCCTGAGGCGTGTTGAAGTCCCAAATTCGCATGACTTGCATATAAAGTCTCGTTCGCTCGGTTTTCTCATGAAAATCTTCTCCAGGATATCTTTGGCTTTTTCAGAATTCCAGACCCCTTGTATTGAGTGCTCTTTTAAATTGCCCAAGACAACCCTTCTGCCCATGTCCTCACAACACAGGACAGCATCTCCATTGAAACTTATCACAATATCTCTTAATGGCAGAGTTTTCTTGCAGCCAGTGAGTCTGTCGCCCGGATACTTTAAATTCCAAGAAGAGCAGTCAGGGACCAAACCTGTCCGCGAGTTCGGCAGAAAGATCTTTACTGATATGCCTTTTCCTCTCCAGTATCGTTTGACCTTGATTGCTTCTCCAACAGGCCAGTTATAAGGGATAGCCCGTATTTGAATAAGGTCTTTTGGATAATGTTCTGTTAGATAATCGATGTTTCTGAGTACATTGTTGATATCCATCCCCATTACGCTTTTATACACGCTCGGAGTGATTCCGTGGCAGCTTATATAAATCGGCCCTTTGTAGCCTGATGTGATTAGCTTGTCCGTGCGTTCTGGCGTTAATAATGATGCATTGGTCTGTATGATTAGTTTCAGTCCTGCGTTAAGAATATATGATATCTTATAGAAGATATCAGGGTCTATAAAGAGTTCTCCCATATTGCAGAACAAAACATGTCCCCGTACGGTATGGTTTTTAGCAATCAAAGAGAATTCATCGATGATCTTTTTAAAAAGACTTTCCTCCATCATTCCCATAGTCAATTGTTTTGATAGATAAGAATAAGGGCACATTTTGCAAGAGGTATTGCAATAAGAATGTATATCCAGTATCAGATTTGAAGGATAGGGCAGCCGTTTTATATTGCCCAAGAAAATTGGTTGCCATTCTTTTATTGTGGCATAGCTATTATTTTTAGAGAGCTCGTTTTCGATAGCCTTCTGCATATTCTATACAACCAGTCTTACTCCGGCCTTTCAGCATCTATATTACCATTATTAACCAGTTTGCTGTCAGTATGTTGCCGATTAGATGCAAATGAACTTCAGGTGATGGATTATTCTCCGATAAAAAATTAAATATTTTACAATCTGTGTATATATGGTAAATGGTTATCCTATGAGAAAAAAATTTTTGAATTTACTTATACTTATCCTTCTACTGATATGGCTGCCTCAGGCAGAGGGGGGATCGGGGAATAAAAAAGAAAACTCCCCACAGACATGCTTCCACTGATAAAGAAATACCGCATCCCTGTAACTCTTTTTCTGTATCCTTCTGCCATATCCAATGCCTCATACGCCATGACATGGGAACAGATAAAGGAACTGAAGAAGACAGGCCTTTTTGAGTTTCAATCACATACTTACTGGCACCCCAACTTTAAGAAGGACAAGAAAAGGCTCTCTCCTGCCGAGTATGAAAAACTTGTGCAAATGCAGCTTAAAAAATCAAAGGAAAGACTTGAGAGAGAGCTTGGAACTAAGATAGACATGCTCGCATGGCCCTTTGGGATTTATGACGACTATCTTGCTACTAAAGCTGCCGAGGCAGGATATGTTGCGGCATTCACCATAGAACGGCATCATGCAAGCGCTTCGGACAATATAATGATGCTTCCGAGGTATCTTATGACGAATACGGATAGAGGGAAGGTTTTTGAAGGTATAATAAACGGATATATTTCTAATTGAGGTGAAAGTGAAATGAGCAGAAAAGGCAGAAGGTTCATAATCGGTCTATTTGCAGTACTCTTTTTGTTAGCGCCAGCTTATGCAATGGGATATGTTACAGGCAGGGTAATCGATTCGGTTACGCAGAAGCCTGTAAGCGGGGCATTTGTTGCCTTGAACAGCGAGGTTGTCAGGACTGATGAAAGCGGCAGATTTACCCTTAAAAGCACCGGCAACAAAGTAACGGTGAGGGCGTATGGATACATGAGGGCCGAGCAGCCTGTCGTATCCTCTTTGTTTTCAGCATCTCTTGAGATAAGGCTGAAGCCCTTTACGCCAAAGGCATTATATCTCACATTTTATGGCATAGGTGACAGGACGCTGCGTGAATCTGCGCTCAGGCTCATCGACGAGACCGAACTCAATGCGCTTGTCATAGATGTGAAGGGTGACAGGGGAATGATAACCTATAAGAGCTCGATACCTCTTGCATCCGGGATAGGAGCGCAGAAACTCGTAATCGTAAAAGACATAAAAGGCTTGATAAAGTCTCTGAAAGAAAGAGGGATATATACCATTGCAAGGATTGTGGTGTTTAAAGACGATGCCCTCGGTACTGCAAGACCTGATCTGACAGTAAGGGCTCAGGATGGAGCTGTATGGAGAGACAGAGAGAACCTTATCTGGGTCGACCCTTTCAGGAAAGAGGCATGGGATTACAATATAGATATAGCAGTTGAGGCTGCCCAGAACGGGTTTGACGAGATACAGTTTGACTATGTGCGGTTCCCCGATAGAACAGGGCTTAAATTCTCGATGCCTAATAACGAGGAGAACAGGATTAGAACTATTACAGGATTTCTCATGGAGGCAAGAAAAAGGCTTGCACCTTACAATGTCTTTCTTGCCGCAGACATTTTCGGTTATGTGGCTTGGAATATTAACGATACGCAGATAGGGCAGAAGATCGAGAGCCTCGTGTCATGCGTTGATTATATCTCTCTGATGCTTTATCCTTCCGGTTTTCAGTTCGGGATACCGGGCTACAGAAATCCTGTTGCAAATCCGTATAAGATAATCTCCCTCTCTCTGAAAAGATCGCAGGAACGGGCACAGATTCCATCTGTCAGGTTCAGGCCGTGGCTGCAGGCATTCAGAGACTACGCATTTGACAAGAGACAGTTTACAGCTCAGGAGATAAGAGACCAGATAAAGGCTGCAGAGGAGTTCGGCTCTAACGGATGGATGCTCTGGAATCCAAGAAATGTTTATTCCCCTGATGGACTAAAGAAGAAATCTACACTTTCCAAGGACAGGGCAAGATCGAATGGCTCGAGTTAAGACTGTAATAGCTTTAGTAACTTCATTTCTTCTTGCATTAATCTCAACCACATCCTTGTCCCATGCTTCTCCAGGCTATACTTCTGGATTGCTTGAAGACAAGCTATCTTCTATTCAGGATATTGTTGAAAGAGAAATAAACTCGGGCAATATCCACGGAGCTGTAGTGCTGATAGGGACTTCTGAAAGGGTTGTCTACTGCAAGGCCTTTGGCTGCCGTTCTGTTGAACCAGAAAAATTGCCAATGGCAGAAGATACAATCTTTGATGTGGCTTCACTTACCAAGGTGGTTGCAACTACAACTGCCGTAATGCAACTGGCGGAAAAAGGAAAACTCCAACTTGATGCACCTGTCTATAAATATTGGCCTGCATTTAAGGCAAAAGGCAAAAAAAATATCACTGTCAGGCATCTCCTTACGCACTATTCTGGACTGAGGGCAGACCTCAAACTGAAGCCGAAGTGGTCGGGATACAAGACAGCAATGAAGATGATTCTTAGAGAGAAGCCTTTATTCCAGCCGGATACGCATTTCATTTACAGCGACATAAATTTTGAAATCCTCGGAGAGATTGTCCAAAGGGTTACAGGGCAGCCTCTTGATGTGTATTGCGCAAAAAATATCTTTAAGCCCCTCGGAATGAAAGACACAGGCTTTAAGCCTTCTGTTGCATTGCGCTACCGCATTGCGCCTACCGAGTATAATGAAGGCAGGATGCTGCATGGAGAGGCACACGACCCTACATGTTATAAAATGGGAGGCGTGGCAGGCCATGCAGGGCTTTTCTCCACCGCGGATGATCTTTCTATTTTTGCCAGAATGCTTTTGAACGGCGGAAGCATTGATAATATTAGAATTCTCAAGCCGTCCACCGTAGAAAGGATGACAATACCCCAGTCGCCGCCGGGCAGGAGATTCAGGGGATTTGGATGGGACATCGAAGCGCCGCTTGCCTCTAACCGCAATGAGTTGTTCCCTGTCGGCTCTTACGGCCATCTCGGTTTTACAGGAACTTCTATATGGATAGACCCTGTATCAAAAATATATGCCATTGTCCTGACCAATCGGGTACATCCCAACGGTAAGGGCGATATCAAAGAATTGAGGGCTCAAATCAAAAAAACGATTTCTGATGCGATAGGCCATGTTTCTGCAGAGCAAGTTGTCTCAAATCGTCCATCGCTTGCAGGCTACTATGACAGAATGAAAAACTATAAGGTGCAGAAGATAGATGCAAGGGTAATGACCGGAATCGATGTCCTTGATGCAGAAAAATTTTCATCGCTCTCTGGATTGCGGGTCGGACTGATTACCAACCACTCAGGCCTTGACTCAAAAGGCAGGCGCAATATCGAGCTTCTCTACAAAGCGCCGGGCGTAAAGCTGACAGCCATCTTCAGCCCCGAGCATGGATTGTCTGGTAAAGCTGATGAGAAAGTTCCTTCGATTGCAGAGCCGATTACAGGCCTGCCTGTTTTCAGCCTCTACGGTGATGTCAGGAGGCCTGCAGAGAAGATGCTTGACGGTCTTGATGCGCTCGTCTTTGATATGCAGGATGCAGGAGTCCGTTTTTATACTTACATCACCACGATGGGATATGCAATGGAGGCTGCTGCAAAGAAGGGGATTGCATTTTATGTCCTCGACCGTCCGAATCCTATCAATGCCTCGCTTGTTCAGGGGCCTGTAATGGACGCAGACCTGAGATCTTTTACAGGTTATTTTCCTTTGCCTGTAAGGCACGGCATGACAGTGGGCGAGCTTGCAGAAATGTTTAATAGAGAAAATAACATCGGCGCAAACCTCCGTGTCATAAAAATGCGCGGCTACAACCGCACCGACTGGTATGATGATACCGGGCTGAAATGGGTAAACCCATCTCCCAATTTGCGGAGCATCGCTCAGGCTGTCCTTTATCCGGGAGTAGCGCTGGTGGAAGGAGCAAATGTGAGCGTGGGGAGAGGGACCGACACCCCATTCGAGATTTTAGGATCTACATGGATTAATGCAAGAGAGTTTGCAGAATATTTGAGCAGCAGAGGAATCAAAGGTGTACAGTTTAAGCCTGTGGATTTCACACCAGGCAGCAGTATCTACAAAAATCGCGTGTGCCACGGTGTCAGGATTATTCTCATTGACAGACAGGCACTGGACTCCACAGCCTTGGGGATCGAAATAGTCAGCGCCCTTTATAAACTCTATCCGGGTGATTTCCAGATCGACAAGACCATTGGGCTCATCGGTGCACGGAATATCCTTCAGGCCATCAAAGACGGCTATGATCCACAGACCATTGTGCTAAGCTGGCAGAATTCCCTTGAGCAGTTCCTCAAATTGAGAGGGAAATACCTCCTCTATTAGCCTTTATGATACTATCCGCCTCATCCCTGAATTTTGCGAGGCTCCTGTATGCGTTTCCGAGATTGGTCTGTACCTCCCATATCCCTTAAGTTTGGCTGTTATTGAAAGCTATTTTGGACAGATATGATTTGATATAATTTCTATATAATCACTGGGGAGGTGAACATGGAAAGGAAAATAATATGGTTTTTTATAGTAATTGGCACTTTCTGTCTTATAATGGGGATTTCCTTTACTGTTTTTGAGCTTCCATACCACGAGATCATCTCCACCCTATGTTTTGCTGCAGCAGTGACATTCTATACAGCCACAATAATCGAAAGGATGCTCCTGGTTGAATTTACCCATCAGGCGAGTGATAAGGTGGAGGAGCTTTTTAGAAAATACAATGAAGAGGCCCAGAACACTATAAGGCAGCAATTAAATACACGTTTTGATCTTCTGAAAAAGGCGGAATACAATGGACTGATCGGCATTCTCCCTCCACGGAGAGACCGTTATAAGGACCCGATAACGAATAAACAGCAGAACGAGATAACCGATTCCCGTATTAAGAGCTCCTTAATCAAAACAAAGAATGTCAAAATATTTTGCATTTCCGGAAGGGAATTTTTAAGCCAGACAACAGAGGGGAAATTCTATGATGTCTTTTTGCAAAAGGCCAAGGATAATGAAGAGTTCAACGTAAAAGTCATGCTGGCCGAGCCCCAGGGATATGGGGCCGTAGTTAGGTGCGCAATAGAAAACCCCGATGATCCTTTATGCGTTCAAAGGGATGTTGAAAATGTCCTGAGGGGTAAAAGCAGCCTTGCAAAAAGCTGGCAGAGGGAAGGAAGCATAAGAGAAAATAACAGGGAATCACAACCCAGATGGTTCATTACGGTAAAATTCTACAATTTCATACCTCAGGCATGGTTTGTTATAACGGATGAAGAAATGTTCATAGAACCCTATCATATGGCTGGAAATGGTTTTAAGTTAAAATTCCCTTCTAATTTTACTGATAATGACCCGGCTGTCGGCGGTAGAGTCCCCATTTTTGTATTCAATAGAGGGTCGTTTTTTTATGAAGCCATGAATGATTACTTTGATTGGCTCTGGAAGCACGATGACCAGAATGTGTTTAATCAAAGGTTTCAAGAGAGCTTTAACGTTGTAGATGAAACTTAAGTCTATTGAAATTTAAAGTGCCCCCTGCAGGAGTCGAACCTGCGGCACCAGGTTTAGGAAACCTGTGCTCTATCCTACTGAGCTAAGGGGGCGATAAAATAGTTAAGAGTTCAGAGTTATGAGTTAAGAGTTAAAATCTCAAAAACCTTATTTATTGCGTCTTCAGCATTGTCCGCTTTTATGATGCCCTTTATGTCCCATGTGTTTATGCCTATGACCGGCTTGCCTGTTTTCAATCCGAGGGCTATTTCTGAAAGCGTTCCGTATTCTCCGCCAACAGCAATCAAGGCATCTGCTGAACGGATTATGATAACATTTCTTCCTTCTCCAAATCCAGTAGCAACGGGAATGTCAATGTAAGGATTGGCGTCTTCTCTATGGCTCTGTGGCAGTATTCCCACGGTTATTCCGCCTTCTGATTTTGCACCCTTTGCAGCAGCTTCCATCACTCCGCCGAGACCTCCACAGATTAAAATAGCACTTCTCTTTGCTATGAGCTTTCCTGCCTCTTCAGCAATTTTCAAAGTCGTCTCATCTGCATCGCCTGCGCCTATGACCGATATTATTTTTTGCTGCATTTTATATCCTTCTCTCTTTTCTCCTATCAAGCACCTCTGCGAGGAAGGGAAGAAGCAATGAGCCTCCTGGAAGTAAGAAAATAATCACGGCAGGAACTATCCTGGATATGTTTTTGAGATGTGTTTTGATTTCCTTTTTTTCCTCACGAGTCCAGTTCTGTCCTGTATTCTGGTGTTTCATCAGAAGCTGCATAAGTCCTTTGACTTCTACAACCTCGTTCAGGATAAACTCCCTGTTGCTGGCAATAAGTCTTTTGATAAAGTTCGGCATATGCTTTCAAAAAAATAAATATCGGGGCGAGAGGATTTGAACCTCCGACACCACGGTCCCGAACCGTGTGCGCTACCAGGCTGCGCTACGCCCCGAAAACTATATAATACCATAAACAAAAAAGAGCGGTCAGCATTTTTGGCCAACCGCTCTTTTAAGGGATTTCATTGTTATATGTTTTCTACCATCTCCCAGACGCCGCATGGACAGATGCCTGCGCAGAAGCCGCAGCCTATGCACTTTTCTTCATCCACGACATATTCGTATGAGCCGTCTTTATGCTCGACCCTGCTTATTGCGCCCCAGTAACATGTTGCCTCGCACATATGACAGTCGCGGCATGTGGCGCATGACATGCACCTGTTAGCCTCCTGCTCTATAGGGAAATCGCCGCGGCAGACATCATAGTATTCTGTCCTGATCCTCTCGTAAGGAATGACCTGCTTTATTTCGGGATGGCGCGGTGCATGGGAAATCAGATAATGGATATTCTCTGCCGCTACCCTGCCGTGACCAATGGCGTGCGTTATGAGTCCGAGCCCTGTTGCGTCTCCTATTGCATATACCTTTACATCAGAGGTCTGGTAATTTTCATTAATAGTAATCCAGCCCCTTTCTGCGTGTATGCCCGGAGGCAGGAAATCAATCTGAGGCACATCACCTATGGACATTACCACAAAGTCTGCATCCATGGATGAGCCGTCTTTGAAGTAGAGCTTTCTCTCATTTTTGTCGTATCTCTCGGTCAGTTTAGGCCATACGATCTGTGTTCCCTTTGCCTTTGCAATTTCCATCTCCACTCCGAATGCCGCAGGTTTCTGGATGTCGATGGCTGTAACCGATTCGGCGCCATAATTGAATGCCTCTGAGCAGACATCCATTCCCACATTTCCAGCGCCTATGACAACGACCTTTTTGCCTTTCAGATCCGGATGTTTGCCCATATTTATATCTTTGAGAAAATCATATGCAGAGACTATATCTTCCGAGCCGGGGAATGCAATCTTCCTCGGCTGGTGCGCTCCTATGGCAAGGATAACCACCTCGTGGTCTTTGTATATTTCATCGAATGTGCCTTTATCTACTTTTGTATTCAGATGGGCATTGATTCCAAGCTCTTTAAACCTCGAAATCTCTTTTTCGAGTATCTGGTGTGGGAGCCTCTCCCTTGGAATGCACTGCTCTATCTTTCCGCCAAGCTTATCTGATGACTCATAAAGGTCAACGGTATGTCCTTTCAATGCAAGCTGCCATGCTGCGCTCATTCCTGCAGGGCCTCCACCGATGACTGCTATCCTGTGTCCTGTCGGCTCAGCCTTTTTTGGGGCAGGCAAATCAAGTGCAAGGCTGCCCATCCTGTCTATATCAAGAGGCTTATCAAGATGCGCCCTCGTACACGCCTGCATGCAGAGGTTCGGGCATATCTCTCCGCAAACCGTTGCAGGCAGAGGACTATATTGCAATACCAATTCGAGTGCCTCATTGAGTTTGCCCTGTCTGATTAAAGAAGCCCTTTTGTGAGAAGGTATATGTGTTGGGCAAGCATAAGCACACGGTGGCGCATATTTTTCATTTGCCCATATTGGTTTATTCCTTCTGTCGTTGCCTGTTGTTATATATGGAAGTAATGTGAGATCGTGGTCTAAGTATTCAGCAAATATGCCGCCCTGTCCTACCTCCTTTTCCCACATGTTTTTTCTGAATTCTGAGGCAGACATCTTGAACCATTTCCTTGCCCTCTTTTCCTGAGGCGTATATGCCATGAGCTTCTTCCAGTCATCAGCCGAACTGGTAAGTTCGTCATAGTATGATGCCCTGTCGATTGCATCAAGGAATGGTTTCATATTTGCTTTAAGCCATTCCCAGTCTTGAGGAGTTAAGTCGAGGAGCTTTACATCCTTTTCGCTGTAACCCTGAATCTGACCCCTGAAATATATTGTTCCGCCAACCATTCCTACGCATGGACGGTAGCCGAGGATATTTTTCGGATTTCTTGGATTTACGCCGCAGACGACTGCGATTCCTCCTGCCTTAAATTCTGCAAAGGAATCGCCTACATCCCTGAAATACCATGACTGTGGAGGCTCGAATCTCGGATTCTGTTTTGTCATGGTGTCGCACCGAGCGCCGCCGCTTCCCTGAACATAGAGGATTCCCTGTGCAGCGGCATTCCATGCGCCGTTGGTTACATCGCCGAGGACGGTTATCTGTGCACCGCAGTTAAGCCAGCCCACATCATCAGAAACACTGTTTTTGACGATTATCTCTGTGCCTGACATTCCCATGCTTCCGAGGCGCTGGCCAACAGGGCCTTCCACAACTATCTTTACAGTCTCGCCTCTTGGCCAGATGCGTCCTCCGATGCCGTGCTGTCCGTCTGCGATTATGTGAAGCTCTCTTGCTTTTTCCTGAACAGCTTGCTGTATCTGTTCTTCGAGGATGCGGGATGGAACTCTATTGCCTTTTACATTGCCGTATATGGTTACGACTTTATTGTCTGTTTCCTGTTTTCTGAGTTCTGCCTTCTTTTTCTTAGCACGCATAACTTATTCCCAACCTCTCTGCCATTGCCTGGTCATCTATGCTTAATCCGTCAGACATGCCTATGGGGAGCTCTGTACTCCTTCCCATCGGCGCGAATATCTTTCTTAATTCCACATCTGCCGCCTTGAAGACCTCTACTACACGCTCTGCAACCCTGTCTGAGTCAAGCCTTCTGTAAAGTTTCGGATCCTGTGTTGTTATGCCCCTCGGGCATTTGCCTGTATTGCATAGGTTGCAGCGGTTGTATTCGTCTCCAAAACAGTCTGCTGTTGCCTGCATTATGTATTTGCCTATGGCAACTGCAGATGCGCCGAGCATTATGAGCGCTGCGGCATTTGCTGCAAGATTGCCTTTTTTTCCGATTCCTCCTGCTGCTATCAATGGAAGCTCATTCTGCTTGCCCTGTCTTACAAGGTCGAGATAACACTCCCTCAAGTTTGAAGCTATGGGATGGCCCATCTTGTCCATGGACACATTGTATGCAGCGCCTGTTCCGCCGTCTTCACCGTCTATGCTGAGGGCTGCTGCATATGGGTTTCTCGCAAGATTGTTTAATACAGCCCGTGCTGTTTTAGTGCCTGAGATCTTCGGATAAACAGGCACCCTGAACCCCCATGCCATGGACATGGACTGGATCATCTTTGCAACCGCTTCTTCTATGGAGTACTTTGTCTGGTGTGTTGGAGGCGATGCAAGGTCAACGAACTGAGGCACGCCTCTGATTTTTGCAATGAGCTTGAGAACCTTCTGCGCCATCAACAACCCGCCGTCGCCCGGCTTTGCACCCTGACCGTACTTGATCTCTATAGCTGCAGGGTCTTCAACCATGTGTGGCAGTGAATGTATTATCTCATCCCATCCGAAATAACCTGATGCGATCTGGATTATGAAATACTTCAGATACTTTGATCTTAAAAGCCCCGGCGGCATTCCTCCCTCGCCTGAAGCCATTACAACAGGCAATCCCTCTACCTCATTGAGATAGGCCACACCCATTGCAAGCCCTTCCCACATCGGAGGAGAGAGCGCTCCGATTGACATGCTTCCTATCATAATAGGGAATATCTCACGGACAGGCGGGATAAACCTGCTCTCTTTATCAACAACCAATTTGCCGTTTACCATTTTTAATGGCAGTTCTTCGGGAGGCAAAATCCTTCCGATTAGAGACCTTACACGGAATTCGTGTCTTCCTGCATCCAGCGCAGGGTCTGTGAGCATGGATATTCTTGTAAATTTCAGCCTGTCGAGGGTTGATATGGATGGGTCGTTTCTCCTTCCGCCCCTCTTGTATCCGTCTCCTCCCTTGTTTTTGTAATGGAGGAATTTGTGCTGGGGATTGAATTCAGGCTCAATCGCCTCGTTTGGACATACCAATGTGCATGTGCCGCAGCCGGTGCAATAACGCTCCATGTCTGTAACCTGTTCAACAACATGGGTGATGCTCCTGACTGCTGCGGGCGTTGGAACAGGGCCTTCGGATTTCACAACCCTCTGGACTTTTACTGTCGGCTCAATGGCCTTTACAGGACATACTGAGGTGCATTTTCCGCACCTCTTGCACCTGTCTTCCCTCCAGCGGATGATATATGGAAACTCCCTTAGCGAGAGTTTGTGATTGTGGTCTAATCTTATCCCTGAAGCTGGTTCCATACCTTAACCTCCTGTGCATCGGGCGAGACAATTACCATGTCGTATTTCATGGGGAATATGTCTTTGCTCCTGTCTCTTTTCGGAACTGCCTTGTCAACGCCGCACTCCTCTGACATCAATGCATATTTGCCTTTTACGCCGCCCACAACACCCGGCCTCAGTTTCTTTGAATCCTGAACCATGAAGCATGTGCCGTCAGGGGCGAAGCCTATTACCATGTTTGGTCCGTCTATGCATAACGGCCTTAATGAATGTTTCATGAGCCTTAATGCCTCACTGTCTTTTCTCTGTTCGATTTCCGATGGCTTGAGTGGAGTAATAACATCTTTATAATAATTTAATGGGAATCCAAGTTGCCTTACTGTATAGTGCAGTATGTGTGTGAATACCTCGCTGTCACTGTTGTATCCGATGTATCCCGAAAACCCACGGCTCATCAGAAATTCCCTTATTGGAACAAATGCCGTGTTTTCGCCGTTTGTCATTGAGCAGTATCCCTGAATGAAGAACGGATGGCATGCATAGAGATATATCGCATAGTTTGTGTTTTGCCTGCCTTGTGCTAATACGATTTTTGCCTTTAGTCCGTCTCTGTCGAGACCGAAGAATTCTGCCACCTCGAGGGGATCTCCCACCTCTTTTAATGTAATGACATCAGGGTAAAACGAAAACGCAAATATGGACTCTCCAGGCTCGCCGATTCTTCTCAATGCAAGGCGGGTATTCATTAAAAGTGATTCCTTTTCCTGAATTGACTTGTTTTTATAAGAAGCAGGGTAATCATATGCCCTTGCAAAATAGCAGTCGCGGGCAACAATTCCTTTTACAGGTTTTATCTTTGGTTTCCACTCATGTTTTAGTTTGAAGCCCTGTTTGTTCATGAAGTCATCGAGGGTCTTCTTGCCTGTTTTCGAACAGATGCCCGAAAGTATGGGATATTTTTTCAGCTTCTCGAACTCTCCGCCGAGATTTTTCAGCGTGAGCCCGAGGCCCGAGCCGTCATGTCCTTCTTTCATTGTCTCGAGGGCAAGGATGGTCTCCATGGGTGAGATGTAATCTTTCGAAGTAATTGCAGCCAGTCTGCACATAGTCTATGTCCTCTTTATCTCAAAGAAATTTACTTAAATTCAAGGCTTCCGTTCATTTTAAAATTTTGGTCGGCTGGTTGTCAAACTACAAAAAATTTCACGGGTTTTCTGGTATTCTATACTTTATGGACATTATTACTTCTCACATAAACGCCGATTTTGACGCCCTTGCATCCACCATCGGTGCGAAAAAAATATATCCTGATGCAGTAATCGTATTCCCCGGCTCTCTGGAAAAGAAGGTTAGGGATTTTGTTGATGCATTCCATCCTGTTGAGATAAAAAAGCTCAAGGACATAAATTTAGAAAAGGTAAAAAGGCTCATACTGGTTGACACAAAGCATCCGGGCAGGATTGGGCAATTTAAGGAGATCCTATCAAGGGCTGATGTGAAGATACACATCTACGACCACCATCCCATTAACAAATCCGATATAAGGGGTGAACTGGAGGTCATAGAGCATGTGGGTGCAGTGTCAACCATATTCACAGAGATGATACAAAAAAAGAAAATACCGATGACTCTTATGGAGGCTACTATATTATGTCTCGGAATATATGAAGAGACAGGCTCTCTGACTTACACATCGACAACACCGAGGGATTTGATGGCAGTTTCTTATCTTCTAAAGAGGGGAGCGAATCTCAATATAGTCTCAAACTTTTTGAAGATTGAACTGAGCAGAGAGGAATTTGTACTCCTTAATGAACTTGTGCAGTCCCTGAGGGAAGTGGTTATACACGGTGTGAGAATAAAGATAGGAAAAGGCACAATAGAAGGTTTTGGAGATGTGGCCCATCTTGCGCATAAGATTATGGATATGGAGGATACGGATGCCATCGTGCTTTTGATTGCAATGGCAGATAAGATTCTGATGGTTGCAAGGAGCAGGGTGGTTGAGCTTAATGTATCACAGGTCTTATCCGATTTTGGAGGAGGAGGGCATCCTACTGCTGCCTCTGCAACTATAAAGGATGTGCCCTTTGAGATAGTGGAGGAAAAACTCCTCGAATCATTTAAAAAATATGTAAGGCCTCTGAAATCTGCAAGAGATGTTATGACAGCGCCTGTTGTTGTTGTCCAATACAACAGCGCGGTGAAAGAAGCGGAGGACATGATGACAAGATACGGTGTAAATGTCCTTCCAGTCGTTAAGAAAGATAAGTACATAGGTATTTTATCAAGGGAGGTCGTTGAGAAGGCGCTTTTCCACGGCTTTGGGAAGAGCAGGTGCCTTGACTTTGCAACAACAGATGCCATTACCGTCCCACCTGATACACCCGTATCCGAGGTAGAGACATCCATGATAGAGCAGAACCAGAGGTTTGTTCCTGTGCTTGACGGCGACAGGATAATCGGCGCCATAACAAGAACAGATATTTTAAGGGCGCTTTATGAGGATTTCCTGAGAAAGAGCAGGGTTTCTGCAAAGGAACTGCTGGGGGAGTCTGTTCTTGGTCTGGGAAGGAATATTTCCGGGATATTAAAAGAGAGACTACCTTCACATCTATACGAATTCCTCAAGATGGCAGGGGAGACTGCCGATGAGCTGAAGTTCGGTGTGTATCTTGTTGGCGGCTGCGTAAGGGATATGTTGAGAGGAGAGGAGAATCTGGATATTGATATTGTGGTTGAAGGTGACGGGATTGCATTTGCAAAAAAACTGGGGGGAAAGATGGACGCAAAGATAACGACTCATCAGAGGTTCGGCACAGCACAGGTCATAAAGGATGACTTTAAGCTCGATGTTGCAACTGCGAGGACAGAGTATTACGAATTCCCTGCTGCACTGCCGAGGGTGGAGGTATCATCCATTAAAAAGGACCTCTACAGGCGTGATTTCACCATAAATACCCTCGCAGTGAAATTGAACAAAAAGGACTTTGGCTTGTTAATAGATTTTTTTGGAGGACAGAGGGATTTAAAAGACAAGGTCATAAGGGTGCTACACAATCTCAGTTTTATCGAAGACCCCACAAGGGCGTTCAGGGCAATAAGATTTTCAGAGAGGTTCGGCTTTAAATTGACAAAACATACGGAAAACCTCATAAAGTCCGCCATCAGGATGAACATATTCGAGAAGCTCTCAGGGACAAGGCTCTATGACGAGTTGATGCTCACCTTTAACGAAACCAATCCAATTAAGGCTTTAAAGAGGCTTGGCGATTATGAACTCTTAAAGGTGATACATCCAAAGCTCTCATTTTCTCCCGACCTCGAATCGCTTTTGCAGTCTGTGCATGATACCATCACATGGTTTGAACTGCTTTTTTTAAATGAGAAATATGATAAGGGCATGCTTTATATCATGGCACTTCTGTATAAACTGAACAAAGAGGAGAGGGAGTTCGCCCTTAACAGGCTTTCTGTCACATCGAGGTTAAAGGATAAGATATTGAAGGGATTGCATACTGCACAGGATATATTGAGGCAGCTCAAGCCCGGTAATCCTGTGGAAGTATATCATTTGTTAATAAACCGTGATATAGAATTTATCCTCTTTGGCATGGCATTAACACAGGACAATGAAAGGAAAAAGGCTATATCGCAGTTCCTTTTAGAATTGAGGAATGTCAAGCCGCTCCTTAAAGGAAGCGATTTGAAGAATCTCGGCATTCCTCCAGGACCTGCATATTCCGGGATACTGCGGAAGATACTTGACGAGAAATTAATGAAAAGGCTGCATACAAAGGAAGAGGAGATTCGTTTTGTCAAAAAGAGATGCATGTAATCCGACTAACCTACTTGTTTTTTAAAGTTTAGAAATGTTTTACTATTTGTAATTATTAAGTTATTTCCCGGAGGACAGATGAAAAAGAGTGTGGATCTCAGTAAGGACAAAAAAGAGTTGCCCCTTTATCCCATAGGCATTGTGGCTGAGCTGATAGGCATTACAGACCAGACCCTAAGGCTTTATGAAAAGCATGGGCTCATTAAGCCTGCAAGGCGCAATAAAAACAGGTACTATTCGGAAAACGACATAAAATGGCTTAGCTGTATAAGAGACCTGATACATGTAAAGAAGATAAGCATCGAAGGTATAAAAAAGCTGCTTGAATACGCACTATGCTGGGAGATTACGGAATGCTTGGAAGATAAGAGAAACAAGTGTACTGCTTATATCGATAAAACAAAGCCCTGCTGGGAGCTTAACAGAGCTATATGCAACAGGGAGCCAGACAAGATGTGCGAAGACTGTGTTGTCTATATGGCTAATAAGATGAAAAAGAACTGATAATAAAGCACTTTAGTCGTAGTCAGTAGATGACGGCACAGCCTTTTCGATCTTTGAAGGAGTCTTGCTGTAATCCCTCGGCTGTGTCCCTTCCCTGAAGTATTCAAGAACACCGGATGACTCATCAGAAGATAGAAGCCCTGTGTGAGGGTCTATGGGGAGTTTTATTATGCCTTCCGGTGCAGAAAAATCTATTGGAGATTCATTTGCGAGCATGTTTTTCATAAAATTCGCCCATATGGGTGCTGCTGCCCTTCCGCCTACCTCACCGGGTCCGAGTGACCTCCTCATGTCGTCAAAGCCGACCCATACGCATCCTACGAGCTGCGGTGTATAACCGACAAACCATGCATCCTTATAGTCATTGCTTGTTCCTGTCTTGCCTGCGGCAGGTCTGCCTATATTTGCCCTCATGCCTGTGCCGTAGTTTATGACATCCTTCATAATGGATGTTATGAGGAAGGATGTTTGGGGCGTTATTGATTCCAGCCCTTCAGGATCATTGCTTTCTAAAACCGTACCCTTCATATCAGTGACATATTTTATTGCTATTGGAGTGATCTTTACGCCGCCGTTTGCAAATGTGGAATAGGCTGTTGCCATCTCAAGGGGTGTTATGCTTATGGAGCCGAGGGCTATGGTTAATTCCCTCGGAATCTCGGTCTCTATGCCGATATCCCTTGCAAAGGATATTACCTTGTCAATTCCTACTGCATCTACAAGTTTTACGGTCACGATATTTCTCGAATACGCAAGAGCCTCTCTCAGTGTGGTGGGGCCGTAATATTTATGATCATAGTTTTCAGGCTTCCATGCCCCTCCCGGTCCTCCTGGATATGAGACAGGCTCATCGTTTATAACGCTTGCCGGCGTGAATCCATTCTCCAGCGCTGCAGCATAGATTATCGGTTTTATTGCAGAGCCGGGCTGCCTCTTTGCATAAACCGCCCTGTTATACTCGCTCTTTGTGAAATTGAATCCTCCGACGATAGTCCTTATAAATCCGGTCTCCGGTTCGATGGCTACCACTGCGCCTTCCACCTCGGGCTCCTGCTCAAGACTGAGTGTTACATTCTTTCCTGATATGGTCTTGAATCTCACCCATATAATATCGCCCTTTTTCAGTATATCGGTGAGTTTGAAATTCTTGATTGTCCTTATCCTTCCCGATGCCCTGTCTATTACATTGCTTGCCCACATTGCATCGCCGAGCGTCAGTTTTCCTGTAATTCCCCTTGCCTTAACAACAGCCTCCTTTGGATTTACAGACAAAACCACACCGGTGGATATATCTCCGGTAGATGCAGAAAAAGATACCCTCGGCTCATCTTTGTCGTCGATGCCCAGGAAGGACTTAAGACCCCCTGATGAGTCTTCCATATCCTTATGCCCTATTGGACCTCTCCATCCCCTTCTTTTGTCGACCTCACGGAGCCCTTCCTGAAGCGCCTTCTGTGCATATGCCTGTGCATTTTTATCGAGGGTTGTATAGACCCTTAGTCCGCCTTTATAGACTGTTTCCGCACCATATTTTTGTTCCAACTGCTGCCTGATGTATTCAAGGAAATAATTATATGAATCCGTGTTTGCCCTCAGAGATGAAAGATGGATGGGATGGTTTTTTGCAGTTGCCCTTTCAGATGGCTTAATGTATCCCTCCTCCTCCATCCTCGCAAGCACAACCTCCTGCCTTTCCTTTGATCTCACGAGGTTGTTATAGGGAGAATAAGTGTTCGGAGCCTTTACGAGCCCTGCCAGCAGTGCTGCCTCTGGCAAGGCTATATCGCTTACCGATTTGCCGAAATAGAGCCTCGATGCCATCTCAACACCGTATGCACCGTGTCCGAAATAGACCCTGTTAAGATACAGCTCAAGTATTTCGTTTTTTGTCAGTTCCTTTTCGAGCCTTATGGCAAGCTGTGCCTCCCTTAATTTCCTCTGGATGGTCTTTTCAGGAGTCAGGAACATTATCTTTGCAAGCTGCTGGGTGATGGTGCTCCCACCCTCCTTGAGGCTTGCATGCAGAATGTCTTTAATGAGCGCTCTTCCTATGCCGATATAGTCTATGCCCTTGTGATGCCAGAACCTGGAATCCTCCACTGCAACCATGGCATTTTTAAGATTCGCAGGAATCCTGTTGAAGGGAACGAAGATGCCCTTTTCTACCTTGAACTCACCTGCCAATGTATCATCATCTGCATAAACCTTTGTTCCGTCTGTAGCCCTGTATTTCTTCAGTTCTGCGATAGAGGGCACTCCATTTGCAATGGCAAGATACCCGCCTGCTATGAAGCCGAATATTAGAACAGAAATAGTGAGGATTAATTTAAAACGCATTTTTAAATTATAAACAGGACGTGATAAAATTTACAAATGGAACGCAAGCTCTTTGTATATAAAAGCCCTGTTGGCGATATTTATTGTTCGTTTGAAGGTGAGTTTTTGATAGAGATGTCAATACAGGAGGCAATAGGCTATAGGCAAGAGGCAATAGAATTAAAAAAGACAACCTTATCGCCTATGTCCCATAGCCTATCGCCTATAGCCTATTGCCTGTTTTATGAGCTTGATGCCTATTTTAAAGGTGATTTAAAGGAGTTTAATCAGAAAATAAAATTCATAAGCGGAACAGCCTTTGAGCAAAGGGTCTGGCTTGCATTGAAAGAAATACCATACGGTGAGACACGCTCTTATAAATGGATTGCTGAAAAGATTGCCTGTCCAAAGGCAGTGAGGGCAGTTGGGCAGGCGCTTGGAAAAAACCCGTTGCCGATAATTTTACCCTGCCACAGGGTTATTGCCTCCGATGGATCTATCGGAGGCTTTTCGTGCGGGGTGGGAATTAAAAGGTGGTTGTTGAGGCATGAAGGGGCTTATGGAAAAAGAGGCGTATTTATACGACAGGCTTGACGAAGGAAAGGTCATCTGCCTCACATGCCAGAGAAGATGTGTCATTCCTGAAGGCAAAAAGGGCTGGTGTCATACGAGGATTAATAAAGACGGGAAACTATATACTCTGATTTACGGAGAGGTATCCTCGTTATCCATAAATCCAATAGAGAAAAAGCCTGTCTTTCATTTCTATCCCGGCTCAAAATGGCTCTCCCTCGGCAGCGTGGGCTGTAACTTCAGATGCCCCGGCTGCCAGAACTGGGATATAGCGCACTGGAAGGAAGGACCGATGCATACAGAGTATATGTCTCCGGAAGAATTGGTCTTTAAGACAAAGGCTGCAAAATGTATCGGCATATCATGGACATTCAACGAGCCTTCACTATGGTTTGAATACACACTTGATGCAGCAAAGCTCGCAAAGACTAAAGGACTCTATACCAACTATGTGACCAACGGATTTATAACAGAAGATGCTTTTGATATGATAGCACCATTCCTTGATGTATACAGGGTTGATATTAAGGGCTTCTCTGAAAGGACATACATGAAGACCGGACACATAAAGGGTTTTGAGGGAATCCTTGAAATAACTAAAAAGGCAAAGGAATACGGAATGCATGTAGAGTGCGTTACAAATGTTACTCCGGGATTCAATGACAGCGAAGAAGAATTAAGGGACATTGCATCATGGATAAAGAATACCCTCGGCCCCGAGACCCCGTGGCATGTTACAAGGTTTTATCCCCATCTCGATCTCAGCCATCTGCCACCAACACCCATATCTCTCCTTGAAAGGGCGTGGTCGATTGGGAAAAAGGAAGGGCTCTGGTATGTATACCTCGGAAACGTCCCGGGTCATAAAGGAGAAAATACATATTGCCATATGTGCGGTGAGTTGCTGATAGAAAGGTATGTTTTTGATATTGTTAAGAACAGGATTAAGAAAGGCAAATGTCCTAAATGCAATACCGTGATACCGGGGAGGTTCAGGGAGTAACACCTTTCTTGGTGCATGGCAATTAAAGCATGTTTGACTCGACTTGTTGTTTTGGTTAGGATATTCTAAGAGAAAGGAGGACAATAAAATGAAACATGTCCATAAATACGAAACAATTTCCCATCATGGAATTACATCCGAGTTGATGGATATTGGCATTAAGGCCGCCGAGATCAGAAAATGCAAGAAATGCCAGAAGGAGATGCCGTTTGTGTTGACGCATAAGGGTGAATGGGTTCCCCTCTTTGATGACAGGGAATCTAATGAGCGGGATATTTTATTGGCATGAAGTTCTTTTTTGATGAGAAGCGTTATTCCGAGAGCACCGGAAAACTCCATATTTACTGTCCCTACAGGGAGAGAACAGGATCCGAAGGGCTGCACTCCACAGATTATAAGGCCACAGGCAGCGAATAAGCCTTAAGCAATGATATTTCGAGGAGGAGAGCATGTGGGTTGAAACAACGAGGGGAGAGTTGATTAACCTTGAACATGTAGAAACTATAAATATTAAGGCTATCGAAGATGATGCGCTTATGAGGCTTGAGGCTCGCACAACGTCAGGGGCACAAATAACTTTAATCACTGCGGCTGAAATAAAAAATAAGATTAAAAAACATGTTCTTGAAGAACACTCCATGCATGAAATTCTTAAAGATGTATTTGACAATTTAATAAATTTAATAAATAGCAGTGGCAAGGAAGTGATAAAAGTTCACATCTGTGTGGAAGATATTTGTAATTTGTAAATAGTTGACCTTAAATATCGCTTGAGGCCAATGTTTGCAAGAGCTTTAGAAAATCGTCCCTCAAACCCCTTTTAGAAGTTTGAGGGCTAAAGTGTGTTACTCAAGGGTTATATGCAGAGTTCCCTCTTTAATGAAGTGGCAATATTCTGCATTTCCTGTCCGAGGAATACAAGGACATCATCGAGGGTTATAACACCGATTATCTTTCCATTTGCATCCACAACAGGGAATCTCCGAATCCCGCGCTCAGACATAAGCCTTGTAACATCAATAATATCTCTATCTTCAGAAATCGTGACAGCCGGGGAGGTCATAATATCACGGATCTTGGTTGTCTTCGGATCCTTGTCCTGAGACAAAACCTTTGTAACAATATCCCTGTCCGTTAGAATCCCGGATGGTTTATCGTCATCCACTACAATGACACTTCCAACATTCATATCCGTCATATATTTTGCTGCATCAAGGGCAGTGGCAGTGGATGGAAGGGATGTTAATTCCTTCGTCATTAATGGTTTTAAAGACATATCCCTCACCTCCTTTCAAAACTTTCTGTATATTCTAAACATACCATATATGGAAATTATGTCAACATTTTTTATTGTTGCCCTGGTACTGATAAATTGCCCCATCGTGAAATTAAATTTCCAGAGTTTGCGATGAGACATCGTAGCCCACAGATTTTAAGTTGCTTGAGCTAACAGGCTGGCGCTTCATTTTGTTCAGAAATCCTTATCATCTCGGCCTTACACGGGTGCCATCCTTGATAGATTCGTCAGGATGCGCAATGACCATTTCACCCTCAGAAATTCCTGAAACAATCTCAGCTACCAGCCCTGTCCGATGACCGATTTCAACCTGTCGTAGATGCGCCCTCTTATTCTTCACTACAAATACCGCCCAGCCTTCACCCTTGCGAAAGAGGGCGCTGGCAGGGACCTGAAGCACATCCTTTCCCTCCCAGATTATGAAGCGTGCATCCACCCTGTATCCGTCACCGAGCCTCTGCCAGCTTTCAGGAAGCGAAGTAATGTCTGCTATGACGAGCACCCTCTGTTCCTCTACTCCGAGACTGGAGATCTTTGTAAACCCTGTAGGCTCTATGACCCTCACCTTTCCATAAAGGGCAGGATCGCCGCCCCATCTCTCAAAAAGCACGGGAGTCCCTATTTTGATCTTCACCGCATCTGCTGAGAGGAGTTCCACTTTGACCTCCAGTTTGCCGGGATCTCCTATATCTATCAATGGCTCTCCTGAGTTCACTACCCCTTCACTCTCATGATGTATCTTGAGTATCCGTCCGCCAACAGGAGTGCGTATTGCAACTATCCTGCCGTGATTCGTGATTCCTTCAGCAGCAGAATACCGCAAGGCAGTGCGGGCCTTATCCAGTTCGTATTTCGCCACCTTCACAGCAGCCCCGGCAGAAAGACGATTTGCCTCTGTGCGCTTTGCCTCTGATTCAGTCTGTTCAAGTGCGTCTTTTGATGCATAGCCTTCGTCATAGAGCCTTTTTATGCGTTCATTATTCGACTTCGCATATTCTGCATTTGCTGCAGATGCACGGGCATTCTCCTCTGCAGCCTTCAGTGATGCTTCTGCTGCTGAAACAGCAGCCTCTGCCTCTGCACGGCTCCTCGGGTCAAGGACAGCAGACCTCAGAGGTTCAAGCTCAACAACAACCTGTGTTTTTTTCACATGGTCACCCACATCAAGTTCAATGCGTCTCATGAATCCTGAAACAGGCGCGGAGATGACAAACCTGTCCCTTACCCTTGTCTTTCCTTCTTCTTCTATCGTGACGGTCATTGGCCCGCGTAATGCCTTCGCAATATCAACAGGTACAGGCCTCGGCATGAAGCCATAAACAATGGCGAATATTACAGCTATTGAAATTGCGATTATGATTATCCATCTGCTTTTTCTCATTTTTACTCCCTTGTCTTCAGTGCTGCCACAAGGTCAAGGCGGTCAAGCCTGTGGCGTACAATCAAGCCTGAAACACAGGCAGATACAACCACAACTGTAGCTGCAAGGGAATAAGTAGCAGGCTCCACTGATGCAGGAATCCTGAACAGGTCGGAACTCAGGGCTATTGCTATATAAGTACAAAGCGCCCTTCCGAGAATAAATCCGAGGGGAATAGCAGCAAGTGTTAAAAGTCCCAGCTCCCCTAAAAGGATATAGGATATCTCTGCACGCGTGTAGCCCAGCACCCTGAGGCTTGCAAGCTCACGGCTCCGCTCTGCCAGTGCTATCCTTGCGCTGTTATACACAACTCCGAAGGCAATGGTTCCTGCAAGAATGGTGGCCACAAAGGTGAAGAATAGGAGCGCCTCAGCCTGGGTTTCGTAGAAATTCCTTATCTCGTCCTTCCTCACAACAGTGCCGACCACACGGGGCATATCAATAAGCCTCCTGTATATCTCATGCTGATACAGAGAGTCCACAGAGAGATAGGCTCCTGAAATAGCATTGCCTTCCCTCAAGAGCCTGTTGAGGGCGGATAAATCCATATAACCCTGCAGCCCTATGTATTGTTTGATAAGCCCGATCACAGGCATCTGGCGTATAGGTCTTTTCCCCTCCAATACTTCCACTGTAAGCATGTCCCCCGGCCTGATACCGAGGATAGTGCTCAAATAATCTGTGAGTACTATTCCATCAGGAGGAAGGTGTATCGGCTTCAGATTCATATCAAGGAGAAAATGGAGATTACTGTCCGGCTCTATACCATGGATGGATGTTCGATAACTGCGGTGCCCGAATCTGAGCCGGGCAGGGACTGACCTGAAGACCTCGGCATGTTCAACACCTGCAAGGCCTTTCAGTTCATAAACCGCCTTTTTTGAAGTGGGCTCAACAAAGGTGACGGTCATGTCCTCCTTCTGTGATAGCCTGAACTGCACATTTATCATGAAGTCAACAGCATCCCTCGAAAATGTGCCTGCAATCATTATAGCACAGGAAAGGGATATGCCCGTGATTGTGAGGAGCGACTTTATCGGCCTTCTTCCTATATTGCGGATGATTATCCTGGTTGGCTGGGAGAGGAGAGGCCCGAGGCCTATGCGTTCAATTATTGTTTTCCTGTATCGTGCAGGAGTTTCCGGCTGCATTGCCTCTGCAGGAGGAAGCATTGATGCCTTCCAGACCGAATGGATTGTGCCTGCAAGGGCAGCTCCGATAGTAATGAATGCTGCAGTAGTGACAACAGAAGGTCTGAGATCATATATAAGATACGGGAAGCGATAAAACTCCATGTATATCTTGCCAAGCCCCTTGCCGAGCCATACACCAACAGCAATCCCTCCTGCAATGCCGATGAGTACGATGAGAAGAACCATCTTTATATAATGGATGCCTATGACACGGTTGCTGTAGCCAAAGGCCTTGAGAGTGGCTATCTGTTCGCGCTGGAGGCTTATAGTCCTGCTAATGACCACATTGAGCAGAAAGGCAGCAACAGCAATAAATATGGAAGGGAATATCTCCGCACTCCTCTGCAACTGCTTGAACTCTTCACTGAGAAAGCGGTGGGATATCTGGTCTTTCCTGCCATACGAGCCGAGGCCGCCGTAGTGGTCTATGAGGCTGTCAAGCTGTATGAGCACATCGTTCAGCCTTGCATCATCGGAAATTGTCAGCGCCACATCATTGAATGCGCCTTTCATGTCATAGGCAGTGCCCATGGCATTTCTTCCCATCCAGAGGATTGCGTAACGCTTGTAGTCAGGGCTTATGGCACCCGGCCTTGCCTGAAGGACGAATTCAGGAGAAAGGGCAATACCAACAATGACGAGGGTCTTCCATTTGCTGTTGATAACGGCGCCGAAGCTGTCGCCGGGCTTGAATCTGTGCGCCTCTGCAAATGCCTCGCTCACAACCACCTCATTGTCCTTCCATGGGTCAACCATCCTGCCCCTCCTGATATAGAGCCTGTTCAGGAGAGGACTGCCTACGTCAGGCACAGAAACCAGTCTGGCTGTTACCGGCTCCGGGAAACCCTTTATGTCCAGCTTCACATTGGCTGCAACGCGGGTCTCAATCTGATCCACACCGGGTATTTCATCAATGCGGTTTTTGAGAATTTCAGGTGCACGCTTCAATGATGCAAAGACCTCTGCAAAACCATAGTCTTTATAGAACTTATCCCTTGTGAGGTTCAGGGAATCCATTACACTTATCAACATGACGTAGGTGGAAACGCCGCTCACAATGACAAGGGCAATGGCAAAAACCTGCCCCCTCATCTTCCATAAATCCCTCCATAGTTTTCGGTCCAGTGACTTCATTTGCTCACCATCTTAGTTGTCCCGGAGGTTTTTTCACAATGTTCCTGGTGATCTCAGAAATGAGGCCATTGCTCAGATGTACCACGCGGTCTGCCATTCCGGCTATATCGACATTGTGGGTGATGACAACTGTGGTCGTGCCAAGCTCACGATTAACCCTTTCAAGGGCCTCAAGCACCACAATACCCGTTGCAGAATCGAGGGCGCCTGTTGGCTCATCACAGAGAAGGACCTCGGGGTTTTTTGATATGGCACGGGCAATGGCAACCCTCTGCTGCTCTCCGCCTGAAAGCTGTGAAGGGAAATGGTCAAGCCTCTCGCCCAACCCTACAATAGCAAGTGCATCCTCTGGCTTCATGGGTCTTTTTGCTATATCAGTGACAACAGCAACATTCTCACGGGCGGTAAGGCTTGGAATGAGGTTATAAAACTGAAAGACAAATCCAACATGAAAACGCCTGTATTCGGTGAGTTCCTGTTCTGTCGCCTTTGTAATGTCCTTACCTCGATATATCACCTGTCCGGATGTAGCTGTATCGAGGCCTCCGATGATATTAAGGAGAGTGGATTTCCCGCTGCCCGAAGGCCCGAGCATTACAATAAGTTCCCGTGAATAGATTTCCATATCCACACCCCTGAGGGCATGAACCTTCACCTCTCCCATCTGATAGACCTTTGTGAGGCCCTTTACATTAAATACAATATCTTCTGCTTGTACCTCTGTCATATGACCATTCATTTACCGAGATCCAGCGATAAAATGAATCTCTTCCGTTCAGACGCTCTGAAAATGTCGGATTATAAGGTCGAAACCTTGGTAGAATTCAAATTTCATCTGCCCTCCTCCTTGCACCTCTTGTTCAACTCTTGAAAAGACCGTTGCCACGATTCAGACAAGGCCGGAACTGCAAGGACTTTCTTAATGCCATCACAATTATCTCTGCTATGATGCAAAATGCGGTTGGCAAATGAAACTGTTACCCTATGGGTATCCCTTTCTTTTAAGATCAAGGCATCTCCTTTTTCTACAGTCCCTTCTTCCAGCACCCTGAAATAGAATCCGGTACGGCCCGAATCCACTACCAGCTTTACCATGTCGCTTCTGCCATACCGTGCTGCAAGCGTCTTACAAGGTTGGCGTGGCTGGCTGATCTGAACAACAGCAGCCCCTATTTGAAAAATATCTCCGATGCAAACATCATCCTCTTTCAGATTAGAAACAGAGAGGTTTTCACCGAATGCGGCAGGTGGCAATTTAATCCCGAGGACGTCTTCCCAGTAAGGATAATGGTCTACGCTGTAGACACAGACGGCCTTATCCGTTCCGCCGTGGTGTTTCGAGTCACCAACACCGTCGCCCTCAAATCCGAGTTTGGAGAGGATGGACGGTTGAGTCACAGGAACCTTACATATGCCTGTTACTATCTCTTTACCGTAAAATATTTCCTTCTTTGGCAGGCCGATATTGAGTGATTCGATTATCATTTTTTCACCGTGCTCCAATTTTTAAAATTGTTACGCTCCTTCTTTAAATTATAATCTAAAATGAATATCTGATAGAACAGCCTTGGCAAAGATAATGAAATTGCAACCCCATCAGAAAATTATTCTCGCACAATCAGTAAGATACCCTAAAAAGTAATCAGGGATAGGTCACAACGCGGCAAACTTCTTCCTGTAATTCGCAATTCCCGATTTAATAAAATGTTGAAAGTTACAAATGATAATCGGTAATATGTATCCATGTCCATGATTGATCCGCACGTAGAAAAATTGTATTACAAAGTAGTAACTAAGCAGTATACCGATTATGATAAGGCTGCCCCTCTTGAGGAGGAATCCGACGACTTCATGATGACACTTCAGGGGGACAAGGCGGTTTTTGTTATGAAAAAACATTTTTCAACTGAACAGGAGGCAAGAGCAGTAGTTGATGAATATATCAAGAGATGGGAAATATTAATCGGCATAGAACATGGACCGGATGAACTAAAATTGATATTTGAAACGTCAGACATAATAGATCGTGCACCAACACCAGAAAGCAAGGGCGGGCTGGTAATACATGTTAAGAGCGGTCTATTGGCTGTGACTGGATTAGATGCCATAGTTCATATATCGCGCTCTAAATATCCACCTTTACCCAAACAATTTTCCCTTTCGCCAGATGTGGAAACTATGTATGTCAGATACAAAGCTTATAGGGAGGGTCGTGAAACATTGTTGGCTATGGCATATATGTGCCTAACCGTTCTTGAAACAAGTGCTGGTGGTCGAGAACAAGCAGCTACACGATATCACATTGATAAAAGAGTATTAAATAAGCTCGGCGAATTATCTACACAAAGGGGAACTAAAGAGGAAGCTCGAAAGGTACCACAAAATGGTCAGTTTAAACCTCTTTCCGGCACTGAAAGAACATGGATTGAGACTGTGATAAAGTTATTGATTCGTAGAGCAGGTGAGTGGGCTTATGATCCGACTGCTTGCCTTAAAAAAATCCGAATGGCAGATTTGCCACCCCTTATATGAAGAAAATATTTATGGGTTACAAGCAAAAATCATTAATACCTTAGACCCCTTTGAAAGGCAACAGTATTAGGTGTAATATTTACATTCTACGCTCAACATCTAAGTTGCCAATCTTACCCCTTCCTTCACCACGATCCCCTTCTCGCTCACATACCCCGATGCCATGTATTTTGTTGAATGCATTATTGCAAATCGGCCTTTTTTATTTATTACGATAACGCCTGCCTTGCCGCCTATTTTGGAAAGCCTTTTTAAGGAAAATTGCGCTGCCTTAAGAGGAGACATTCTTTTCAGGTTCATGCATATCTCTTTTGCGAGTGAAAGCCTGATTATAAACTCTCCTTTGCCTGTGCATGAAACAGCACCAAATGAGTTTTCTGCGTATGTACCTGCTCCGATGATAGGCGTGTCGCCCACCCTGCCGGGGAGCATTGCAGCTATTCCTCCTGTGGATGAGCCTGCTGCAAGGTTTCCATATTTATCGAGGGCAACTGCACCCACTGTTGAAAAATACTCTTTATAAATACGAACCATTTCCTTTTCTTTTTTCTTTATCTTCTTAAGAATCCCCAATGACTCTTTATCCGGTTCGGTCAAAGGTTCAAGTTTATGTGCATCAGCAATCCTTTTTGCTCCTACATTTGTCAGCATTACATGAGGGAGATCCATTATAATTCTTGTTAGCTTAATGGGATTCTTTATTCCTTCAACACCTATTACCGAGCCTGTTTTTAAATCCTTCCCATTCATGATGGATGCATCAAGGCGCCTGACACCATCGAACTGCAGATTTCCTCCGGAGCCTGCATTAAAGATCCCTGAGTCTTCAAGTATGGTTATCGATTTGACCACTGCATCAAAGGCTGTCCCTTCACTGCTCAATATCTCGTATCCAGATGAAAGGGATTCAGAAAGCTTTTTTAATGCATTTTTCGTCGGCCTTCTATTCCCTGCGCCTCCGTGAACGATTAATAGCATACTTTCTCTTATATTCGCCCTACAATGGAAACTATTGGTACAATTGAGTATTATTAAACAAAATCATATCAAGAAAGTGGTTCTGTTGCAATGAAAGAAAAGGGGCATCCAAAACTTAAAAGATTGATTGAGAGGCTTGGCAGCAGGTTCTCCTCAGCCCTCGGCATTAACCTCTCATCAGGTGACAAAAGGGAAGTGTTCAAATGGTTCCTTGCTTCAATACTCTTTGGTGCAAGAATATCGGAGACCATCGTTATAAACACATACAGGGCATTTGAGGAGGGAGGGGTGCTTTTTCCTGAAGATATTCTTGATACAGGATGGGATGGTCTCGTGGAGATCCTTGATAGAGGCGGTTATGTAAGATATGACTTCAAGACTGCCACGAAGCTCCTTGATGTGTGCAGATCTTTAATCGAAAGATTTAAAGGAGACCTGAATGTCCTTCATTCAATGGCCTCAGATGAAGCAGACCTGGAGAAAAGGCTCAAGGCCCTCGGAAAAGGCATCGGAGATGTAATGGTAAATATCTTTCTCAGAGAGATGAGGGGGATATGGAAAAAGGCAGAGCCCTATCCATCGGAGCTGGTTATCATGGCAGCAAGAAATACGGGCATAATCCCTGAAGAGATTAAAGACAAAAAAGAGATTCTTAGACTTTTAATGGAGAAATGGAATAGCGAAGGGATGAAGATGAAAGACTTCCCGGATTTCGAGGCAGCCCTCTTAAGACTGGGCAAAGATTATTGCAGAAAGATGGCCTGCGAAAGATGCCCTTTAAAAGAAGATTGCAGGCGTGGCTCTTAGATTCTATATACTCACACAAATGCTGGTTTTTATCTTGTTATATCATGCTTCCCTGATTTGCAAATATATCTTCATTGCATGGCATAACGTGCCTGAACTCAGCTAGAGCCGGGGCCGTTTCCCAGCGATCCCATGGAGTGACTCGTTGCACATTAAATATTTTCAGCATATCATCAGATAGTCCTGTTAATCGAAGTTGTTTTCTGTATTTCTATTACTCTTGCTTTTTTTCATCTTTCACGGATTCCTTCTTTGCAACTACAGCTTCATTAATAGCCTCGACTTTATCCTCTTTAGAATAAGTTATCGTTATGCTTTTCTTTTCTCCTTGCATTGCTTCAATAGGTGTTCCCACGACTTCCCATAGACCAAATGTAAGAATGTCCATAACACCATGCCCTATTGCCCTTCCAGCACTGGCTCGTTGCCTATTTCATACTCATAAACATCAACACGCTTGCCCTCTGGCAATGTTACCGATGTAACAGGATTCCCTAAATGAAGTTGTACTTCTCCCCTTGTAGATCCAACTCTGACAACCCCTAAGTTTGGCTCTTTTTTCCCGCTCATAGCCATGCCTACAGAACACCCAGATAATAAAACTAATGCACAAATCGTTAATAGTGCTTTCTTCACTTTTTTATTTCCTCCTTTGTGTAACATTTATTTTTATACTTATTCCACAATTGATTACATTATATCCGACATGGAGAAGACAATCAACCGCTTCTCCGCCTTTGGGTAGCGTAAAATTCTCTGTGTAAATTTTGATTAATAAAAAGAAGGGTGTATTCTCCATTGATCGGCAAATCAATTTTAAGGAGGATACACCCTATGAAAGAATTAACAGAAGTAACATTAACA
>JAJYXI010000034.1 GCA_021791055.1 Nitrospirota bacterium | reverse complement strand
GGACTTCAAGCCGCATTGTTTGAGCTGATGGCGTGCTGTAGTTGCTGTTTGCATTGCCTTATTGTCTGATCTGCTCAGTCTATTAACTCCTTGTCAAAAAACTATTCGCTGTTATTGAACAGCCTTATCTTGATACTTATTTATAGATATTATTCGGAAAAAGTCAAGGGGAGTTGCCCTTATAAACCTATATTTTTACTATAGCACATGAGGGTTTGAGGGGATTTTGGAGGGATTAAAGACATCATTCAGCCTGATGGGAAAGCGATGTAGTTGACTTTTATAGCATTAATGCTATATCATTAGTTATGAGTTGGGCGATTGAGTATTACACTACGAGAGAGGGTAATCGACCAGCAGAAGAATTTATTAATTCCCTGTCTCCAGCGAGCAAGGCTAAATATGTGTTTATTGCAGACTTGCTTGAAGAATATGGATTAAATGTTAAAGAACCTTATGTTAAACCTCTTAAGGGGTATAAAAAACTTTTTGAAATAAGAATAAAAGACAGGTCGAATATACATAGGATTTTCTATTTTGCATACACAGGGAAGAAGTTTATTTTGCTGCACGGTTTTACAAAAAAGACCGATAAAACACCTCAGAAAGAAATAGCTATAGCCCTTAAGAGAATGGAAGAATATATCCAAAGGAGGAGGGATAATTTATGACTTACACTTATAAGGAACATAGAAAAAAGTTGTTAGAAGATAAGGCGGTAAGAGAAGAGTATGAAAAACTGCTGCCAGAATACGAACTTGCTAAAAGCATTATTGAGCAGAGATTGAAGAAAAAAATGACCCAGGAGGAGGTAGCCAGAAAAACAGGGATGCCACAATCTACTATTGCAAGGATTGAAGGGTTGACTCACGGACTGCCAAAACTTTCCACGCTTAAAAAAATTGCCGATGCACTGGATGCGAGGCTTGTGGTTAAGCTGCAACCCAAAAGGTCTTGAATGAAAGGGAATTTACACCAGGGAAAAGAAAATGAAAAGTGGCCTTGATAGGCATATTGAAAGGCATTTAAAGGATGGAGAATTCAAGTTTTACTTTGAAAAGGCAGAGGTCAGAGGCCACTGTTCTTTTCGAATCAGAAATTTTATTAAACAAATCTACAGCCTCTGTTGTTCTTGCCACATGCACATCTATTTTCATCGATATAAACTTGTTTATGACATTCTCCGAAACCTTCACGACACCAGAATAGCCGGTTCCAATGATAATAACTTCAGGCTGTGCATTTACCACATCCTTTAAATCATCCATCTGCAAAAAATGGCCTTCCTTCCTCCACCACGATGAATTAACCCTGTCCGGATATATAATCACATCGGATGTATATGTTTTCCCGTCGATAGTTATTCTGCCGAAGGAATAGTGCTGGATTTTCATGGAAATATTATACTACACTTCACTTTGAATTCAGATTTATGATAATGTGAATGAGTAAATAGGTAAATGGAGGATTAGATGGCAAAAAAGATTGTATTGGCATATTCAGGCGGTCTTGATACATCCATTGTTATAAAATGGCTTATAGAAACATATAACGCAGAAGTAATAGCCTTTTGTGCAGACCTCGGTCAGGGAGAGGATTTATCTGCCGTAAAAGAGAAGGCAATTAAGACAGGCGCTTCAAAGGCATATGTGGAAGATTTAAGAAATGAATTTGTAAAAGACTATATATTCCCGATGCTCAGGGCAAACGCCATATATGAAGGCACTTATATGCTCGGCACATCAATAGCAAGACCGCTTATAGCAAAAAAACAGATAGATATAGCAATAAAAGAAAATGCAGACGCCGTGGCTCATGGCGCAACAGGCAAAGGCAATGATCAGGTGAGATTCGAGCTTACTTACTATGCCCTCAAGCCTGACATAAGGGTCATCTCCCCCTGGCGTGAATGGTCTTTTGATTCGAGACAGTCGCTGATTGATTATGCAGAAAAGCACGGTATACCTGTGCCGGCCACTAAAGAGAAGCCTTACAGCACCGACAGGAACATCTTCCATATAAGCTATGAAGGCGGAATACTCGAAGACCCGTGGGCAGAGCCGCCGGCTGATATGTACACCATGATGGTGTCCCCTGAAAAGGCTCCTGATAAACATGTATATATTGACATTCATTATGAAAAAGGGAATCCAATAGGCATAAATGAAGAATTCATCTCGCCCGTTGATCTCTTTGAAAGACTCAACGGAATAGCAGGAGACAATGGCATTGGAAGGGTAGATATGGTAGAAAACAGATATGTCGGAATTAAATCGAGGGGTGTTTATGAAACTCCAGCAGGCACTGTGCTGCATATAGCGCACAGGGCATTGGAATCCATCACTCTCGACAGGGAAGTCCTTCACCTGAGAGACTCTCTAATTCCAAAATATGCTGAGCTCATATATTACGGATACTGGTTCTCGCCAGAAAGGGAAATGCTACAGACAACCATGGACTCTGTACAGAAGGATGTCACAGGCACTGTGAGATTAAAGCTCTATAAAGGGAACTGTATTGTTGTAGGCAGAAAGTCTCCGAAGTCCCTTTACCACCCTGAGCTCGCAACATTCGAGGCAGAAAAGATATACAACCAAAAGGATGCAGAAGGCTTCATCAAATTGAATGCACTTCGATTAAAGGTAAACAGCCTTCTCAGGGGACAAGACAGATAAGTCTAAAATCTTTGTTTTATGAAAGAGCAGGCTCAATCAACACATACAGATGAAGACTTAAAACACTGGCTCGCCCTGACCTTTATAAAGGATGTGGGACCGATAACCACGAAGCGCCTCCTTTCTGCCTTACATTCACCACGGAAAATACTCGAAGCAGGCCTGAACGAGCTTAAAGACATCGAAGATATAACCGAATCAAAGGCAAAGAGAATTTATGAGTTCGATTCATGGAGCAAAGTCGATAAGGAAATAGAGGCGATAAAAAACCGCGCTATCAGAATAATTAAATATACGGACAGGGAATATCCTGAAAGCCTCAGACAGATTGATACCTCTCCTATACTCCTTTATGCAAAGGGGCGTTTTGTAAAAGAAGACAAATATGCCATTGCCATGGTCGGATCGAGAAACATGACAGAATACGGCAAAAATATTGCCGAGATAATAGCATCCGAGCTATCATCATACGGACTTACGGTTGTGAGCGGAATGGCGAGGGGAATAGATACCCTCTCTCATAAAGGCGCCCTAAAGGCAGGCGGCAGGAGCATTGCCGTATTGGGCTGCGGTCTGGATAATCCATACCCTCCAGAAAATATCGAGCTCTTTGAAAGACTATCCGTTAATGGCTGCGTAATAAGCGAATTCCCTCTGGGCACTCCTCCTAACAAAGAAAATTTTCCTGCAAGAAACAGATTAATAAGCGGGCTTTCTCTTGGGGTTCTCGTCGTAGAGGCGACAACCAACAGCGGCTCATTAATAACAGCCAATTATGCCTTAGAACAGGGCAAGGATGTCTTTGCCATTCCCGGCAATATAACATCAAGAAATTCCGAAGGCACAAACACCCTCATTAAAAAAGGGGCCAAGCTCGTACAGAGAGTGGATGATATACTTGAAGAAATAGCTCCGCAGTTGAAAGACCTCATAGATTCCTCAAAGATCGCCTCCGGTAAAATTTTATCAAAGAATATAGATGGACTTGAAATATCTGATGGAGAAAAGGCAATATGTAATATTTTGGGCAGCGAGCCAAAACATATAGACTTAATTGCAAGGGAAATCAAAATGCAGCCTGCAAGACTTCTGGGGCTGCTTCTCGGCCTTGAGATTAAAGGTATTGTCAAGCAGGCCGATGGCAAGAGATTCTATATACTATAGGAGGAAGGATTTGGCAAAGAGATTCATTGATGTTCTGCGGGTTCTCGCAAAGGAGCTTATAGAAAAAGGCTATGACGCAGATGACGCTATAAAAAAAATCAGCATCTTTGATATAGACTTCTTAACGGTCAAGGAAGAGCTTTTGACGCTTGAATTATCGCAATATATAGACGATGCAGAGCTTGATACGATAAGGGCTCTTCTGTCATATATACTTATGAAAGAGACAGAGCTCGAGACAGAAGAGATATACGCCTTCATATTCGGAAGGGGAAGGCAGATAACATGGAACTAATGGAGGACTTGACAAATTGAAATCTCTTGTTATAGTAGAATCGCCTGCAAAGGCAAAAACCATCAATAAGATACTCGGCAAAGAGTTCGGCGTGAAGGCATCAATCGGCCATGTGAAGGACCTTCCTAAGAAAGAAATTGGAGTCGATGTTGATAAGAATTTCGAGCCTCACTACGAAGTCATACCAGGCAAGGAAAAGGTAATAAAAGAGCTGAAAAGCGAGGCAAAAAAGGCCGAAATAATATACATAGCAACAGACCCGGACAGAGAGGGTGAGGCCATAGCCTATCACATAGCCGAAGAGATAAAACCTCCAAAAAATTCTAAAAAGATTTATCGCGTTACATTCCATGAGATAACAGAAAGGGCAGTAAAAGAGGCGATACAAAATCCCGGCAATATAGATATTAATAAAGTAGAGGCGCAGCAGGCGCGAAGAATACTTGACAGGCTTGTGGGATACAACCTCAGCCCCTTCCTCTGGAGAAAGGTCAGGAGGGGATTAAGCGCAGGAAGGGTGCAGTCTGTTGCAGTAAGGCTTATAGTAGACAGGGAAAGGGAAATTGAGGCATTCAACAAAGAAGAATACTGGACAATAGAGACACTTCTGCAGCCCATGAAAGTCTCGGATATTGCTACTGCTCCACCGCAATTCTGGGCAAGGCTTTATAAATACAACGACTCTCTCGTGATTGACCGTGACGCAGAAGAAGGAAAGCGCTTTCTTATTACAAACTCAGAGACTGCGCAGCAGATTGCAGGTGAAATTAAAAACAAGGAATTCTATCTTTCCAAGATAGAGAAAAAGCTCAGAAAGAGGTCTCCTTCTCCTCCCTTTATCACAAGCACCTTGCAGCAGGAGGCAGCAAGAAGACTCCGCTTCCCTGCAAAAAAGACCATGATGATAGCCCAGCAGCTTTATGAAGGAATAGAGCTTGGAGGAGAAGGCTCCGTCGGTTTGATTACTTATATGAGAACCGACTCTTTTCGCATAGCGCCAGAGGCCCAGCAATGGTCGAGAGATCTGATAGAGGTGAAATTCGGAAAAGAATATCTTCCTGAAAAGCCGCCCCATTACAAAAGCAAGAGCAGCGCTCAGGAAGCGCACGAGGCAGTAAGGCCGACCTATCCCGACAAAGCGCCTGAAGCTGTAAAGAAATTTCTATCGAAAGACCAGTACAACCTTTACACGCTTATATGGAACAGGTTCATAGCAAGCCAGATGGCTCCTGCCCAGCTTGAACAAACAACCTACATAATAGGACTAAAAGATTCAGGTATCGAGCTAAAAGGAACAGAACTCAGGGCATCAGGCACGGTCATAAGATTTCATGGATTTATGGCGCTATATACAGAAACAAAGGATGATATGGAGGAAGAGGAAGGAGGGATTTTACCTTCGATTAAGGAAAAGGATTCCCTCAAAAATATCGAGATGAAACCCTTGCAGCATTTCACACAGCCTCCGCCGAGATATACAGAGGCAACCCTTGTAAAGGCGCTTGAGGAAAAGGGCATCGGCAGGCCGAGCACATATGCCGCTATACTGTCCACAATTCAGGACAGAAAATATGTGGAAAAAAATGAGGACAGGCGTTTTATGCCTACAGAACTCGGAATTGTTGTGAACGACCTTCTTGTTGAGAAATTCCCTGAGCTTATAGACATAGGATTTACGGCAAAGATGGAAGACGAGCTCGATGCAATCGAGAATACAAAGCTGAAGTGGGCCAAAGTAGTCAAAGACTTTTATAAGCCATTCAGCCGTGATTTAACAGAGGCCTCAAAAGACAAAGGAAAAGTAAAGCCACAGGACATCCCTACAGAAGAGGTTTGCGAAAAGTGCGGCTCCCCAATGGCTATCAAATGGGGAAGACACGGAAGATTCCTTGCTTGCACAGCTTATCCGAGCTGCAAAAACACCAAACCCTTAGAGGGCGGCATTGCTAAGGCCACCGAGCAAATTACCACAGAAGAAACCTGCGAAAAATGCGGCTCTCCAATGGTAATAAAAAGCGGGAGATTCGGAAAATTCCTTGCGTGCTCAAAGTACCCTGAATGTAAAAATACAAAGCCTATTTCGACAGGGGTAAAATGTCCCCTTGACGGAGGGGATATTGTCGAAAGAAGGTCAAAGAGGGGAAAATCATTCTGGAGCTGCAGCAATTATCCCGAATGCAAGTTTGCGATGTGGTATAAGCCTGTGCCAAAACAATGCCCAAAATGCAATGCATCCTTCCTTGTCGAAAAGTGGAATAAAGCAGGTGAGGTCTTTTTTATATGCTTAAATAAAGGCTGCGATTACAAGGAAGAGATAAAGAAAGAAGGAGCGGCAAGCGAAGCATAAGATAATGCTATAATAATTATAGAAGTTTAATGGAAAGGAGGGATGCTTGTGGGACATAAAATTGCAGAGGCTGTGATAGAAAATGGCGAATTAAAATATATTGACAGAAAGCTGCCACAGAAAAAAATGAAAGTCCATATTATCTATGATGATGTAGAAGAAATGCCCCAAATTATTGAAATATCCAAGATAGTCGAAGAAACATCAGGACTGTATAAAGATGTAGATGTTACGGCTGAGTCTAAGAAATTAAGAAAAGAATGGGAACGGCATGTCCACAACTGAGTATCTGGTAGATACAAATATCCTGATTTACCATACAAAAGGTTCTCCTCTTACAATAGATTTTATAAATAATCTCATCTCTGAAAATTCCTTTAATATCTCTATCCTGACAAAAATCGAATTCCTTGGATGGGACAAGCATACTGCTGACGGCTATGAAAAATGCAAAAAATTGATCGAACATGCAAATATTTATTCTATAGACGATGCTGTTGCAAACAAAACCATCGAGTTAAAAAGAAAAAACAAGATAAAACTTGCCGATGCAGTTATAGCAGCAACAGCGCTTGTAAATAATCTCAAACTTGCAACAAGAAATGTGGACGACTTCAAAGTAATAGAAGGACTTGAGGTTGTAAATACTTTTGAATAATGAAACCTATTACTGTCTTTGAATATCAAAAACCAGATTGGGAACTTACTTCATCAGATATTTTAAGAATAGAGCATCTAAATCAAAAACTTAACGATAAAATATTAGAGATTACTGTAGAAAAAGGTCAACCGGCGGTTAAAACGACATCTTATGTAGGTGTTCTAAAAATAGGCAAAACGACTCTCGAAATCCTCCCAAAGGTTTATAATAATAACGAAAAACTCGCTACGCAGAACCTGCTCTACCTTTTATCTTATACTAAAAAACTTCCAATAAAAGAATCTGATATAGCGCAACTTATAGAGAGTCAATCTGAGTTTTTTGAAATCCTGATTTATTTGTTTGCTAAAAATCTATGGAATCTAATGAAAAAAGGCATATATAAAGAATATATCCCAGAAGAAGAGTATGCTGGTTTTCTTAAAGGTCAGTGGCTTATAAGCCGACAGCTTGCACAACAGCCAGCAATAAAGCATAAGTTTTGCGTCTCCTATGACGATTTTACTGAAAACAATCCATTCAACAGAATTTTTAAATATGTAATTGTCCTGCTGCAAAAAGTCTCCACCTATGCGAGAAACCAGCAGCTTTTAATGGAACTATCCTTTGCTCTCAATGACATTGACTTTGAAATAATCACGAAGGAATATTTTGAAAGATTAAACATCAACAGACTTAACCGCCAATACTTGCCAGTCTTAGAACTTGCACGCCTTTTCATACTCAATTCTTCCCTTCAAATGACTGCCAATAATATAGAGACTTTTTCTTTTGCTTTTGATATGAACCGGCTTTTTGAAGAGTTTGTGTATGAATTCATAAAAAAGCATAGAGATGAAATATTGCCTGATGATTTAAAAGACTGCGATATAAAAGCGCAGCATAGCAGCATGTCTCTCGTATATTCCGAAGAGGGAAAGCCGATTTTTAGGCTGCAGCCTGACATTGTATTTGTAAAAGCCGACGGCTCCATTCCGCTTATAATTGACACAAAATATAAGCTTCTCGACTCCCGTGATAAAAGGTACTGTCAACTATTTTGTGTAAATTTGATAAAGGGGCAAATTGGGCCGCACCTTTCCTATCGGATTTGATCGCCAGCTCAACTCCATCTTTAACGATATAAATGCAAGAAGCCTATAACAGGC
>JAJYXI010000060.1 GCA_021791055.1 Nitrospirota bacterium | reverse complement strand
CTCATCTAAATGCCTCCATATGGAATTAAGATGAGATATTTTAACAGGATTTGCGGTAAAAGGAAAACAGAAATACTTGCAGAACCTTGATTCTCAAGGCTTAGCGAGTTGTTGAACAGGCTCTATATATAGCAGGAGGTGAGAAATCAAATTTTTAGGAGGTCAAGAATGTATCTAATCGTCATTAACAGATGCGCAGAATGCGGGGACGAATTACAGCCGTCAGAGCAATTCAATATCGAAAACCTATGTGAAGATTGCTTTTACGAAAAGCCAGCAAACCAAGCTAAAGGAGGTGATGAATAATGGCAGGTAAAGACCCTAAGAAGTTGAGGGAACAGGCTAAGAAACTTTTAGCCGAGGCAGAGAGGATTGAGAGCGACAGACACATAAAAATCGGGAAGCTGACCTTGAAATATTTCGGAAACGGGCAGGCCGATTTTTCAGATGTGGAGATTGTGAAGTTTAGAGAGGAATTAAACCAAATTTTGGGTGAGTGAGATGCTATTTATTTTGATTGCAGTGTTGATAATTTTCCCTTTTGCTGACTCCTCAGGCCAAAAGGCGAGGACTCATGAATTCAGGCATGAGAACACCGCTTGCGAGAGGCAGGGCGAGGGATTGTATCAATGCAAAACAATTAAAAAAGAGGAGGTCAATGATAATGACGAACAGGGTAATAGGTATTGACGTAGGTTATGGCTACACTAAAATCGTAACCGATAACGGCAACGGCATGGTAACTCCGTTATCATTCCGCTCGATTGTAGGGACATACGAGGACGGTATACAAGTTGAGGGTCTTAAGAGTGTAGCAAAAGAGATTGTTACTATCTCAAATCAGAGGTTCCTGGTTGGAGATGGGGCATTAAAACACAGTAGCAGGATACTCAATGGCAGGGAAAAAGACTGGATAGGAAGCGTAGCTTACAGGGCATTGCTTATGCACGCCTTACAGCTTGCCGAGAGCAATTCGGTGAATCTGACAATCATAACAGGATTGCCGGTCAGCTACTACAGATCAGACAGGGAAAAGCTAATAAACATCATCAGAGAAATAGCCTGTAACTTCTGCATCGATTGCAACGTTAAGGTTATTCCCCAGCCGTTAGGGAGTTTTTTTAATCTTCTGCTAAATAGTAATGGCACTGTAGCAACTCAGACACTTGCATCTGAAAAGGTAGGAGTTCTGGATATTGGTTTTTATACTACTGACCTTTTGACCGTCTCAGAGCTTGAGGCAGTAGAAAAGCAGATGGACTCTTTTGAAAACGGAATATCAACATCATTAGAGGTCATTGCTAAGGATATCGAGGACACATATGCAATGAGGCCGAGCGTTTATAAAGCCGAGCAGTCAGTCAGACAGGGGTATATTAAAGCCTTTGGAGTTGAAAAAGATATAAGGCTTATAGCACAGCAGAGGCTTACAGAGCTTGCCCAGGAAATAACGGCAAAGGCTAAGACCATCTGGAAAAATGCAGCCGATATTGACCGGGTTATTCTCACCGGCGGAGGCGCAGCATTATTAAAGCCTTATCTCAATCTCTATCAGCATGCAACGGTGATAGAGGACAGTCAGTTTGCCAACGCCATGGGCTATTACAAGTTAGGAAGGCGGTATCAGTCATGAGAATGACAGTTAAGATAACCCTCAACGAAAAGGACGTCTTTGAAAAACTCATTATCGACTATCTCAAAGACAAAAAGAACAGGTCAGGAGAGCTTAAAAGGCTTGCATATGACCAAATCCGTGGATTATCCGTAAGTAACGGCAACAAGAGACAGGCATTACCGCCTGTCTCTTCCGTGCAGCAGGATACTCTGGATCAAGAAGAGACGGAGATAAAATCAAAGCTCGATAAACTATTAAATTTTTAGGAGGATAACGTATGTTTGATGCCACAAAAAAAGACCAGAGCTTTAAAGGTTTCGAGACGTTTGCAGCACAATTGCAGATGAACGCTAAGATGCATCTTTATATTGTCATCGGATTTCTGATTGCACAGAGTATAGCGACTTCTGTAATTAGTTTTATCGTATTCCCTAAGGCCTGGACAGCGTTATTGCGATATGGGTTCGGCAGTCTATTGTCTTTTGATTTCCCTGATATAACCATGCTTTTCAAAATGTCATGGAAACTTGCAATCAAAGGATTCTGGATATTTATTCTCACATCTTCTGTTTGGTTTTTTTATCCGAAGGTCCTAAAGAAGATGAAAGAGAGAGCTAAAAAACAAAGCGAGGATAAGTATATCAGAGGGTCAAAAATGATTACAGCAGATGAACTAAACGAGCAGATAAGGAAAGATAAAGAAGAAACGCATATCAACATAGGCCAAATCAAAATGCCTGTATCAGCAGAGACTAAGCACATATTTATAATCGGGCGTCCAGGTGTTGGTAAAACAGTAGCGATAAGACAGGCCGTAAGCGATATTAGGGACAGAGACGACAAGGCTGTAATTTTTGATTTCAAGGGCGATTACCTTTGCAAGTTTTTTGACCCGGCCAGAGACGTTATCTTTAATCCTCTCGACACAAGATGTATAGGATGGAATCTCTTTAACGAGATTGAAACAGTCATGGATATTGATTCAATCTCCGTTTCGTTGATACCACCGGCAGTCAGCAATAGCGATCCTTTTTGGAATGACGCCGCAAGGGATGTGTTTGCGGGCATTTTGCATTACCTGTATCAACAGAACATGAAGTCCAATGCTGACATCTGGAACGCAGTTACAGCAGCAGGGGAAGACATTAATGCGTGGCTAAAGGATACCAGAGGCGGTGAGAGGGGATACCGTTATATTGAGGATGCATCCAGTAAACAAGCCATGAGTGTGTTTGCAGTGATGATGCAATACGTGAAAAGTTTTGAATATCTGTCTAAGACAGACGGCGATTTTTCCCTTACAAAGTGGCTTACAAACGATAAGGGAGGTTTTATTTTTATAACCTCGTATTCGGATATAGAGGCCACCTTGAAGCCTATCCTATCCCTCGTTGTTGACCTTCTGGGAAGAAAAATTCTCAGTTTACCCGATGACCGTAACCGCAGGATATTTTTAATGCTCGATGAGATGGGGAGATTGCAGAGACTATCAACAATAATCCAGCTTTTAACGTTGTCGAGAAGCAAAGGCGGTTCATGCTGGCAAGGTATTCAGGACATAGGGCAACTGGACAAGATTTACACTCCGCAATTAAGGCAGTCCATTGTTAATGCGTGTGCAAGTAATTTGATTCTCAACGTTGCCGATCCTGACGCCGCAAGATTCCTTTCGGAAAAAATCGGGGATACAGAGTATGTAGAGACCGAGGAAACGCATTCTATGGGAGTTGAGGACAACAGGGATGGGATTAGCCTTGTCAGAAGAAAAAGGACAGAAAAACTTATATTGCCATCAGAGATCAAAAATTTAAGGGAGTTACACGGTTTTCTGAAACTTCCCAATTACGACTGGGCGAAAATGCAACTGCAATACAGGGATTTTCCGGACGTGGCACCATCATTTATCTGTCGTGGGGATCTCAATCTTGAAAAGGCAATCAAGGACCAGGCAGAAAATGCAAAAAAAGCAGATAGAGTGCTTTCCCACGAAGGCACGGAAGTATTGAAAAACGCTATTAAAAGAGAGCGGAACAGGGATAAAAGCGAGGATGCAGACAGGGATATTGAGGTGGAATTTGATTTTTCGTGAAAAAAATCCTCGTCAAAATGCATATGTATAGTAGAGCAATACTACAACGGCCAGGGCGGGGATATGGGCAAGTATTACACAGACTTAAAGCCGCAGGAGCGGTAAAACAACAAAACAGGAGGATAAAAATGAACACTAAAGCAGTAAGTCCAATCTTTGAGGAGAAAGGCAAAAAAAACTCATACTTGTTAGCCTTAACATTCGTATTAATCCTTGGGTTTTGCACCCTTATTGCATACACGGCCTTTGCCAGCACAGAGGCGGATGCAGACATACAGACAGTTACGGTAGGCAACCACATAATAGACGCGGCCTCTGGAACAGTGATAGCCGAGCTTAAAAAGGCATGGTGCGACCTTACGGCACAGGCAAATAAAAATAACGTTATCAAAACGTCAGTAAGGGCGTTCGAGCTCAAATTCAAAGGCGACATGGACATAGCTGCACAGATGAAAGGGCACGCAGACCGTGCTAAGGCCGGTGGATACGATGCAGTGGAGATCGTATGTTATTCTAATAAGAACACAGACCAACACAGATACACAGACGGCATAATCACAAAATAAAAACACACACACCAGGGCGTGGCAACCGCCACGCCCTGAAATAAAGGGGGGAAAGATGAGAAAGGTTTTGTTAGCGGTTTTAATTGTTACAGTAGTATGAGCCAGCAATGCGCTTGCATGGGATATAACGCCCAAGGAGACAGCAAGATGCATCCCTGAGCTGCGAAAAGTGGTAAACGAGCAGAGAAATAAATACATCGCGGAAGCTCAGATAAACCTTAACGCATCTGTTGATAACTATATGGACTTTCAGGTTTCGCCAGAATGCGAAAGGATACTGAAATTGAGCGGTAAATACCTCGATGTAGATATGGAGTTCACAAAACAGGTTGATGCCTTGTTAAAAAGGGAGTAAGTTTAAAAGGAGAAAAACATGAAGAAGATAATAGGCTTTTTGGTGGTTTTCATGTTTCTGTCGGTAGGGCAGGCGAAAGCAGAGGACGGGTATACTAACACGATACTCCTACTTAAAAACTTGGAATCCGCCGCATCTGGTTTTGCACATGAGCTTAAACGTTTGTGCTCACGCGATAATAATCCATTTTACCATATGGCAATGTCCGAAAATCTTGCAAAAAGGTGGCCTGGGAGCTCATACAGTTGTTCAAATTTATCTGGCGTGGTTGTCAACGGCAATCTCAAAACACTATTTCAGGAGGAGAACGCTATAACAACGGAAGAAGATTTGGGCGGCGGCGTAAAAATAATAACAAGCTGGCTTTTAAAAACATCAAAAATCACGGACGGGATTAACTATATAACATTCAGGTATGATTATTCTAACCCACATGCATCTAAATTTATTGATGTGAATGTGCCGACAATGGTGCAGATTGCACGAACGATGCTCGACAAAGACAAGGCGTTGAATGTCAGCTATAAAGGCATGATAGATATCCTGAACACAGTTTATGGGGACGTAACCTGGAGAAGAGGGGTTAACATGTATGATTTTGCGATTGATATTATCCAAAGCCCTGAAAGTCAAGAATTTGTAATACAGCTATATCACGCCTTCAAAGGAGGTAAGAAATGAGAAAAATATTGTTAGCGGTATTAGTTGTGATGGTATTAGGAGTGGTTGCCGTAGAAGTTTTCGCCATGTCCGAAGAAGATATTATACGAATAGAGTTATTAGGATGCCGCGTTCTGCTCAACGACAGCGCTATTAGTGCTAAATTCACGGTAGGTTATGATGATTATGCTGGGCGGCCTGATTTTGTCCATAATAAATATAAATTCGAATATTGCAATTCCATGGATAAACTCGCAACTCAAAAGTTTGGGAGTTTGAGATCCATATTATCAGATGTAGGGATGGGTGTTGGCGTAGAATCTACATTTACATATGCCTCAATGTGCAGGAATTATTATGATCTAATATACGGATTGAACAGTCAAGAAAAAAGGAAACTCGTATGGTTACTCGGTGAAAATACTGTCACCCTCGATAGAGCAGTTGGACATTTGGGATTTGACGATGGTATTACTTTTTACGATATTATGTTGATATATAATGTTGCTAAAAATGAACAGGCGGTTTCTAAAGGGATGAAAGATTTTTTAACAGGGATTATTTTGGGTGATAGTAAGAAGGCAAAAAATGCTATTCGAATAATATCGGACGAAAATGTTGAAGGAATGAAGAAGCGCTGTAACAATAGGCTGCAAGGATTATATGTGCTTCCTTTGGATTTAAGGGAGGGGAGGAAATGAGGGCTATTATAACATTACTTATATTATTTACCTTTACAGTCAATGCCCGCGCCCTTGATACCAGCACTGACACCGGCAAGACCAAAAAGACCGACAGGGAGCAAAGCCAGAGCCTTAAAAAATCACAGGAAGAAAAGGATACGAAGGGCAAACGTAAAGCTGATACAACAACAAAGGGAAGGGATGTCACAGACAGCGATACTATTAAGGCTATCGGCCAGGCCATGAGCCAGAGCGGAGCGGATGTTACATTACCTTTAGAGGCGGTGTTTTTGGACAGGATCGCGGCATTAGAAAAAAGCGAGAAGAAAAGGTATCTTGCAGGATTTGAAATAGATAAGGAGATAAAAAAAATTTACCGTGAAGGAAACTTCGGTAAGTGGTTAGTTAGTATGACACCAGATAAAATACTTGACTGTATGTTCTTTGATTTTAAATGCCAAAACAAAGAAAAGTTAAAGACAATTATTAACGAGGAAACGGAGAATCACTTAATAATTCTGGCATTTTTTCTTGAAGGAAAAATAAACATTGTTCGTAAGCAACTTGCAGAAATGATTGAGCAATTTGTAGTAAAAAGAGGAATAAAAAGAAGTGAGTTAATCGGTGGCAGTAATGGCTTCACCCATTATAAAATGGACGGTGTTAGAATTGAATGCTCTATAGATGATATAAATAACAACATAGTGAAAGAAGGTTTGAGCTGTGGAAGTTTTGAGGAGCATTCCTTAGAGCGTCGTGCATATGACAAATATATCACAGAAATGTTATCCGATGATGAAATTAAAAAAATCCTTTTTGATTTATCTCAAAAGTATTATGGTGTTTCAGAGAAAGATTTTACTAACCTGCTTAAAATGCTTATTAAGCATCATACGATATGGTATGAATTTAAAATGTCCAAGTTCAATAGTATTGATGATTACCTTGACTACAAAGAGGGACTGTTAAGCAATAGCGACCTTGAGATGGACAAGAAATATGGGAAATACATAGTAGTCAAGGAAGGAACTAAAAAACAAGCACGAGAAAATTTTAAAATGATCCAGGAATGCAAAATAGCATCAAATCCTAAACTACCACGAGATTTTGGACTGTCAGCAGAGCTCCGACCCGGCGTCATTGATACCATTAAGGCCGACTATCTCTCAAAGGCGGCACAGAGTAACAGTTACATTAAAGATAATGTAGGACTCATGGGAGAAATAGCGGTTCAAGCTTACCGTAACTGCCTTGCAGCATACGGAGCTACTATAGCCCAGGCATATTTGAACCTTACAGCAGACCTGAACGACCTTAAAGCCAGCGTTTCAAAGGATGAGAACGGCAATATAACCGTTAGAGGCATGGGGTACGATGATTTTATTATCCTTGCGGATGCGGCATTACAGAAAGCCCTAAAGGACATCACGAACAGCACTATCAAGCGGACATACGAAAGAGCGACACAGGACAACAGCCCTTGCCAGTTCGATAGGTCAATTGAAAACATCAAATGCGGATCCTCTCTTATCATTCTCGGGACCAAGCCGCAGCTTTTCATTTCAGGGGTTCAGTGGTATGGCGAGCGTTTCGCTGGCTATCAAGGCGCTTACAAGGTCAGTAAGTCTTGGAGCTATCAGGATGCGATTGAAAAACTCAAGTCAACATCGAAATACTCTAAATGGGCATCAGAGGTCTCAAAGTATGCAGAGGAACTTGAAAGCCAGGGCAAGACGAGAGAGGCAACCCTCGTAAGAAAGAAAGCCTGGGAGCTTGCTAAATCCGGCAAACAGTCTGTATCACCGGCAAAACTTATTCCGGGACTTTAACAACCATTAGGGCTATGGGTTATCCTGTAGCCCTGATTTCCTGTCTCTGATTTCTTGAATTTTAAAGGCAATAAGGAAGGCGATGCCAGTCAAAACAGCTCCTCCAAGTAAAATGAGTAAATAAATTTCTCTTTCCATAATCATTCCTCCTTAAACCCATCATACCAAATTATACATAGAAGTTTTGTTTCTCGTGAAAAAAATTAGGGCAAAATGCATATATATATAAACCTAAAAATTGGAGGAGTTATGAACGCAAAGAAAATATTACTTATGATTGTTTTTGTTGTTCTTAACGCATCGATAGCTTTTTATATGGCCTGTAAATTCTATAGCCTTGGCGCTGTTGAGTTGCTGTTTTACGCAACCGATCTGGTTATCGGCGGATGGTATGCAACGAAAGACATACTTAACGGTCAGTTCAGCTTATGCGGCGTTAAGTTCTGAAATGCAGGGCGATTAAGGGGAAAACAGGGCATCTTTGATGCCTTTCCCCTACAAAGCCCCTGAGGAGGTAAATATGAACTTTAAAGCCCTTTTAAAAACAGCAGGATTACTTTTTCTATTAATACTTACATGGACATGCACGGCATCAGCTATTGAGGTGAGGTAGGATAGGAAAAGTGGACACCAAAAGTTGAGGTAAAATAACTTAACGGAGGTGTCAGAATGGAAAGATTACCGTATGGAAGGTACACGAAGGAATTTCGGCAAGAGGCAGTAAAACTCG
>JAJYXI010000001.1 GCA_021791055.1 Nitrospirota bacterium | reverse complement strand
TAAGTTGGGCATAAAGGCTCGCAGAACAAAAGAGGTTAGATAAAGGGACTAAAGGCTGGAAGAACACCACAACTTTAACAGATTGTAACTTTTAGCTTGATAAACTTCGTTAGAAGAGGAGGATAAATGGACAGGATAATGATTGTGGATGACGACAGGGGAACATGCGACCTGCTCACAAGAATACTTCAGAAAAACGGTTTTCATGTGGTTGCCGAAAATGTCCCATCCAATGCGGTAAAGTCCTTTAAGGAAAATAATTTCGACCTTGTCATAACAGACTTTTACATGCCGGAGATGACAGGAATAGAACTCCTCGAAGAGATAAAAAAAATCGATCAGGATACGGATGTAATAGTAATGACCGCCTATGCATCCATCGATAATGCAGTGGATGCAATGAGAAAGGGTGCATATGACTACATAGTAAAGCCATTTCAAAATGACGATTTACTCCTGTCCATAAAGAGGGTGTTCGAAAAAAGAAGGCTGGCAGAAGAAAATAGATACCTCCGTGCAGAGCTTTCAAAAAAATATGGTTTTCATAATATCATTGGCAGTTCTCCTGCAATGCAGAATTTATTTAATCTTATAGAGAGGGTGGCGGACAGCGATGCAACAGCACTGCTCATCGGTGAAAGCGGGACAGGCAAAGAGCTTGTTGCGCGGGCAATACATTTTTCAGGGAAAAAGAAAGACAGGAATTTCGTTGCCATCAACTGCAGCGCGCTTCCTGACGCGCTTCTCGAAAGCGAACTATTCGGTCATACAAAAGGTGCATTTACCGGTGCAACGGAAAGCAAACAGGGATTATTCGAGTACGCAAACGGCGGGACTTTATTCCTCGATGAAATTGCGGACACAAGTCCCTCGGTGCAGGCAAAGCTGCTTCGTGTCATAGAAGACAAGAAGATACGGAAATTAGGTGACAACAAGGAAATGGAAGTAGATGTAAGAATAATTACTGCAACAAGCAGAAACCTGAGAAAACTCATAGATGAAAACACATTCAGGGAAGACCTCTTTTACAGGATAAATGTCTTCCCCCTCAATATTCCTCCGCTCAGGGACAGGAGGGAAGACATACCGCTTTTAATCGAACATTTCCTGAAGGGCAGAAAGCGCATCAACTCCGCTGCCATCGATATATTGACGAACTACAACTGGCCGGGAAATGTAAGAGAACTTGAAAACATGGTAGAAAGATTGGTTGTATTTTCACTATCCGATACCATTATACCCGAAGATTTACCCGCAGAGGTTAAGGATACGGTCTGCAAAAAGATCGACAGCAACCTATCTTATCAGGAAGCAAAAAAACAGGTACTCGATGAGTTCAATCGAAACTTCATTGTATGCACCCTGAGACAGACAGGAGGTAATGTTACAAAGGCTGCTGAAAAACTTAAGCTTGACAGGGCAAACCTCCAGAGGCTCATGAGGAAATACGGAATAGCTTCTACAGAATATAGAGAGTAAAGCAAGGGGACATTGCCCCTTGCGTGTAACTGCGTCATTTCAACAACACCACTCCTTCCTTTATTTTCAATAGGTTATATTCTTTACCCCACCATTTGGTGCGTCTTTTTAATCTCTCCTGCAGAAACACCATTGGTTATATCTTGCTGATTTATAAGAACTTTTACCGCTGGTATAAAAATAGCTATAACATTATCCAAAAAATTGGTTAACATTCAAAACAAGGAGGAACAAAATGAACCGGAAGATTTTAGTATTGCTGCTCATCTCTTTCAGTGTACTGGGACTGATGGTCTACGGTACGCAGGCAGAAGGAAAAAAGGTAGGGGACAATGCCCTTAAAGGGGTAGTTCAGGACGCATCTGGTCAGGCTGTTGAGAATGCAACAGTATGGCTCATCCCGTCATCCGATGTGGATGCTATGGCAAAGACACCGACAGAGATTAAAAGGGACTCTAAAAATGACGAGCCCCTCGAAGACAATCTTGCTGCAAACAGGGACAAATACCAGAAGGCCACGACAGACAAAAAAGGTGGTTTCAAGATTTCAAATGTTGCAGACGGAAAATACTTTGTCTATGTTGAGCCATCCGACAAAGAGCATCTGCCGGGCGGAGACAAATCAAACAAGGCCATCTCAACAGCAGAATTCAAAGGTAAAACCATAAAGATACTCGTATCGGGAAATGTCCCTGCTGATGCAACATATGTGGGGACATCAAAATGCCTGACATGCCATAAGGCGTATGATACCGAAAAGAAGACCCTTCATAAGCTGGGTATTCGCGTAGCAGGGAAAGACAGTAAGCTTCAGGATGCATCAAGATTTCCCGAATTTGATAACGGTCTGAAAAAGCTTATGGCAGGCACTAAATTCTACTTCTACAATTTTGACAAAGGCAGGGGTTTTGACAAATACATGATTTCTGAAAAAATGCCTTCTGACCCTGCATCCGTAAGCTTCACAGCCACATTCTTTAAAGACAGCGATGGTAAGTTGAAGTTCAAGACAGAGAATGTGAAAGACATTTCAGACCCTGCAAGGACATACACTGTTGAGATGACATACGGAGGAGGTCTGTACAAGCAGAGATACCTTTACAGGGTGGGCAAAAACCTCTTCCCGTTTGTCCAGTACAATCCAAATGGAGACGATAGCTATAACGACAGGACAAGAAAACCATGGAGGGATTATCACGCAGACTGGCTCTTCAATGAACAGACAAAGAAGCTGAGCGATCCTCCAATAGCAAAATCCTTTGAAAAGGAATGCGCATCCTGCCATTACACCGGCTACACGCTCAAGCACCTTGAGTCGGGCGAGTACATTGCAGGCGCTGTGAATGACCCCAATGGTGAGGCAGATATTGACGGCGACGGCATACCCAATGAATTAAATATTGGGTGCGAAAACTGCCATGGAGCGGGATCCGCTCATGTAAAAGCCCCGAAAGGAAAAAAGGCATCTACAATAGTTAGTCCGGGCAAACTTTCGACAGAGCGCTCCTCTGTAGTCTGCGGACAGTGCCATAGCAGGCCGCAGGGAAATCTCAAAAATGACCAGCCTGTAAACAAAGACAACAAAATGATGATTCCTGGCACAAGCAGAAACGATCATTTGACAAACTACACGACACGGGAAGACGCTGCAAAAAAAGATCACTGGCCCGATGGAATACATTCCAAGGCACACCACCAACAGTATACCGATTTCATCAAGTCAAAGAAATACAGGAATGGAAATCAACTTCTTAAATGCAGTGACTGCCACGACCCTCACGGAATGACAAACTACAAGCATCAGATGAGAGCAGATGTGAAGGATGTGAAGAATTCCCTCTGCACAACCTGCCACAAGGCAAATGCGGACATTAAGAAGCACATGGAGGCAAAGACAGGTGTTGCCGAGATGGGCAAGATAAACTGCGTTGACTGCCACAGCACAAAGACCATGCAGACAGGCGCTGGACTTGGAAAAGGCCTCGTCAAAAAGGACGGCAAGAACTACTGGATGAACGACATTACCTCCCATCTCTTTGATGTTCCACGAAAAGATAATGTGGGAGTAAAAGGTGTTGATCCGGGCAAGGCGATGCCTATTCCTTATACCAATGCCTGCGGCAAATGCCATAACGCAGATAATCTGTAGCCGCAGCGCTCTTTCCAAAGGCGGGGACCCCCTCCCCGCCTTTCTCTTTTTTCTTCGCCCGCTCCGACCAAAACCCTGTTTAAATAGATAGCATCATCAGTGCTTGACTAATACTTTACAAATCTTTTACGATACTATCGTATTTCGTTATCGAGTTTAGATATTATGCTCAGGGACTTCTTTTTAGGTTTTATAAAGATTCATATCCTGCACCATGCAGCGAAAGAGCCGGTCTATGGTTTGTGGCTTATTGAGGAGCTTGGCAGGCACGGATATAAGCTGAGTCCCGGGACGCTTTATCCCATCCTCCACAAACTTGAGGAAGAAAAGCTCTTAAAGTCATATTCGGAAAATGTTGGCGGGAAAATAAGAAAGTATTACAGGACAACTCCGAAAGGGGTCAGAACTCTGTCAAAAATCAAAGAAAAGATAAATGAACTTATAGAAGAGGTAATGGAATAATGGAAATAAATGTTTCAATTCCAATCTTAGCTGCATTTCTATCGGCAGCGCTGACCCTAATGACAGGGTTTGGGCTCGGCACAATTTTAACGCCGGTCTTCCTAATATTCTATGATGTAAAGATTGCCATTCTTATAGTGGCTGTCGTACATTTTGCCAACAACCTTTTAAAACTGTCTCTCTTCAGCAGACATGTAAGTGTGGATCTGCTGAAGCGATTCGGCTTATTAACGCTTGCCGGCGCCTTTATCGGAGCGTTCTTTCAGGGCAAAATGGATTCATCCATTGTAAAAATTTTGCTCGGCGCATCCTTGATCTTCCTCGGTCTTAAAGAGACAACCGGATTCGGAGAAAAACTGAGACTTCCGCAAAAGATTGATTTCATCGGAGGCTTTTTATCAGGGCTTTTAGGAGGTTTTGTAGGCAATCAGGGGGCAATAAGAAGTGCATATCTGCTCAACTATAACATTCCTAAAGAGACCTTTGTAGCCACAGTAGCCATTATTGCATCTGTTGTGGACATAACGAGAATACCCGTTTACATTTACAGCAACAAGGATGTGCTTGCCGATAACTTGATTCTCCTGCTCATAACAACCGCATCGGCATTTGCAGGGACATTTGCGGGAAAAAAATTCTTAAAGAACATATCCCTGAAGACCTTTAAAATATATGTGGCAGCTACTATAATAGTAATTGGAATATTGCTGACGCTCAGGATAATATGAAGTTAATGGAACATGTAAAAATATTGTTGCTGCTTTATCTCACAACCGCTGTTCTATTTCCTCCATATCGGTATTCAGAGAATATATCTCCGACATATGAGCCCTTGCGAGGCCGAGCCTTAAAATTATTATCTTCTCCTTTCCATTCCTGTCTCAATATCGGTCTTGCTTAAGTCTTCTGTTATGTGACTATCGGTAATTGTATTGAGCTGTAAGTCCTGATAATAATTGAACTTATTAGTTGAGGGCTGTTGGTCTGTATTTGCCGCCCGCTCATAACCTGTATTTGTAAAACCGTTATCCGTTAAAGTGCTGGATAACACATTAGCCGGCAATAACGACGGAGCTGGTGAAGAAGCAGGCGGCACATATAAATTGACAACAAAAACCCCGCCTGAAGTTGAAGTGGCATTAACTGTATTGCTCACTGTAACTTCAACAGGGTCTGCATTAGAACCAATATCCAAACTGGCTGACAGAGTAGCATTTGAAGCTGTTATGTTGTTTACAGCGCCGTTGTTATCGGTTATAGCACCACCTGCATTTAAAGCAACATTTCCGGTTCCTGCGTTAATGGTATTAATAGCTACATCGTCATTTTCAGTTATATAAATATCGGCATTGGTTGATGAGGCGGTTAATGTTTCAACATTTATATTAAGAGGGCTTCCAGAGGAGCCTATGCCGGATATACCTGTCACAGAGAGATTTGAAGCGTCTATACCTCCTCCGTTGTCAGTGATTGTGCCCGTAATATCAAGGGTAACCGATGAATTTCCTGCATTTATACTTGCACCGTTTTCTATAACCATATTAGCACCGGATATCTCTATAGTTCCGCTATCAGAACCGGCTGCATTTGTATCAATGGATCCGGAAGAACCTAAAGTAAAGGTCCCTGCACCGTTGCCGTCTGTGTCTGCATTAGCTGTAAAATTGCCGATTACTCCTCCATAGTTATTTATGGCGATATAACCGTTCTGGTTAATGCCATCGGCTGCCCGTATGTCTATGTTGCCATAGTCAGTCATAATAGAGGCGTTATTATCAATCGCTACACTCCCGTTATTTACAGTTAAAGAAATATTTCCTGTGCCGGACTGAACCCATGTCCCATTATCAATTGTGATATTCCGTCCTGCACTTAAGGTTATGGAGCCGTCGCCGTTGTTTGTGTATATATCCCCGCTGCTTCCTCCCTGCCCGAGATATATGTCCCTGCCTGCACTAAAAGTTACGCTGCCAGTATCGGATTGGGCTGCTTGTGTAGAAGCAGTAATATCGGAGTTTGCACCAGAAGCGGTTAATGCTATATCGCCAGTAGCATATACACCGCTTCCGTCTATACCCGGCATGTCTATGGAGCCGGTATTTGTGATGGTAATATTGCCGCCTTCGTTTTCAACTCCATAGCCCCAGGCTGAAATATAGGAGAAATCATCTATGGTGAGATTTCCTGTATTGGCGATATTAATGTCCCCTGAGTTGGTATATGCATTAAGATTAGAAACCTGTGTTTCCAAAGCATCAGCAGCAGTGCCGATACCAGTCCATGCAGAAAGAGTCAGGTTAGGAGTGGCGATATTGTTAGCAGAATTGTTACCATCAATAATGGCTCCACTGTTAGAGGTGATATAAACCTCATTGCCTGCTGTGACAGCCCCTAAAGTTACATCTCCATCATTAGCAGTAATATTTACAGTCCCCGTTGTGCCGGCATCGAGGTTGCCGATATCAACCAGCGAGCCTGAGTTAATGGTAATGTCACCGCCGCCGGTCACGATGGTATCATTTTTATCCACAAAGGTTATACCTGCAGCAGGAGCAGGATTGGCTGTTTCCATGGTAAAGGAGTTTCCTGAGCCTGTTTTCAGATTTAACTCGCCGTCAGAAAGGTCATTGAGAGTAATATAGTCGTCTGCATAAAGGTAAATATTGGTATTTGCTGCGATAGCCTCCAGCGCCTGTTCTGAAACTGTATTGTTAAGGGTATCCCCAACTGTCCAATCTATGGTAGGTAAATTAGCATCTTGATCGCCAGGGCCTACACCATCGATAATCTCTAAATAGGTTGGGTCTAAAAGAAATGTCCCAGTTTTGCCATTTTTAGCAGATGTATCTACATTACCATTAAAACTAAAGTTTGCAGCACTCACCTCAACGAATCCGCCGTCGCCTGAAATATCTCCACCCTTTGCCTCTAATCTTGCTCCACTCCTGACAACAGTGATCCCGGAATTCATATCCGAAAGAATCCTTATATCGCCTCCATTTGAATTCATGCCTTTTCCGCTCGCTGAAATAAAACTTCCTGATGTAAGAAGTGTATATTTTGTTGAGTTAAGATAAATATTCCCTGCGCTGGCGTTATCAGAGCCATCTGCCAGTATTGTCCCTGCATGGCCGATATATTCACCTGTTATGGTCACATTCCCACCCTTTGCCCCTGCCTCTTTAGCAGAGACATCAAGTGTTCCGTAATTGGCGACTACTCCCTCGCCGCCTCCTGAAAGGATTATCTTGCCGCTTTTATTAATCAACGATTTTGCCTCAATAATTCCTGTCTGATTAATCACAGAACTGAGCAGTTGATTTGATGCATCTGCAGTCAAAAGCACATGCCCGCCGTCTGCCTTTATTGTCCCTGTATTGCTTACAGCAGATGTTAAGGGTTGACCGTCGGGTCCTGTTATTGAATCCAGAACCTTGCCTTCAACAGCATATGTTATAAGTCCGTCTCCAAAGAAATCCAGAGTTAGTTTATTTCCTGCCCCCATTACCACTTTACCTAAATTGGCTATAATCAACCCTTCATTTGATACTGCAGGAGCAACAAGAAGCACAAAGCCGTTGTCTGCAATCTTAATCTCTCCCTTGTTGACAACATAGGATGGGAGTTTTGATGCATCCTGAGTGAATAAATATCTGCCTGCCATAAAATCGTCATCTTTAATGTTTAATGTAGTTGCAAGAAGACCTGCTGTATCTATCTTTGCAGTAGAGCCGAAGAGTATGCCGTTGGGATTAATGAGGAATATCCTTCCATTGGCAGTAAGCTGGCCTAAAATTACCGACGGGTCAGCACCGATTACCCTGTTTAATGCTATTGCCGATGAAGATGGCTGCATGAACTTTACGAGCTCGTTTACATTGATGCTAAAGCCGTTCCAGTTGATGATAGCCTTATCAGTTGCCTGATTTATGAGCATTGTGGCAGCATTGGGAGTGGAGATTGCGGCACTGCCTCCCACCACCTGCCCGCCGTCAGGCAGGGCATGGGATATGGCAGGAGCAAATGCAGTTATAATTGCTATTACAAAAACCGTTACTGTTTTGATAATTTCTTCTGATGTCTGACTTCTGTCTTCTGTCTTTTTTAACATTTCTACACCTCCGTTCTAAAACTTCTTAACAATCTGGAAATAATAAATCGGCTCACTCCCCTCGGATGAGCTCGAAGGATCTATTGGAAAGCCTGCATCAAACCTTGCCTTGATATCATAAGGAAGGCTGAAACAAAGTCCCGCACCGCCGCCTGTCAGGGAGTCATTTTTCGTCTGACCAACAGCAGGGCTTTTTATGTTATACCAGCCGTTGAGGCTGTAGAAAAAGTCCCGAAAGGCTTATAATAGAACCATTCATCTTGTTTGAAGATGGAATCACACCGCTGAGTAGGGGGATAGATGGCGCGATACAAACACTGCGACTATTCACAGGGC
>JAJYXI010000086.1 GCA_021791055.1 Nitrospirota bacterium | reverse complement strand
GGACATAGATAGAGACCTGGTCACGTAAATAATGGGTCTTCGGAAAAGCAAACTCGAAATTCAGGACTAAAACTTCAATAAAGGACAGGATAATTTAAAAACTGACTTTTTCTACAGACTCGTTAGACGCACCCACAATATCCTTTAAAGGAGATTGAAAGAAATGACAAAAGAGGAACAGTGAGAACAGGGTCAGGCTTGCGCAAGCCTGACCCTGTTCATGTGTTCATATTCACCATGTATTTTGTCGTATGCAGTATTGCGAAATGGCCTTTTCTGTTTATCACTTATGACGCCTGTCTTGTCGCCTATTTTAGAAAGCCTTTTTAAGGAGAACTGTACCGCTTAAAGGGAGCCATTCTCTTCATGCCCAAGCAATATCTCCTGCTCCTCCATGGACAATTAAAATCATACCTTCTCCTTTTCGGACATATATGTCAAAGTATACCGAACAATGACGATCCCGGCACGGTTTTTCTAAAATAATAACTGGCAATGTATCTTCTTTTTTTCAAATAACGCCATCAGTTCTCTCCCTTTCTGTATAAAGAATTCATCCTTCCTTGCCCACTCCATCTTATATTTCCTGTAGACCCAATCTGCATAGTGATAATTCATCCTGTCAATCAAAACATAATCAACTACGCCCTTCAATCCATTGACTAACCCCTCAGATCCAGGGAGGATTGGTGCTATCATGGCATAGGTTTTTATATCCTCTGAATGCAATCTATCCAAGGCCCTGATCCTTTCCTTGATCGGGGGAGCCCCAGGCTCGAAAATCCTTCTTATTCTTTCATCTGCCGTTGTTATGGTAAAGCCGACCTCGACTTCCATGGATTTCTTCAGTATTTCGAGATCACGCAAGACCAGAGGGGATTTGGTCTGGATCGTAACCGGCCAACCGTTTTCCAGCAGGATTTTGAGGCACCTTCCCGTAAGATCGTACCTTCTCTCGATCGGCTGGTAGGGATCGCAGACCCCGCTTATCCAGACCCTTCCAACCCTTTTCCTCTTTATCTCCTTTTTCAATAATTCAGGGGCATTGATTTTGACATCCACAAATTCCCCCCACTTCTCCTTATGTCCGGTAAACCTCTTCATGAATCTGGCATAGCAGTATGTGCATCCATGCTGGCATCCAACATATGGATTCAAGGCATAGTCGAACACCTTCGACCTCGATAGGACGCTTTTTACAAGGATTTCTCTGATCTTCATTCCCTGGCCCTCAAAAAAGTCCCTGCAACCGCTGCTGTCATGAGGGTTGCGAGAGCTTAATCATTGAAGCAAAAATATCGTATTTTTCTTTATGCCTTTCTTTAACCGACCAGCGCCTTATTTCTTTTAAGTCTATTTTTTGAGCTTTTGCCACCATTATTGCCTGCTCTAATGCCTGCGGGTCATTCCAGTGATAATATGCAGCAAGCCTGTCTTTAACGCTATCGGTAGGCGTAAGCAAAACGATTTTGCCAAACTTTGTTTTTATTTCGGTTTTTGATTTTATAGGCTCGCTTCCTATTGCTGCAGGCGGAGAAACAAATTCTATAAAAAACGGGCAGTTTTTTCTGATAAAATGGCGCGAGCTGCCCCTCTTGAAATCGAGTTCTGACAGTGCTTCAGTTATTTCTTTTAAAGTGGTATGCGATATAAAATCGAGGTCACTTGATAAATACCTGTTCTTGGTATAGATGGAAATGCATGCACCGCCCACAAGAATTGCCTCTATGCCTTTTTCGTTCAGTTTCTCAGAAACTATGGCAGCTAAGTCCTTAATATCGATGTTTTTCCAATTAATCTTCACAGCGGTTTTCCGGCTCTTCTCGGTCTTATTCGTCTTCGATAATATTTATCTTTCTCAGCTTCTGGAAGGAATTCGTAAGCTTTTGATACCAGCGTTTTTAATTCCTTAAGAAAGGGATATCTTGGGTTAAATGTGTACAGTCTAACTTTGCCAACGAGACGGCTCACTATAATACTGCTGCTTTCCAGCCGTTTTAATTGCTGCTGGATTCTGTTCACAGGCTCTCCAAAGGTATTTGCCATACCCAATGGATAGCCTTCGCCATATGCATTAAGGAAAAAGAATATTTTTTCGACAATCACATTTCCGAAAAGCCCTTCTAACATTACTCCTCCATTACCATAATTATTGATAATATAACCATAGATTATGGTAACAAGCATATGCACAGATGTCAAGTAAAATTGGATTAATATTTCAGCTTTTTTCTCAGTGTTAGGCGGTTTATGCCAAGGATACGCGCAGCCTCCGATTGATTTTCATTTGTGTAGGAAAGAATATAATCGAAAATGGACTTGTCCACTTCATTATGGATTTTTTCATAAAGATTTTTATCTTTTCTCTCTAATGCCTCTTTCATGAAAGGTATTAAGATAGAGGCAAGATTTTCTGAAAAGCCGGTTTTTTCTGCTACCGAAGGATAGCGTCCCAGTTCTTTGAGTTCGTATGTTGTAAGATAATTTGTTTTGCTCAGGGCAATGGAAGAACGGATAATATTTTCAAGTTCACGGATATTCCCCGGCCAGTCATAAGAAATCAGTTTTTTCAAGAATGGCTTGGTAAAGCCTTTAAGTGGCCTTGGCGCTGTGTGTCTGTATCTATTAATGAAAAAGTGTACAAGTGGAAGGATGTCCTCTTTATGATCCTGCAGTGGAGGTATATGTATTGTCGTAACGCGCAGCCTGTGGTATAAATCCTCCCTGAATCTTCCTTCCTTAACCATAACTGACAAATCTCTATTTGTGGCAGAAATGACCCGCACATTGACCTGAATCTCTTTTGTGCTGCCAAGAGGATAGAATGTCTGTGTTTGTAAGAAGCGCAGAAGTTTGGCCTGCAAAGATAAAGGCAATTCACCCACCTCGTCGAGAAATACACATCCTTCATCTGCGATCTTGAGAATTCCCTCTTTTGCAGAAACCGCACCGGTGAAAGACCCTTTCTCAAATCCGAACAATTCGGATTCGAGGAGGGTTTCCGGAACAGCAGCACAATTGACTACAACAAAGGGTTTGCCAAACCGTGAAGATAGTTGTGCAATGGCCTCGGCAACGAGCTCTTTTCCAGTTCCCGTCTCTCCGGTAACAAGAACAGGAGTATCCACCTGCGCCAATCTGGATATTTTCTTGCATACATCCATGATGATGGGGGAATGTCCCACTATTGCACAGGTCGGTGTGGGTGGAAGGCTTGTAACAGGGATGATGTTTTTTGTTTCACTACTCAGATCTTCTATTTCCTGCAGTGTCTGAAGGACTACATTTCTACTTAAAGGACGATGCATTACCTCGTATGCTCCAAAAGTTGTAGCCTCCATTACAGGCCCTGTTATTTTCTGCCTTGTAATGGCGATTATGAGGGTTTTATCACGCAGTTCTTTTATATCACCGGGTCTCATTGTATCGAGGTCAAAAAATACAAAGGCATTTTTATCGATAGATGTGCTGGCAGAGAGTTTAAAACCAGCGGGTAGAATGTCAGACAACTCTTTTTTTAAGGAATTATCTTTTGTAAGCAGGACTATCTTTCTCACCTGAAAATACTCCTTCTGTTTACCCCTCACCCTAACCCTCTCCCGCAAGGGGAGAGGGAACTAACTTCTTTCCCCTCCCTTGACGGGAGGGGATTAAGGGGAGGGCGTCAAAAATTCGTCTCCTTTTGTGAGCCGAAGCTTATGTGTGTTTCATATTTCTACTCTGTATAAATATTATACACAGTGATTATAAATTAATCAAACAGGATTATTCCCATGCTTTTAAATGGCTTTTTTTCAAGATATTAAGTTTGGCATGCGGATTGCTCTATAAATAAGAAAACTTAATGGAGGATGGCTCATGCTGGAAGCAAAGATATATGGACTCTGCCTGGAGAGACTGAAATATCAGATAAAAAATACGAGGCAGAGATCAACAGGTGATAAGGATATTATCTTGCTTGAGTGCTACAACACAGGAGATCTGGATGACATTATAGACATTCTCGAACTCTATGATATAGAAGAAAGGACATTTGAAGGTCTCAGGGAGAAACTGGAAGACCTATCATATACGGTCTCTGCGCTCACCCGTGAGACGTTGTTTTTCGATTTAACTCAAGAAGGTCATCTGGGTCTTTATCTATCGATGAATGGTGCACCGGGAAATCATGCGGAAATGTTCTCTGTGGCGCTGGATGAGGCATCATGAGTTTAAAGCAAACTATTATCAGATCCCTGTTATAGATAGCAATAGAACGGCAAGGCTGGCTTTGAAGCAAAATTACTGGGTTCTCCGAGGGGCAAAGTAACGACTGCCCCTTACTTTTGCATTGAGAAGAACGCTTATATTCGTTTTTACTTTTCATGATGGAGTAAACGGCTAATTAATTTTGCGATAGTCAGTCTTGCTGCTCTATTGTCATGTCTTATATTTTCAATATCCTGCTCAAAAATATCCTTGTCCTCTCTGTCTTAGGATTTGTAAATATCTCATCAGGAGTGCCTATTTCTATTATATCCCCTTTGTCAAATACAACCACCCTGTCTGCAACCTCCCTCGCAAAACCCATCTCGTGTGTAGCTATCAGAGTTGTCATTCCCTCTTCTACAAGGTCTTTTATGACCGAAAGCACTTCTCCAACCATCTCAGGATCAAGGGAAGATGTTGGCTCGTCAAAGAGCATTGCCTCCGGCTTCATTGCAAGTGCCCTTGCTATTGCTACTCTCTGCTGCTCTCCACCAGAAAGTTCATCGGGATAGGAATTTGCCTTTCTTTCAATATTGATTCTTCTTAAAAGTGAAATGGCATCTTCCACTGCCTCGTTTTTATTTATGCCAAGTACCCTTGTCGGAGCTTCGATAATATTTTCCATGACCGTCATATGAGGAAACAGATTGAATTGCTGAAACACCATTCCCACCTTGAGCCTGATTTTCCTTATAGTTTCCATATCCTCTTTACTTGGTCTTAATCTGTTTATGGAATGCAGTTCAATATCATTTACAGCTATCTCGCCTTCTTGAAAATATTCGAGTCCGTTTATACATCGTAAGAATGTGCTCTTGCCGCTCCCCGAAGGGCCGATGAATACTACGACCTCGCCTTTTTGAATATCGAGGTTGATTCCCTTAAAGAGATGGTGATCTCCATAATATTTATGAAGGTTTTCTACCTTTATCACCGTGTTTATCATCGCATGGGCCCTTTCAGCCTTTCTTCCAATTTCTTTGCGAATAGAGATAACGGATAACTCATTACAAAGTATAAGAAGGCAACAATAAGTCCAAGCTCGAAGAATCTCAAAGTGGTTGCAGCAAGGATGCTGTATGTCTTTGTGAGCTCAACCATGGCAATCACAGACACAAGGGATGAGTCTTTGAAAAGGGCAATGAAGTCATTTGTGACTCCAGGAAGGGCTATCCTCACTGCCTGCGGCATTATAATTCGCTTTATTGCAAGGGATTGTGTCATGCCGAGGGAAAGGGCAGCCTCCATCTGTCCCTTTGGCACAGCATTTATCCCTGCCCTGTAAAGCTCTGATTCGTATGCGGCATAATTCATTCCGAGGCCTATGAATGCAGCCAAAAGAGGACTTAGTGATATGCCTATATTTGGAAGACCGTAATAAAGGATGTAGAGTTGAATAAGAAGCGGGGTCCCCCTGTAAATTTCTATATATGCGGTGGCTGCTGTGCTTAAAGGAGGTCTGCCGTAAAGTCTGAGGATTGTAATTATGAGGCCAAGAACAATGGCAAGTGCCATGGATGAAAAAGAGATAAGGATTGTTATGCCTGCACCCCTTAAGAGATTGGGAAAGAATGTATATATGGGGGCTTTTTTTATTTCCTCGAGGGTCACATAATCTTTTGATTCCTTTGCTACCTTAAAGAGTTTTTCCTGCGTGTCGTTCCACAAATCCCATTTCTCATATATTTTTTTAAGCTCGCCGCTTTTCAGGAGTTTTATAAGGATTTCATCTATCTTCTTTTTTAATTCATCATCGTCTTTTCTTATGGCTATTCCATAAAATCCCTCTCCAACAGGATTGCCTGTATATTTCAGCTTAGGGTTTGGCTTAGCATAATAGGCTGCAATTGGAAGGTCTAAGAGCACTGCATCGAGACGGCCAAGTGCAAGGTCTTCGTAAGGCTCCACCTGACCTGAATAAATCTTTACATCCACACCGCCTAAATTTGTGAGAATATCCTGTGCAACTGCACCTGAAAGGGTTCCGACTTTTTTGCCTTTGAGGTCATTGATGTCTTTTATCTTTGTCTCTTCTTTCCTGACAACAAGCTGTTCGGTATAGATGTAATAGGGTAGAGAAAAAAGGACTTCTGCCTGTCTCTGGGGAGTTATCTCTATGCCGTTCATGACCATATCGAAATCTCCTCTCTTAAGTGCAGGTATCAAACTGTCCCATGCATTCTGTGACTGTCTTGCCTTGACTCCGAGTTCCCTTGCGATGGCCTCTGCCAGGTCAACTTCAAATCCTATAAGCCTTGAAGGGTCTTTTGGGTCAGGGAATGCATATGGAGCGCCGCCCTCAGCATCAGAGCCCCACAGAAGATAACCGCGCTTTTTGATCTTTTCGAGGGTATTGCAGGTATCGGATTGCGTGGGGATTGTCCAATAAAATAAAGCTGATAGACAGATTATGAATGAAAAGATTTTCAGAAATTTTTTCATTTAAAGACCCCGATGGATACGATATATCAAAAGCTTACCATGGGTCAAGGATTACGGGGGGAAACATTTTCCCGAAAAATAATCTATAATTATGGTGATCCTTATGTGCAACGAGAGAACTAAAAAAATTTTTATAATAACTTGAAACAAATGAAAAAGCAGTTAGAAAATAAAAAGGCAGTGGCGTCGATATACAGCCGTGTCAGGGAAATTCTTGAGACTGCAAGATGCAGCGCCTATCGTGCCGTCAATTTTGCGATGGTTCAGGCATACTGGCATATCGGCAGGGTGATTGTTGAGGATGAACAGCAGGGGAAAGCAAAGGCGGATTATGGAGAGTATCTTTTAAAAGAACTATCATTGCGGCTTACCAAAGACTTTGGCAAAGGATTTGATCCGAGTAATCTTAGGTATATGCGTCTGTTTTACCTTTCTTTTGAAAATGTGAACTCAGTGTGTTCACAATCCGTAGGGGTGGAGATATGTGACGCAGTGCGTCACATATCTTTGCCTGCTCAAAAAGGTCACGCGCTGCGTGACGAATTGCCGGTAATCCGCCCCGAACTCTCATGGACACACTATCGTTTGCTACTGAAGGTCGAGCGTCCTGAAGTCAGGAATTGGAGCTGAAAAAAGAATGATTGAAATGGAGCTTAAACTGTTAAAATCAAGAGGTAAAAAATAAGGTATTAAGATAAAATGCCCAGAATAAATGAGGCTACGGATACGGATTTAAAGATTATTGAAAGACTTCAGCAAATCGGCTGGAAGCGGGGGAGATACTTTGTTTTATCAGCAGGGAAGTGATATTGTTACAGGGATTGAAAAGGTGTTACTATTAGTTCAGTTTTAGATTGATTAGGAGGATATCTCTTGATTTTGTTTTCATTTTTTTTTGAAAGGATACTATGATGACCAAATATGATAACCTTGATGCAAGGACTGAATTAGAGCAGATCATAACAGAGGATTTCTCAAAGGCCTTAAAAAAAAGAGGATTTGAGGTAAGACACAACGGGAAGAAGGACAGCCATACCCCCGGCGGACTTCCCGACATTGTGGCAAAGAGCGATAACATTATAATCAACATCGAAGTAACCAAAGCAAAGAAGGCATCTCAAGACAGAGAATTCCAGTCCATCCGTGACCATCTTGCCGATACCAAAAAAACAAATCCTAAGTATCAATGCTTTTGTATTTTTGTTTCACCTGAAACTTCACAGAGAACAATTGACAGCATAAAAGATTACAATCAGCAAAGGCAAATAGAAGGTAAAAAGGATTTGCGGATTTTACCTTTTGATTTTCGAACCTGTGAACTTTATACCAAAAAACTTATTGAAGCTGAGGCATCGCTTTATCCTGTTTCAGATTTAATCTCTTGCTTTCAGCAGCATAATGCTTTCATTGATGATTTGCGTATTCGAAAACTTATCATTAAAAACATCTTCCCCAATGATATGGATTTAGCAACCGAAATCAGGAAGCAAGAAACTGAATTTGACGAGAAAACACTGGAAGAACTTATAAAAGACCTTTCGACTATTGAAAACTATATGCGCCAAAATGGTATTGCAACTGCGTCAAACGCTATTGACAATTTGATTTACCTTGTATTCCTTAAACTCTATGAAGAAAAGCGGGAAAAAGATAAAGGTTTTGCAAACCGGTTGCGTTCGGTTGAGAGTTTTCAAAGCTACTGCCAAGATGTAAGCGAGGATGCGAGAAGGAAGAAGAGAGCCATTCACAGCCTATTCCGAAGCGTAAAGACCGATGAAGAATTTATAGAGTCAAAACTTTTTACACCTAACGAGTCTGTAGAAAAAGTCAGTTTTTAAATTATCCTGTCCTTTATTGAAGTTTTAGTCCTGAATTTCGAGTTTGCTTTTCCGAAGACCCATTATTTACGTGACCAGGTCTCTATCTATG
>JAJYXI010000079.1 GCA_021791055.1 Nitrospirota bacterium | reverse complement strand
GCTTGTTATAATCTTTCCCATGCATGGCAATTACCTCCTCTGTTAGGTTTTTTCTTGGTTGAATTACCTTAACAGATTGTAATTGCCGTGCTCTCCTTTCAGCTCACTTCCTTATAGTAAGCTTTTTGATTTATTTGTTGTTAATAAAGAGGGGAGGTTATTTCCCTCTATTCTGCTATCCGAGGAACTTCCTTATGTGGGCTGCTTCCACAAGCATGCCCTGTAAATTGGTGTTTTCCTTATTTTTAACAGCCTTTATAATCCTCGATGTGACTGCCTTATGCTCGGGGTTAATCTTATAATCGCCCCAGTCCAGTTTTAGGGATGACCTTACCTCATCAGGCAGTATTGTGAGGACATCCTCATTGAAGTATGACATGGCAGTTTTCATGTCAAATATAAAATTGACATGCATATCCTTCATGCAGGCAATGTCTTCAGGGGTGAGTATATTTAGTCCGAGGATTTCCGGAGGAAGCCCGATGGAATAGCATGCAGCGCAGAAACTTATAACGCGGGGAAGAGTGACTTTTCCTACGCTCCTTGCATATCCGAACAGGCCTACATGCAGCTTTCTCATTCTCCTTTTTGGGACAAAGCTCGCTATATAATTGATTATTGGTGCGAGATGTTCTATCTGCCGCTTGTATTCTATCGATACCTTGTCTATTATCTCTATGCACTTTCCCTCGTCTATATCGTAACCACGCATCATCCGGGATGTCTTGAGCTTGTTGATTGCAGAAATTGCAGAAGGAACAGGGTTGTCGTATTTAAACGCCGACTGTATGGTGAATGTCTGGACATCGGGGTATTCTTCCAGTATCATGTCGATTGTATCCGGCGCAAGATGCCCCCTGAACGGCGCAGAGCCGGCTCCGAGTATGGGATATATTTTAACCCCTGTTTCTTCGGAAAGCCTCCTCAATCGCTGAAGGGCAATCTTGTTGCAGAGGATGGCGCTTACCATTCCGTAATTCATGGCAGGGTCCGACCTCGCTATAAATACCCGCTGATGCTTAATGTCCTTGCCTTTTAGATATTCCCTCATTATATTATGCGCCTCGAGCTGATGCTCCTTGTCTTCAAAGAGGGGTATAACATTTATTCTTTCGGGCTTGCACTCCCCAATCCATTCGGATATGGTTATGTCTCCCGGATAAAAGGGTTGGCTCTGTTTGCCGACAACAAAGTCCTTGTAATAGTAATAAATCCTGTTCAGGCTTTGAGAGGACATGGTCATGGGAAGGATGACCTCAAAGATGGGGGGGATGTCCTTGCCGTAAAAGAGTCTTGCTGCATCGCATGAGCGGGGGATGCTCTCAAGGGTCTCGATAAGAACTTTTGCTTCTTGTTTTTCCACATCAGGGTTCGGAACCCTTAATGTGAGGAATACATCTTCACCGAGTTTTGTTTGCTGGAAGAAATGTTCATACTTTGTGAGGAGTTTTCTTACGACAAAGTCATCGACCTCTTTGCCCTCGCAGTCCCACATCTGCTCGTCGCATCCCAGATGTGAAAAGGCATAATACGCCTCCTGAATTTCATCATCACCGGACATGTCTTGGCTTTCAGCAAAAAATGGCAGAAGGACATTGTCAGGGTGCTGGGTGGACATGACGCGGGGTATTTTCATGAATTATTTTATCATAATGCGCTTACCTTTTTGTGCATGTTTCTGAATCACATCCAGGACAATGTCCTTTCTTCTTCCACAAAGAGCGGTATAAGAGATATACCGCTCCAGCGATAATTAATCCCATCAATAAAATATCCACAAATTCCATGACTATCCTCCAATCCCCAACAATCTTCCTCCCTGATAAACCACAAACGCCACCACCCATGCCAGCGCCATCTGGTATGCAAATGCAATTCCGAACCACTTCCATGTGCCGAATTCCTGCCTCATGGCTATGGCAACCACAACGCACGGCATATAGAGCAGGACGAATGTAATGAAGGCATAAGCGGTGAGCGGCGTAAACTGGGTTTTAATTACATCCCTGAGAGGCGTTCTTTCCGCAGTCTCTTCCGTAGATTCCTCGCTGCTAAGGCTCGCTATCCCGAAGGTCGAGAATATGTTCGCAGCCGAATCTTTAGCGGCGCCCGCAAAGGACGTTCCGATTTCTTTCAGGTCGTCGGTAAGAGAAGGCTTTTCTTTTTTATCGCCCTCCGCCTTTTGGACGTATATCTCTCCCATTGTCCCTACAACTATCTCTTTGGCGATCAGACCTGAGACAAGCGACGACGCTGCCTCCCAGTTGCCGAAGCCGAGAGGTTCCAGCGCAGGAGCTATTACCTGTCCCATTTTTCCTAAATACGAATCCTTTTTGTTCTCGACTCCCCACGGCAGGTTCAAAAGGAACCATACAAGTATGGATACCGCAAGGATATACGTTCCTGCCTTAATGAGAAAGTGCTTTCCCTTTTCCCATGTGTGTATCATAAGGCTCCTGAGAGAAGGCATCCTGTATGGAGGAAGCTCCATTATGAACATTGGAGATTCGCCTTTGAAAAGGGTTTTCTTGAATATGATACCCATTAAGATCGCAAGCGTTATGCCCATGACATACAGAGACCAGAGCACCGTTCCGGCGTTTCGCGCAAAAAACGCGCCTATGAACACCACATATACAGGGAGCCGCGCCCCGCAGGACATCAACGGTATAAGCAGCGATGTAAGCGCCTTGTCCCTCGGATTTTCAAGAACCCTCGTAGCGTAGACGGCAGGCACGTTGCAGCCAAACCCGAGAAGCATCGGTATGAACGATTTGCCGTGAAGGCCTATGGCATGCATCGCCCTGTCCATAACGAATGCCGCCCTCGCCATATAACCGCTGCCTTCGAGAAAAGTTATAAAAAACATCATGGCGAATATTACCGGCACGAACACTATGACAAACCCGACTCCCGCAATTATTCCGTCGGTTGCGAGCGAGACCGTCCATTCAGGAGCATGGATAAAGCCGAGAATAGCTTCCGCCCACCTCTTAAAGGGCCCGGCAGTCATAGCGTCTATCCAGTCCGCGAAGGGAGTGGATACGTCGAAGGTGAACTTGAATACGAGCCACATGGCGGCAAGAAAAATGGGTATGCCTAAGAACCTGTTCAGGACTACCCTGTCTATCCTTTCGGTCATCTCCATCTTTCTCAACTCAGGCTTTTTCAGCACCTCGTGTGTAAGGCCCGATGCCTGCGCGTAACGCTCATCGGCCATTATGGACTCTATATCCTCGCCGTGAGCCTTTTTCAGATGCGCTGTCGAATCCTCGATAAATGCCCCGTCTCCGGAAAGATTTATCTCTTTCCGCACATGCGAATCCCCTTCCATAAGTTTTAATGAAAGCCATCTGAGAGGATATTTATCGGCAAGCTGCGGATAACTCTTTTTAATGTGTATCTCTACGGTAGCGGCGGCGGATTCGATATCATCCTCATAATGCAAATTTTTAGGATTGTGCAGTGATGGATTGTCCGCAATCCCGGTAACCGCCTTTAACAGATCGTCAAGCCCGGATTTTTTAGTAGCTATCGTCGGGATTATCCTGACGCCGAGCATTTTCTCCATGGCATTTATATCGATACTATAACCCTTCTTTTCCGCCTCATCGTAGATGTTTAAGGCAATGACAACCGGTATGCCCAATTCCAGTAGTTGTATAGTGAGATACAGATTTCTTTCCAAGTTTGTGGCATCCACAACATCTATTATCACATCGGGCTTTTCGTGAACGAGATAGTCCCTTGCGATTATCTCTTCCTGAGTATAAGGGCTCAGGCTGTATGTGCCCGGCAGGTCAATTAGCTTTATTTTCCTGCCCTCATACTCGAATATCGCTGATTTCTTTTCTACAGTAACGCCAGGCCAGTTGCCGACATGCAGCCTTGTTCCTGCAATTGCGTTTATGAGCGTGGATTTACCCGAATTCGGATTCCCTGCAACCGCAACGGCTATAGATTCGTTATGCACAATGCGTGATGCGTTATGTGCTATCGAAGGTCTTGACTCTAAACTCTTAACTCCTAACTCCGAACTCATCTTATCGCCTCCACTTCTATTCCCTCTGCCTCCTTTTTGCGAAGGGAGAGGTTATAATTCTTTATTGTCACTTCAATTGGGTCGCCGAGCGGCGCTACCTTTTCTACTTTCACCTTTTCGCCCACGAGCACTCCCATGTCCATAAGCCTTCTTTTTAAAGGGCCGATAGCCCCGATTTTTGTTATCTTTCCATGTTCACCTGGTTTAAGCATTGATAGATTCATTCCATTATTCTCCTTTCTCTTTTTGTTTTAACCCTTAGCCTATTGCCTATAGCCTTTTTACCATTATCTTCATCGCCATGACCCTGCCAATGGCAATCCGTGACTCATCAGCTTTTACAAGAATGGGGCCTTTTCCTTCATTGCTGAGCATTTCAATTATCCTTCCGATGCGAACCCCTATGTCCTCTATCCTTGTATTAAGATGCCTTCCTGAAACTATTTCAATCACTTCTGCCCTTTCTCCTGTGCCTAAAAGTCCAAGTGGTAACATATTCTCCCCTTTTAAAATTTCGTTGTTATCCTTCAGAACAAAGGATGTTCAAAAGAAAGATATAAAAATATCCCGCGTTCTCCTTTTGAAGGCCCTACGCCAATAGGGAACGCAATTCCAGGCACAATCTGTAGTCCCGATTTAAAGTTTATTGCGAAGCGGGCACCTGGGTTAATGAACAGGGTGTTATCTACCTTCTTCGTGCCATTCGCCTCTACAGACTGGCTGGAATTCCACGCTGTCTCAAACATCAGGTTGAAGTTCTCTGTCACCAGCCAGATGATGCTCGCTCCGGAATTGAAATCGAGGGTGTGTGCCTTTGCACCACCTGTCCCCTTGGCATTGGGGGTGAACGTTGTCCCAACATTCCAGTGGGTCACAAATTTATCAGAAAGCTCCACACTAAGCGGGATATTTATCTGCAGCCCAGGGGCACCTTTTCCAAAGCCTTTCTTGTAATCTCCTGTGGGAAGGACTAAAGAGAGTCGTGGTGCAAGGGCTATAGGCCCTTTAGGAGGAATAAGCTGGTAGCGGTAGTTCAGCAGCACATTGCCGATACCCGTCGCATTCCCGTCCTCGTTCAAATGATAAACAGGGATGGTATATGAAAGCTGATGCGTCTGCTTTGGAACCGGCCATTCTTGTATAAAGGTATACGCCCATGTTTTATTTTTCATGTACTGGAATGCCTGGATGTGCTGGACCACGCCGTCTTCCTGGTTATATGCCTCCTCCAGCAAGAAAGAATTGTCCTGAATCTTTTTTGCTTCCTCTGCAAACCCTGTCGTTCCTGTTATAATTAATGTCATAAATACAGCAAACAAAATCCTTTTAAGCATCCTTAGCTCCTCCTTTCATATTTTTCAGACAACTCAGACAATCCCTCAGCGTGCATATGCCGCATGAGTGATACATGAAAACCGGAATATTCTTTGCTTTAGCCGTGTTCATCACCTCCCTTTTTGCTTTATGCGATACTTTATTTGTGAAAATCACCACGGCGTCTACATTTCTGACCTTTGAAGCGATGCCTATTTCTGATTTGGTATAAACCTTAAGGTCTATGCCCATCCTTTCGGCCTCGCTGATATAGTTTCTTTCGAGCCTGTCCATCCCGCCTATCAACGCCACGCACATAAAAATCTCAGATAAAGAGACTTAATCGCAATTGGTTCTGAAAGAAAATAAAAACTTCTAAATAATCAGACAGGTAAGGCATAGTATTTGAGCGGACTTAGGCAGCCCAAGCGTGGCATGGATGCCTAAGCGGGCTGGCTTAGCCTCGGAGGCGGGCTTGGATGCCCGCCGAGAATGAGCGAAAATACTATGTCTTACCTGTCTTTCCATCATAATCCTTAATACTTCACCTTTATAGCGTCAAGCTCTTCTTTTGTTATTTCCTTCCACTTCTTTAATGTCCAGTTGCCTACCCAATCCTTGAAAAGCTTCAGGTTCTGCTGTCTCTCTTCCTCTGTTGAGCCGAGATGCTGATACATATTGCCCGGCTTGCCATCCTTTGTGTTTTTGCCGTCATCGAGTCTTCTCATTATGGCCCCTGTATCAGGCCAGCCAACGAAGGAAGTCAGGTAAGTGTAGCTGTCCATCCTCGGTCCTTTAGACATTTCCTTGTACTTCTTTTTGTCTTTTTCAAACTCTGGCAGTTCAGGCGATTGAGGGCCATGGCAGCCTATGCACTTTGAATCAAAGACAGGTTTTATGTGCTTTCTGTAAGTTATCTCCTCAGACCACGAAATTGAAGATAATGCGAAAATGGATGCTAAAACAAAGACTGTTAGGGTTGTATTCCTCATAACCTCACCTCCTTTATTTGAGAGATATTCTCAATATTATAAAAACCGCTTTGCTGATGTCAAGATATTTTTATGTTTACAACTTTTTTACCTTGTGTGAGCAGCGGTTGCGGAGGTAAAATTTAATCGTGAAGAAGTTTTTTGCAGAAATAAGCAGATCTGCCGGCCCTGTCAGAGTGACATTAATGTTTTTACTTCCATTCTTGTTTGCGCTGACAATATTCCTTTTCCTTTTGATAGCGTGGGAAAAGAAAAAGATGGATGAAGACCAGCTATCCGAATTAAAAGAGACTGCGAAGGCATTTTTTGAGCTGATAATGATCACCCGTATCTGGAATGCCCAGCACGGAGGGGTTTATGTGGAGGTTACGCCAGATACTCCGCCGAACCCGTACCTCGATATACCGGACAGGGATATTGTCTCTGTTGCCGGCAAGAAATACACAAAGATTAATCCGGCATATATGACAAGGCAGCTCTCGGAAATAGCAAACCAGAGACATGGTTACAAATTCCATATTGTAAGCCTGAAGCCTGTGAATCCGTACAATGTCCCGGATGAGTGGGAGAGGAATACCCTTAAGACATTTGAAAGGGGTATATCTTCAGAATCGGTCACGGTTTTTAGGGGATACGACGGAAGCAGGGTTTTTAAATATCTTGTTCCCTTAAGGATAGAGGAGCCATGTCTTAAGTGCCATTCAAAGCATGGATACAGCTACGGAGATATAAAGGGAGGAATAGACATAAGCATTCCCATGGAGAAATCAGACCTCATCCACTCTATGAAACTCCGAAGAACGGTTATTTCATTATTAATAGTAGGTGCAGTGAGCATTGTTTTTGTAACAGCGATAACACTTTACTTATCAAGAAGGCTCAGTCTCGAGATAGAAAGGAATATAGAGCGTGAAAAGCTCGCTGCTATTGTTGAGCTTGCAGGGGCAACAGCCCATGAAATGAGGCAGCCCATGACCGTCGTATATAATCTCGTAGCCCTTTTAAGAGAGAAATTTAAGGACAACGAGCCTGTAACAAAGGAAGAAATGGATATCTTTGATGACCAGTGTGAAAGGATGAATAATATCATCCAAAAGATGCTGAATATAACAAGCTATAAGACCAAGGATTATATAAAAGGAAAAAAGATAATAGACCTCGATGAGTCATCCATGACCGAAGATCCAGACGAAAAGGCATGATAGGATAAAAATTTTTACGGGTCAGCACCCGAGATGGAACTTGCATGTCCACTTTTCCTATCCTACCTCATTCTGCCCATGTGTTCATTTTTGGACATAATTGGGTTTTGAGCTGTACCTTATTGAACAGATATTTTGTCTTAAAATCATATTATTATTGAAATTATAAGGTTAATTAGTCTGGCAAGGAATTTGCTAATGGCAAGATGCATAAACCCTCTATTAATTATAGAGACACCCCGTGCACTTGCGGCCCTTTCTTTGTGAAGGGTCGCAATTTTTTTAAGGAGGCAAGATGGCTTTGCCACTTATGTTCAAAATTGAACATTGGATAATTTGAAACTGTACAGAAAAGAACAATAGATTCAGCCAATACCAAGGAATATCTTTGTGGCATATATCTTGCAAAAAACTAAAAGAGTAATGAGACAGCTAATACTTATAATTTCAGTTTTTTTCTTCCTTTCATCTACCGCAGCAGCATCCGATATCAAGGTGTTGTATTTTTATGAGAAAGGGTGCAGGTGGTGTGAGCGCATGGATAATATTATGAATGACATGTCAATAAAAAGTATCCTTCTGAGGAATGCAGATATTATAAGGGTAGATGTCCATGGGGGAAAAAAGATACAGGAAACGGGCATGCTGGAAAAAGACCTTGCCAGAAAATACAGGGTAATGGGCACTCCAACGGTTATATTTTTAAATGCCCATGGCGGGGAATTATTAAGGGTTCCGGGCGCTGTAACAAAAGAGGATTTCAATGACCTGCTCTGTAATTATGTAGATGGGATAAAAAATAAGAATAAAGGCTGTTAGTAACCGGTCACCTTGTTCTGTCGCAAGGTAAAATTTCAAAAAGTTGTCCTGAATACATCGGGACAAAAGGGGGAGATTATGAAAAAGGGGAATTTTCTAAAGGTCTCAATCTTATGTCTTGCATTGGCGCTCATTTTAATGCCATCCATAGGCAAAGCATCTGAGAAAGAAAAGGAGAGAAAGGCCGTTTATCACTGCGACTTTGGGGATGCCAAGAGATTTGACGGTTTGCTCCGCAACATGTACAATCTCGTCAACTACTACACAACAAAGAATATTGCTTATGATGTGAGACTCGTCGCCAATGGTGCCTGTGTGCAGTTTCTGCTTAAGGACAAAAGCGGAACCCAATTTGAATCCAAACAGATAGACGAAAAACTTCAAAAGTCCATAGATGAGATGCTTGCGAGCCTTGTGGACGGCTATGGAGTGAAAGTTGAAGAGTGCGATATCACCCTGAAAAGGATGAAGATAGACAAGGGTAAACTCAAGCCCTTCTGCAAACTCACTGATTCGGGCCAGGTAAGGGTTGTAGAGCTTCAGGATGAAGGCTTTGCCTATATAAAGGTTGAATAATAAAAAGGAGGAGGTAAGTATGGAAAAGAAGAGAGTCTTTAGGATGGCAATAACGGCGCTGCTTTTTGCCCTTGTTGCTATTCCCATGGTCGCCGTGGCAGGCGATGCAAAAAATGGTGAAAAGCTTGCTCTCGGCAGGCCGGTCGCCAATTGTGTGTCATGCCACCATTTCCCTAAGATTGAGTTCCCAAGCGACATTGCGCCGGATCTGGTGGAAGTCATGAAGGGCTATGCCGAGAAAGACAGGGACACAGTGAGGCAGTGGGTATATGATGCAAGGAAATTTAATCCTGATACCTTTATGCCGCCTTATGGGGCCAGCAAGCTTCTGATTTTTAAGGGAGAAGAAAAGCTGTCTGCTGAGGAACAAAAGAAGCTGATTGACAAGCGGGTTGATGACATCGTGGAATTTCTCTACAGTTTAAAGAAAAAATAAAAGCCAAAGATAAGGAGGTATGTAGGAATGAAGGAAAATATTGGACTTTCAAGGAGAGAATTTATCAAGGCAACGGGCGCTGCGTGCGCTGCATTCCTGATGGCAGGCACCCTGCCGGGCCTTGTTAAGCCGACATCTGCAGCAGAAGCTGAAGAAAAGATCGGCGATGTTTTGAAAAGACACTTTGGAGACCGCAAGATAGAGACCGGGCATGTGGATATAAAGGCGCCGATTATCGCAGAAAACGGAGCCGTTGTTCCCATAACGGTTACCTCGGATCTGCCCATGGAGAAAGATAACTATGTCAAAAAGATCTATATCTATGCAGAAGGGAACATCCAGCCTTATGTGGCGAGCTCTAATCTGACACCTGCAAACGGGAAGGCTGAACTTGCATTGAGGATCAAGATGAGGAAGACCTCCAATGTCCGCGCAGTCTTTGAGACCAGCACGGGGAAACTCTACGAGGGTATTAAATCAGTAAAGGTGACCATCGGCGGCTGCGGAGGATAATATTAAAAATCTCAAATCTCAAATTTGAAATTTCAAATTTTAAAAGGAGGATATAATGGCAGAAGTTGGGAAAATAAGGATAAAGTTACCGCAGGGCATAAAAAAGGGTGAGGTAATCCCTGTAAAGGCATTGATAACTCACCCCATGGAGACAGGGTTGAGGAAGGATAAGGCGGGAAAGCCAATCCCTGCATATTACATCAACGATGTAAAAGTTTATTATGGAAACGACCTCGTAAGCAGCATGGAGTGGACGATAGCCATCAGCGCCGACCCATTCATGACCTTCTATGTAAAGGCAGATAAGGCAGCGCCCCTCAAGATAGTATATAAGGACAATAAAGGCGGTACATTTGAAGATACGGTTCAGATCAATCCTCAGTAACTTAAGAAAATAAAGGAGGTGGGCAAATGATTAAAAGAGCTTTAGGGGGATTAATTGCACTGCTGCTTATAGCAGGCGCTATATCTGTTATTACGCCGCAAAATTCCATTGCCGGGGAGATTCAGGAATACACTCCGAATATCTCGGCGGAGGAGTATGAGAAGAGATACAATGAGTTTTATGGTGATGCCACAAAGAAGATGGCAGAAGAGGGCAATCCGGCCGAGATGCTGCTTGACGATGGAAAGGCCCTATTCCAGAAGGTTGATGGAAGCAAAGGAAAGTCATGTGCAAGCTGCCACGGACAGAATGGGGAAAAGTTAAAAGGCGCTGCAACCACCTATCCAAAATACAATGCCGGCATCAAAGGCATAATCACCCTTCCGGTGCAGATTAACAGGTGCCGTGAAAATCAGATGGGTGCAAAGCCCTGGAAGTATGACACCCCTGATATAGTTGCCGTTGAATTGTTTGTTAAGTCCCTTTCCAACGGCATGCCTATCAAGATCAGCATAGACGGCCCTGCAAAGCCATTCTATGAGGCCGGAAAGAAGATGTACTACACGAGGCTCGGGCAGTGGAACTGGAATTGCGCTATATGCCACATAAAGTATTCAGGCCATAAGACACGGGCAAATATACTTTCGACAAACAGACACCATGCAGACCACTGGCCTACATACAGGATGGCATGGCAGTCCACAGGCACCATTCAGAGAAGGATTATAAATGACTGCATTAAAAACATGAGGGTGGATAAGCTGCCGGAATATGAGAGCGAGGATATCCGCAATCTGGAATTCTATTTAACCTATCAGGCCAATGGGCTGCCGATTCAGGTGCCCGGTCTCAGGTTTTAGAACAGCTTAGGAGGAGGTCAAATGGCGCTTACAAGAAGGGAATTTCTCTGGATGGCGACACTCGCTGCAGGAACTGCTGCTGTATCACCGGCAGCCCTCGCAAAGAGTTTAAGGCCGGAGAATCTGTTCAAATTCGATTCAAAAGGAAATATCACAATACTGCACACCACAGACATCCATGCGCAGCTCATTCCCATGTATTACAGGGAGCCTGATGTAAACATAGGGGTGGGTATAAATAAGGGCAAGCCGCCGCATCTTACGGGCAAGGATCTTCTGAAATATTATGGGTATAAGCCTGATACCCTTGAGGCCTATGCATATACCAGCGACAACTTCTCGGCCCTTGCAAAGAAATACGGAAAGGTTGGAGGAGTTGCCCATATAGCCCCACTGATTAAGAGGGTGAAGGCTGAAAGGCATAACAAGGTTTTGTATCTTGATGGCGGCGACACCCTCCAGGGATCTGCAACAGCCCTCTGGAGCCGCGGAGAAGACATGGTGAGGGTCTTTAATCTCCTCGGCTGCGAGGTCATGACAGGCCACTGGGAATTCACATATCCCGAAGAGAGGGTTCTTGAGCTTGTAAAGATGATGAATTTCCCCTTTGTTGCCCAGAATGTCAACGAATCCACATGGGGAGACCCCATATTCAAACCCTATGAAATAAAAACGGTCAATGGCCTATCTGTTGCAGTAATAGGCCAGGCATTTCCCTACACGCCCATAGCCAATCCGAGGAGATTCATACCGAACTGGTCATTCGGCATCAAAGACGAAAACATGCAGAAGACCGTGAATGAGGTGAGGGCAAAGGGTGTCGACCTCGTTATCGTTCTTTCCCATAACGGCTGTGATGTGGACAAGAAGATGGCAAGCAGGGTGAAGGGCATCGATGTAATCTTCGGCGGCCATACCCATGATGGAATACCAAAGCCCATACAGGTGGGCAAGACCCTTGTGGTAAACACGGGTTGTTATGGAAAGTTCCTCTCAAGGATGGACATCGAGGTGAAGAATAAGAAGATGGTTGATTATTCATTCAGGCTCATACCTGTTATGTCCGAGATGATAGATCCCGACCCTGAAATGTCAAAGCTCGTAGAGGATATAAGAAGGCCCCACAAGGCAAAGCTTGATGAGGTTTTGGGACACACAGAGGATATCCTTTACCGCAGAGGCAATCTGGACGGCACCTTTGATGACCTTATATGTGAGGCGATGATCGACCACTACGATGCAGAGTTCGCCCTTTCTGCAGGCTTCAGGTGGGGAAGGACAATTCTCCCGGGGCCTATTACAGCAGATGATGTCTATTCACAGACAGCCATCACATATGCAAATACATACAAGACAAAGATAAAAGGCAGCTTCCTGAAAGAGATACTGGAAGACATATCTGACAATATCTTCAATCCCGACCCATATAAACAGCAGGGAGGAGACATGGTGAGGTCAGCGGGCCTGGACTTCACTGTTAAGGTGAATGAAAAAATGGGCAACAGGATACATGACCTGAAGGTCCGGGGCAAGGCTGTTCACCCTGACAAGGAATACACAATGGCAGGATGGGCTTCCATGGAGGAACAGCCGGGGCCTCCTGTTTATGATATTGTCATCAATTATATCAAAAAGAAGAAGACTATAAAGATAAAGCCTGCAAGGCCGAAGATGATAGTCTAAACTCTTTCTCTCTACACGCAAGGGGGACCTGTCTGTCCCCCTTGCGAAATCCCCCCACCTTTCCTATATAATTTAAAAATGAGGTTTTTCTTCCATTCCACTCTTTTTAAAAGGATTATTCTGATAATTGCCCTTGTCCTTCTCTGTAATTCACCTGCGTTATCCAAACAGCAGATAACCATGATGCTCATCCCTCTTCAGTCGCCGTCAACCATGTATAAAAATTTCCTTCCGTTGAAGAGATACCTTGAGGATAAGCTGAACATATCCATAAAAATCAAAGTGGCAAGGGAGACCGCTGATGTGCTTAAGCATCTCGAAAAGGGAGATGCGGATATAGCATTCCTTTGCCCCACTATCTATTGCGATGCATACAGCAAGACATCAATTGTGCCCCTTGTGAGGCTCAGCATAAATGGCTCCACAGAGGAGAGAAGCGTTCTGGTTGTTCGCGACGATTCCCCTGTTAAAAAGACCGCCGACCTTTTGGATAAGAGCTTTGCATATGGCAGATACAAGTGCCCCGGTTCAGGCCTTCTGCCAAAGATAATGCTCCAGAGAGTGGGGATTTCGGACAAGGACTTCCTCGAGGTTGTGAAATTAGGCTCGGATGAGAGTTCGCTGACCGCTGTAATGGCCAGGATGTTTGATGCCACAGGGGTGCCTGAGATGGCGGCAAAGCCATATTTAAACAGCGGTCTCAGGGTGCTGAGGTATTCATATTCCATTCCCCAGTATCTCTTTGTTGCAAGGGCAGCCATCGGCAAAGGCCTTGTACATAATCTCAAAAATGCAATGCTTTCTGTAAACAGTCTGAAAAACAAAAAGGATATCCTCGGCAGTATCGGAGCAGGAGTTGACGGCTTTTCAGAGACAAAGGACAGCGACTATGACATAGTAAGGGTCTTGATGAGCAGCATCCCCGGAGAGAAGGAAGGCATAATCCTGAAGCAGCATGGAGGAAAGAGATTTATTGTTGAGCCCGTATCCTTTGGTCCCGATGTCTTTATCCAGTTAAATCCCTTGATAGAGCACCTCGAGAGAATGACAGGAAGCAAGTTTCAGCTTATTATCCCTGAGAATGTGGAGGCATTTATAAAAATGATGAATAATGGAGAGGGGGATTTCTTCCTCCAGAACCACTATCTCTATATGGAGACAAAAAAGACAGGCAGGGTAAGGGGAATTGCTGCTGAGGCCGGCAATCCTGTGGACAACGCGGGAGTGATTATTGTTCACGCGGTAAGCAATATTAAAACAGTTAAAGACCTGGCTGCCAGGAGGATTGGCATAACATCCCTGCATTCAGACGGAGGTTATCTTTCCCAGAAGAATTTATTAACTGCCGGCGGAGTGCCGATGAATGGAATAAAGTTTGTGGAGCTGAAGACATATGAGAATGTGATCATGCAGGTCTATAGAGGCTCGGTTGATGCAGGGTTTGTGAGCCTTCAGGCGTTGAAGTCCATGGAGAATGACATAGACTTGAGCCGCATCGTGATACTTGCTAAAACCCTTTCACTTCCTGAATGGGTATTAAGCGCAAGGAAAGACATGGACAGAAGGTTTGTCGATGATGTAAAAAGACATCTCTCACGGTACTCCAAAAGGCAGAACCGGCAACTGCAGCAGACAGGGATAAAGGCATTCAGGATAATGGAGGGCGAGTAAATATGAAAGCCTTAAGAGACCTGAATAAGCGGACGAGCATAAAAACCAAGGGCGTCCTTTATATGATGCTGCTGATAGTGACAATCTATATATCTGTAAGCATAGTGGTTCTTTCCTCATCCAGGAGAAATCTCAATATTCAGCGCCAGCAGTTCCACAAAAGCGTTGCCGAGAAACTGGCGATAAATGCCTCTGACGCCATCATCTCTGAAGATTACGGTTTTTTGATGGAGCAGATCCGGCTGTTGAAATCTTCAGGCCAGGCAAAGGCCATAAAGATTATAGATAAACAGGGAATTGTCATCTCCTCGGATACGCTGGAAAAAATAGGCAAACTTGATGACGCACTGTTAAAGAAACTTGAGGATGCAAGCAGCGGCACATTTAGAAATGAGGGCGAAAGCCGGATGTTTATACCCATCGGAATATCGGGGGATATTTTGGGAGGGCTTGAGATCGACTTTGATCTTGACGCCGAAGATGCAGCCCTCAATAAGGAATTCAAAAAGACAATAATCCAGCTCATGTATCTTTCATTAATCATATTTGCCGTCGGCATCGGCGGTTCATTTATTGTTTCAATGATAATGACGCGTCCTATAACATCTCTCTCAAAGGAGATAGAGGCATTCGAAAAAGAGATAGGCTTAAGGCATATCAAACTGTATGATCCATCGGACAGGGATGAGACGGTACAGTTGAGGCACGCCTTTTATAATATGATAGAAGACCTTAAGAGGTACCTGTCTGAATTCAGGAGGATGTCGGAGGAAAGGGAGATGCTTACATGTATGGCAACAGTGGGAGAGATGTCGGCACAGATAGCCCATGAATTAAGGAACAGCCTCCATTCCATTCGCGGCGCCATCTCGGGAATCGAGCGATCCGATGATATGGCGGAAATGCGGGAGTATATAGCCGTTATCAAAGACGAGACCCGCGAAATGACCATGATGGCCGACGAATTTTTCAGGTTTGCAAAAATGCCTTCGCCATCTTTTGTTTATTGTGATGTGGGCGATATTATAAACAGGGTTATCGACCTGCTGGAGCCCGATCTTGAAGAGTCTAATGTGAAGGTGATTAAAAAGAATGAAGACATGGTTCCCGGGATCATGGGCGACCCCACACTATTAAAGCAGGTGTTTGTAAATCTCTTTATGAACGCAATCCAGGCAATGAAAAGGGATGGTGCCATAACAGTAGAATACAAGGTATCGGATGAGTGGCTGGAGATTTATGTAAAGGACACAGGACCCGGAATACCAGGGGAGATAGCCCAGAAGATATTCCAGCCCTTCTTTACAACAAGGGCTGACGGCACCGGACTCGGCCTTGCCACTGTTTATAAGATAATATTAGCCCATCACGGCGATATAAAATTAATCCCGTCTGAAAGGGGAGCGCATTTCGTTATAAGGCTTTTAGCGGGAGATAGACATATTGCGAATGCCGGCGGGCTTAAATTGGAATCTTTAGCCATGGAAGGGGTAGATACAAAAAGGTAGTCATGGAAAAAATACTGGTAGTGGATGACGAAAGAAATATACTCCTCGTGCTCAATAAATTCTTAAAGCAGGAAGGATTTCATGTTGAGACAGCGAGGAGTTATGAGGAGGCTGTTTCAAGGCTTGCCGATTCAGGCTTTGATTTAATTATTACGGATATGAGGCTTCCAGGCAGGTCAGGGCTTGACCTGTTAAAGTGGGTGAAGGAGAAGACGCCGGAGCTTCCTGTCATAGTGATCACAGCCTATGGCAGCATAGAGAATGCAGTGGAGGCAATGAAGATAGGCGCTGCCAATTATCTCACCAAACCCATCGAGCATGACGAGATGCTTGCCATAATCAAACATGCATTGATTCACAGCCATATATCGGTAAAAAGTCAAACAGGGTACCAACAGGAACAATACGGTATAATCGGTAACAGCAGGGCAATTCAGGATGTTTTATCTGCTATTGATGTTGTCAGCAGCAGCCGTGCAAATATACTCATAACAGGAGAGTCAGGGACAGGCAAGGAGCTTGTGGCAAGGGCCATACACAATGCATCTCAGAGAAGGGAGTTTCCCTTCGTGGCAATAAACTGTGCTGCAATACCCAAGGATCTCATCGAGAATGAACTCTTCGGACACGAGGCAGGTGCATATACCGGAGCGATGTCAAAGGAGATAGGCAAGGTGGAAACAGCCAACAAAGGAACGCTTTTCCTTGATGAGATAGGAGAGATGCCCTTATCCATGCAGGTGAAACTACTGAGGGTTATACAGGAAAAAGAATTCTACAGGATAGGGGGGAACAAGCCGATAAAAGCCGATTGCAGGATAATTGCGGCAACAAACAGAAATCTCGAAAAGGAGATCGAGACAGGAGGATTCAGGGAGGACCTTTACTACCGCCTTAATGTAATATCCATACATATGCCGCCCTTGAGGGAACGGAAAGAAGATATTCCCTTGCTCGCCCACCTCTTTATAAAAAAATATGCCCTTGAGAACCAGAAATTCATAAAGGGGATCGATCAGATGGCAATGGACGCACTTTTGAGTTATGACTGGACAGGAAATATAAGGGAGCTTGAGAATATCATAGAGAGGGCCATTGTACTGACCAAACAGGAGACTATCGCCCTTGATGACCTTCCGAATAAAATAATCAATAAAGGCTCAGGAGATGCCGTCTCAAAGGGTATAACCGACCTTTCAGGCTTCAAACTCGATGAGCTCGAACGGGCTGTAGTTTTAAAGACCCTTGAGGAAGAGAACTGGAATCAGACAAGGGCAGCAGCCCGCCTCGGCATTACGAGGAGACAGCTTAGATTAAGAATGGTGAAATACAAGCTCATTTAGAAGCCCCTGTTCATAAAGGAACATTTGCAATCTGCCTTTCTGTTCTTCTTTGAACATTTATATCCTGGAGAATCTTTTAATTTCTGAATCCCTTTTTTGGCATAGATTATGCTACTAAATAATAAAATATAAAAATTCACCGGAGGTTTAAAGATGAGATCGATGAGGAAAGTTTTTGCATCTGCCATATATCTTCTATTGGCCCTTTTGTTTATTCAGGGCGCATCTGGAAAGGCCGAGGGTTCGGATGTCCTGATAAAGCCCTCGGAACTGTCAAAAATAATGGGGAAGCCCGGTGTTGTGATAGTTGAGGCTACCGAGGAGGGTATTTACAAGAAGTCCCATATCCCCGGCGCCGTGGTTCTTCCCATCAGCAAGATAAAAACGTCCATAGACAGGGATTATCAGAGGCAAACCGGCTTTCCAATACGGCCTGAAAGGGTGGAAGAAATTCTGGGAGGCATCGGCATAAGTAATGATTCAAAGGTAATCATTTATGACAGCGGCACTGAACTGGATAAAGGCGCTGGCCTTGCATGGACGGTACTTGCGATATACGGACAGGATAAGGCCCGGATACTTTCAGGAGGCAAGAAGCGGTGGGAAGAAGAGAAACATCCATTAACCGCAGATGTCCCGGTTATAAAACCATCTGTCTTCAAGTCTAATCTGAGGAAAGAATTTGTGGTTAATGCGGACTGGCTTGCAAAGAACTTAAAAAAGGGCATCCATATATTGGATGGAAGGCTGCCGGATGAATTTACCGGTGAATCGAGCATGGGTCATATACCGGGGGCAAAACTCCTTGAGTGGCACGACCTTCAGGACCCGAAAGAGACCTTTAAATCACCCAAAGAGGTTGCCGGCATACTCAATAAAAAGGGCGTTACAAAGGACAGGGAAGTTATAACTTACTGCAACTGGGGACCGAAGGCGGCATTTTTATTTGCAGTACTGAAGAACATGGGATATAATGCGCGTATATACTTTGGCGGAATAGATGAATGGTCCAGCGACCAGAGTCTGCCCATAATCGATGAAAGCGCCGGGAAATAAACAGCCGTAGAGTTTTGTTATACTAAAAGATATGCTGAACCGATATATACTTTTTGCTTTTGTCTTATTTGCCCTCACCTTCCTATATCCCCCCTTACTAAGGGGGGAATTAAAGGGGGGTGTCGAAGATAGCAGGTGTAAGGAGCCTGTTGTTATCTATTCAGTATATGCCGATTATGATGAGATATGGAAGGGACTGGAGACGGCACTAAATGAGAGGGGCCTGACCGTATCCAGCGTCTCCCATGTTGGCGAGATGCTGGAGAGGACCGGCAGGGAGCTTGGCAGGACAAAAAAGATATTCGGAAAGGCAAATGTCCTTGAATTCTGCAGCGCTGTCATCTCAAGGGATATGATGGAGAGGAATCCCCACTTTCTTGCATTCTGCCCTTACCAGATAATGGTCTATACCCTGCCCGATGATGAGAAGAAGGTGTATCTCTCTTACAGACATCTTATCTGGAAAGATGACAGCGGCAAAGACGTCCTTGACCCTGTTGAAAAATTGGTTGAAGATCTCATAAATGATGTTATAGAGATGTACAAAAAATAAGAGGTGGGATATGAAAACTCTCAGTGTAATCCTGCTGACAATATTGATGCTGACCGGCATATCGCAGGCTGCTTCACCAAATGCAGGCGGCTCCGCTGCCGGATTTTTTGATGCAACATTCGGGGACCTTCCGGAAGAGCTCCAGACCGCCCAGAAGCAGGGCAAGAAAGGCATCATGCTCTTTTTCGAAGAGGATGATTGACCATTTTGCCACTGGATGCGTGAAAAGATATTCATCCAGCAGGAAGTCCAGAAATTTTATAAGAAGCACTTTCTCATCTTCACTGTGGACATGAGGGGTGATGCGGAGATCACGGATTTCAAGGGAAAGACCATGCCTCAGAAAAAATATGCAAAAATTAATCGTGTCCGCGCCACTCCCACAATTGTTTTCTATGACCTGAATGGAAATGAGATAACAAGATACATCGGCGCCACCCAGACTGCCGAGGAGTTTTTATGGTTTGGCGAATATGTTGTGAAAGGCATGTATAAAGAGATTCCTTTTATAAAGTACAAACAGCAGAGATTAAAAGAAAAGACAAAATGAAAACCTGCTTTGCTCCATGGCAGGTTTTTTTTGCAGCGCTCTTTTACATACTGGTTTTATCAACATCCAATCTGCATGCCGAGGGGAATAATATTTCCCCTTTGCCGGAACCACTGACCCTTGAATATGCACTCCAGCTTGCAGGCGAGCCACATCCAGACATTGCCCTTTCAAAGGCAGAACTAAAACAGGCTGAGGCCAAATATCTCGGCATAAAATCAGACCTCGGGGTCAATGCCTCATTATTTGGTCGTGCACAGTGGGTTGAACCTCCAAAACCAGCCCCGGACCAATCCCACAATGATTCAAGCCTGAGTTTCTATGCAAAGAAGAAGATATTCGATTTTGGCAAAAGCAGTCTCAAGGTCTCCGCAGCAGAAACCGAGATAAAGGCTAACAGGCTGCTTTATACGGATACCCTGAACAGGCGGCGTATGGAGATTATGGAGCGGTTCTTTGATGTGCTCCTTGCAGACCTTGAATTCATTAGAGATAGAGAGGCAGTGGCAGTGGTTTTTTACATATATCAGCGGCTAACCGGCGGCAAAGAATTGGGACAGGCCTCTGAGCTGGATTTCTTAGAGGCAGAGAGCAAATACATGGAGGCACGCAGAAAGCGGGCTGTTAGCGAGATGAGGCAGCAACTTACCCGTGCACTCCTTGCAGAGGCGCTTAATTGCCCTGGTATGCCGCCTGTTACACTCGCAGAACCGGAACTGCCGTATATCAATCGTGAATTGACGGAGGTGGAAGAACTCACAAAGAAAGCCTTTATTAATGACCCGGCGATTTTAGCCCTGCGTGCTAAAGTCGAGGCTGCCCGCGAACGACTGAAGGCAGCCCGTGCAGAGGGGAATCCCATCCTCTCTGCCGAATTTGAGGCATCTGCTCATGAGCGGGAGTTTGGCTCAAGGGATAGGCTGCGTGCTGGACTTATACTGGAAATACCCTTATTTGCAGGTGGTCGCACAGAAGCCGGCATTGCCGGCTATGCAGCAGAACTGCACCGTCTTGAGGCCCGACTCTCGCGCAGGGAAATGGATCTCAGGCAGGCAGTACTTGAGGCATGGCAGCAGATAAAGGTTTTGCACTATCAGCTTGAAGAGGTTCAGTCGCTGATAAAGTACAGCGACCTTTATCTTGACCGCAGCAGAACCATCTATGAGCAGGGATTAAAGGCATATCTCGGAGATGCCATGGTCAGATATTCTGAGGCAAGACTTCGCCTTGCACAGACAAGATATGCACTGACACTGGCATGGGCAAGGCTTGATGCCCTGACAGGTAAGGTGGTATTTAAAGGAGGCAGCAATGAATAAAATAGCAGATTCAGCGATGGTTTGTTTTATACTGGCCTTTATATTGCCTGCCGCATTATGGGCTAAAGACATAGATGCTACTCTGCACTGGTCTCGTAAAGTAGAGCTTAGCACTCCGGTATCAGGAGTTGTATCCGAGGTGCTGGTCAATATAGGTGATCATGTGCGCAATGGGCAACCTTTATTGAGGCTGGACGAACGTCCTTTTAAAGCACAAATGGAAAAGGCAAGTGCAGAGGTTGAGCGACTAAAGGTAAAAAGCGAAGAGGCACAACGGGAATTGAAAAGGGCAAAAGAAATGCATGAACGCGACCTCATAGCAGACCATGAGCTGGAATTGGCCAGAATAGGTTTTGTAACATCCAATTCTGAATACCAGGCGGCTCAGGCTGTCTTGATCCAGGCAGAACTGAATCTGGAATACAGTGAGGTGAGCGCTCCCTTTGATTGTGTTGTACTGCAGCGGAAAGCCGAGGTCGGACAGACCATTGTATCCGCCATGCAGCCCATCCCTCTGTTTGTCCTTGCAGAGGCAGGGCATATGCTGGCAAGGATTAAGATTGCCGGCGAAGAATTATCAGCGCTATCCAAGGGACAGAAGGTTTCTGTGAAGGTTGCCGGTAAAAAATATAAAGGTGTGATCAACCGCATTGGCATGGAGCCTGATGGTATCAGGAACGGGAAGCCTCTATATGAAGTGGATGTTAAATTCAGCTTTGACCCAACGACTATAATACGCCCGGGTCAGTCTGCTACGGTAACCCTGCCATAAAAAAATTTAATATAAAACAAAAAAACCTTGAAATATATTAAGGGCAATGTTATAATGCAAAACTTTTTAACAAATCCTATCAGAGTGAGGTTTGGAGGCGATGAATATATACGGTAAGAAGATAGGTCTGGCAATACTTATTGCATTATTTCCCCTTGTTTGTGCAGTATTCTCTTTTGCTGAATCAAAAGGGCAGGAGGTCCCGAAAAAATTCCTTGTACCACCCCCTCCATTTTCACCCGGAATATTCCCATGCTCACAGTGCCACAAGTATATGCCTGTTAACAAGAAACAGAGGAAGCTTGAGCAAATGCACCAGGACATAACTCTAAAGCACATGCCCGGAGGTTGGTGTTTTGACTGCCACAATCCTGATGACAGAGATAAGCTGAGACTTGCCAATGGCAAGCTAATAAGTTTTGATGAGTCCTACTATCTTTGCGCTCAATGCCATGGCGTGGTATTCCGCGATTGGAAGGCAGGACTGCACGGTAAAAGGACAGGAATGTGGAATGGAGAAAAACAGTACAGGCTCTGTGTCCACTGCCACTGGCCGCATGACCCGCCATTTAAGCCATTACAACCGCTGCCTCCTCCGGCAAGACCGGCAGATATCAAATAAAAATGCAAAATTTAGAAATTCAAACAGAGGTAACGATATGTCTAAGATACGCAGTAATCCATTGGGAGTGAAGCTTGACAGAAGGACATTCTTAAAAGGCGCTGCCCTCGGCCTTGCAGGCACTGCACTGCCCCTTAATAAGGCTGATGCATCTTTCTGGGAGGCATTTTTTCAGAAGCACTTCAGGGAAATGAATGACGATGAGAAGAAAAAGGTCATACAGCGTCTTGAAAAAGAATACGAGCAGAAATACAAAAAGGCGATACATATAGGCAGCGAGAAGCCTATGCCCGGCGTATTATTCGGCTACGGACTCGACCTTTCAAGGTGCATTGGCTGCAGGAGATGCGTTTATGCATGTGTGGAAGAAAACAATCAGTCTATAGACCCTCAGGTACAGTGGATAACGGTGCTTAGATTTAAAAAGGGCGAAAAATGGATAGACCTTGAAGAGTCCGAAAAATACTATAATCCAGAGCAAGTCCCTGAGTCGGGACATTTTTATATGCCTGTTCAATGCCAGCAGTGCGAAAATCCCCCCTGTGTGAGGGCATGCCCGACACAGGCTACATGGAAGGAGCCTGATGGCATCGTAGTTGTAGACTACAACTGGTGCATAGGCTGTAGATACTGTATGGCAGCATGTCCTTATGGAGCAAGGAGATTCAACTGGGGAGAGCCTAAAAGGCCTGCTGAAAAGATAAATCCCAACACTCACTACCTCGGAAACCGCCCTCGCTATAAAGGAGTGGTTGAAAAGTGCACCTTCTGTGTACAGAGGACAAGGAACGGCAGATACCCTGCATGCGTGGAGATCTGTCCTGTTGGAGCAAGGAAGTTCGGCAATCTCCTTGACCCCCAAAGTGAGATCAGATACGCCATTGAACACAAAAGGGTCTTCAGGCTCAAAGAGGATCTGAATACAAACCCCAAGTTTTATTATTTCTTTGCTTACGGAAGATAGGAGGAATAGATGGTTCAAGCAGTGGCAGTAAGAGATTTTCTCATTGCATTTAAAGAAATCATGAGGGGAAGCAAGAAATACTACGCATGGCTTGCATTTCTGTCTTTTCTAATTCTTCTGGGGCTGAGCGCATATATCGACCAGTTGAACAGGGGCCTTATAACTACTGCCATGAGGGACCAGGTCTCATGGGGAATGTACATATCAAACTTTACATTCCTTGTGGGAGTGGCTGCTGCTGCTGTGTATCTTATCATCCCTGCATATGTCTACAAATTTAAACCCATTAAGGAGGTGGCATTATTCGGCGAACTCCTCGCCATAACTGCCATCACCATGTGTATACTCTTTATAATAGTTGACATGGGGCAGCCATTCAGGGTATGGCATATCCTGCCTGTTATAGGTGCGATGAATTTCCCATCATCCCTTCTGGCGTGGGATGTGATCGTATTGAACGGTTACCTTACTGTTAATATCATAATCGTCTTTTATGTCCTGTACAGGATATCCCACGGTAAGGAGTATTTGCCGAGTATATGGCCTTTAATAATACTTTCCATTCCCATGGCAGTCAGCATCCATACCGTAACAGCATTCCTCTACAATGGTCTGCCGGCGAGGCCGTTCTGGAATGCCTCTATTGTGGCCCCCAGATTCATTGCCTCTGCATTCTGCTCCGGGCCTGCTTTAATGCTCATCATCTTCCAGATCGTCAGAAAGATATGGAAACTTGATATTGAAAACCGTGCTATCTTTAAGATTGCAGAGCTTGTGGCCTATGCTATGGCCATAAATCTCTTTCTTTTAGGCGCAGAGGTGTTCAAGGAGTTTTATTCAGGCACCATTCATGTGTATCCCATTAAATATCTCTACTTCGGCCTCCATGGACATGCAAACCTCGTCCCCTGGATATGGACGGCTACGGTACTGAATATTATTGCCTTTATTCTGTTGCTTCTGCCAAAGACCCGTGAGAACTTTCTGACCCTCAATATGGGGTGTGTATTCCTCATTATGGGTGTATATATAGAAAAGGGCATGGGACTTGTAATACCCGGTTTTGTTCCCGACACCCTCGGAGAGATCTACGAGTATATCCCGACCATGCAGGAGATAGTGGTAACAGTTGGGATATGGGCTGCGGGCGCGCTCATGTATACCCTTTTGCTTAAATTCACCATTCCTGTTTATACAGGAAAGGTGAGGTTCTGGAAGAAGGCCCTCGTTGCCAGCGATGCAATGAGCAGAAAACTTGTTACTGTTACTCCCGATACCACTGTAGACGAAATAGGCAAAATCCTTATTTCTAAACATATAAGCGGACTCCCTGTTGTGGATAGGGATAACAGGGTTATAGGCGTGATTTCAGAGTCGGATATCATTTACAGCGAGATACAGCGTGACCCTCATTTTGTGGAAAAACTTGGAGACCTGATCCTTCCAAAGGAAAAACGGGGAGAAAAACTCGGCAATACCGCAAAGGATATAATGACCTCACCTGCTGTCACTGCCTTTGAGAATACCCCTTTAGAAGAACTTATTAAAACTATTACAGAGAAAAAGATAAAGAGAATAGTTATAGTGGATAAGGAGGGGCATCCGGTAGGCATGGTCTCAAGGATAGATATTGTGAGGGAGCTTGAAAAGAAAGAAAATAAACATTTAGTATCATAAATCAGGCAGGGCGGTCTGAAAGGCAATACCGGAAGACTGCCCTGTAACGACTCATAAAAAGAGCCAGCGATAATACCAGCTTCCACTGTCTTTATATTTTTACCACTTGTCATTCGATTTTCCATTCGATCTGATTAACCGCCCACAGCGAATATAAATATAATTATTAAATCATTAAATAATTAAACTTTTGACAAACCTAAAGTGTTTGTGCTAAATTCTTTTGTTTTTTTGGGGTTTTAGCTATGGAAATAGAGAAATCAAAGATGCTCTATAAAAGGGCCCTTGAATTGATGCCCGGCGGCGTGAACAGCCCTGTCAGGGCATTCAAGGCAGTCGGCGGCTCACCTATATTTATCAAAAAGGCAAAAGGCTCCAGGATTTATGATGTAGACAGCAACGAGTATATAGATTATGTCCTTTCATGGGGGCCTATGATAGTGGGACATTCCCATCCCTCTGTTGTTAAAGCCCTCAAAACGGCAATTGAAAACGGCACGAGTTTTGGCGCTCCTACATCCCTTGAGATAGAGCTTGCACAGATGGTAATCAAGGCTTATCCTTCCATTGAGAAGATAAGGATGGTGAACTCCGGCACAGAGGCGACGATGAGCGCCATAAGGGCTGCGAGGGGTTTTAGCAAGAGGGACAAAATAATAAAGTTCGAGGGATGCTATCACGGACATGCAAATGGGCTTTTAGTGAAGGCTGGCTCTGGCGCCACGACATTCGGCGTTCCCGACAGCCCCGGTGTTCCGAAGTCATATGCTAAAAATACCATAACCCTTCCATTCAATGATATCAAAGCCTTTAAAAGCATGGTTCAAAAAGAGTGGAAAAGCATTGCATGCGTCATTGTTGAGCCCGTGGTCGGCAACATCGGATGCGTTCTGCCTAAACCCGGCTTTCTGGAGGCATTGAGGAAAGAGACAGAGAAATACGGCATTGTCCTCATATTCGATGAAGTAATGACAGGCTTCAGGGTCTCCTTCGGAGGAGCGCAGGAATATTATAAGGTAATTCCCGATATGACATGTCTCGGAAAGGTTATAGGAGGCGGGCTGCCTGTGGGCGCATATGGAGGAAAAAGGGAGATTATGTCCATGGTCGCTCCTGAGGGGCCTGTTTATCAGGCAGGGACATTGGCAGGAAATCCCATTGCAATGACAGCGGGAATAGAGACATTAAAGATCCTTTCAAAGAAAGATACATACGAAAAACTCGAAAAGACAATGCAGCGCCTCGAAGATGGGCTGAAGGACGCCGCAAAAAGGGCAGGCGTGAAGACAAGGTTTTACAGGGCAGGGACAATGTTCTGCACATACTTTACCGATAAGGATGTATACGACTATAAAACGGCAAAGACATCCGATACAGAAAGGTTTGCTAAATTTTTCATGGGGATGTTGAACCGCGGGATAAACTTAGCACCATCGCAATTTGAGGCAGGGTTTATCTCCATTGCCCATACAAAGGCGGATATAGAAAAGACTATCAGTGCAGCATACAGGACTCTGACCGAGCTTAAGTGAATTTTGTTTTAAAAAAATAAAAATAAAAATATTATTACAAACTTAGTGCGCGGAGGTTCAGGTGTTTAACCCATTCAGATTGTTTGACAGATTGATCAAGTGGTATTCAGAGAAGGTTTCCCGTAAGGCCAGGATTATCATTGCTCTGTTCATTTTATTTTTTCTGGTCGGTGTAGGTTTTGCAGGATATAAGATCAATGACTATTTCGAGAATGACCCGAATGCATGCCAGTTGTGCCACGTGCATGATTATGCACAGGAGAGATGGGCTCAGAGCAAGCATAATGTGGTTACCTGCCATGAATGCCACCGTTCTACAAAGAAGGAACAGGTGGTGCAGTTGTACAGATTTGTCTTTCTCGGACAGAAGCAGGTCGAGCCGAGACATGGTAAAATCATAGTGCCTTCTCAATTGTGCATGGAATGCCATTGGGAGGGTAATCCTAAATACCCGGCAGCAGCAAAGGTGAACAAGTCGAGATACCATGCAAAACATGTATTTATGGAAAAGATAGAATGCACCAGATGCCACGGGTATGTTGCACATAAGTTCCTGCCTGAAGAGAGATTCTGTACGCAGTGCCATAAGGATAAAGAGGTGCATGGCACAGGGATGGAAAAATTAGCCTGCATTAATTGTCATACAGACCGTACAGAGGATCTGAAACCGGGAAGGAATAAGTGTCTCTTCTGTCACGGCGATGAGTCTGTAAGAAAGAAATTGATTGCTGAGGGAACAATAGATGTGAAATACTTCCAGCCGTCTCAGCAGATTATAAAGAAGGCGATAAAGATAAATGTGCCTGCTGATGCGCCTATGCAGTTTAAGTGTTACGAATGTCATAAGCCGCATAAGAAGGTTAGACCCGACTACGGCACATGCATGGGCTGCCACAGCGACCAGTTAAGAGTAGGCAAACACGAGCTGCACATAAAGGGTATGAATATGAAGTGCGTTGACTGCCATAAACCGCATGCATGGAGGGTTACAGAGGCCCAGGCAAAGAAGGATTGTGTGAAGTGCCATGAGTATAGGAATCCTAAGAATTTTATAAGCGGATAACAGATTCTGCCGGGGATAATGTAGGAACGATGTTATCCCCGGCGCTACTAAAAATAATCGGTTTTTTTGGGGAGGAGATATGAAGAATCATGTGTTCAGGCCGCTTCTTGTTGTAATCGGTCTGGTGGCTATTGTCCTGATCGCACGTCTTTTTATTGTTCCAAAGGATTTCGGTGTATGGGAAAGAGGGTACATGTACGGCTGGCATCGGAAGAGCAATGAAGAGGACTGGAAGGCAGTAAAGGTTAAATTTCAGGGCAGGGAATATTGTAAGGACTGCCATTCCGAGCAGTATTCACAGATATCCACTACCCCGCATGCCATTATCCAGTGTGAGAACTGCCACGGACCGGCAATAGACCATCCAGCGGATCCTCCAAAGCTTACCATTGACAGGAGCCGGAATCTTTGCATCAGATGCCATTCTTATTTGCCCTATCCGACTACCATAAGGAGCAAGATAAAGGGTATAAATCCGGATGAGCATAACCCGGGGATAGAATGTGTTATGTGCCACAATCCGCACAAAGCGTCTAAACCGAAATAGGAGGAATATTATGACGAGGCGAGATTTTTTCAAGCTGTCTTTAAAGGGTGTTATAACGGCCGGACTTGCAAAGGGGCTCTTTGAACTCGTAAAGCCCGAACATATATTGGCTTCAACAAGTAACATAAGAAGGGTTTTTCTCATCGATGCCCATGAGTGCTGCGGCTGCGGTCTTTGCGTCAAGGCATGTAAACTTGAGAACGAGGTGCCTTATGAGTCCAGCGTATCGAGGACATGGATCGAGAGATATGTCATGACAAAGGATGGAAAGGTTCATGCCGACGCCACAAATGCAGGAAGGGACGGCTTTACCTCCACCAAAATAGACCTCGGAATGGGGAAATATAAGGATATCAAAAAAGAGGATATAGATAAGGCATTCTTTGTCCCCAAGCTGTGCAACCAGTGCGAAAACCCATCATGCGTGCAGGTATGCCCTGTGGGAGCCACCTATCAGGCTGCCGACGGTGTTGTGCTTGTGGACAGAAAATGGTGCATAGGCTGCGGATACTGTATAATGGCATGCCCTTACGGCGTGAGATTCTTCCATCCAAAATATCGTACGGCTGAAAAATGCAACTTCTGCTACCACAGGATATCAAAGGGATTAAAGACTGCGTGTGTCCAGGCATGTGTCTTTGGATCGAGGAAGCTGGGGAATCTCAAAGACCCTAATGACCCTGTGACAAAAACAATAATGACCGAAAGGGTATGGGTCTTGAAAGAAGAATACGGAACCAAACCACAGGTGTATTATACAAATCTGAGCATGGAGGTGAGATAACATGGTTCACGGAGAAGTCTGGACTATAAAAGAACTGTTTGTTTATCCCAATGAATTCATCTACTGGAGCATACAGATAGTAATGTATCCTTTTATGACGGGACTTGTTGCAGGTGCCTTTGTCCTCTCGTCCCTCTATCATGTCTTCGGGGTTAAGCAGTTAAAGGACATGGCACGGTTTGCGCTGGTGTTCTCCTTTGCCCTTTTGTTTGTAGCGCCCATGCCGATAGTTCTGCATCTCCAGTTTCCGTTCAGAGGTTTTAATATCTTCATGACCCCTCACTTCACCTCTGCAATAGCTGCCTTTGGCATCGTCTTTTCCGCATATGGAGCGATAGTCGCATCGGAGCTGTGGTTCATATACAGGAAACATTTTGTTGAGATTGCCCTGCCTCTCAAGGAAAAGCAGGATAAAACCCTGTTTGAGTGGTTTAAATATCTCGTTTTCTGTGCATTGACCCTCGGGGTATATGATATAAGCGAGGAGTCTCTGAAAAGAGACGAGAAGGCCATTAAGATACTTGCAGGGGTCGGCATACCGGTGGCTATGTTTCTTCATGGTTATGCAGGGTTTATCTTTGGCTCTGTTAAGGCAAACGCATTATGGATGACGCCCCTTATGCCTGTCATATTCATAATGTCTGCTATAGTGTCAGGAATTGCTCTTTGCATGCTGACATACATAGTAACTATGGAGATAAGGAAAATACTTGTATCCAGAAAGAAGAAGCCATCTTATATGCCCCAGACCACGGAAGAAATAAAGGGTGTCGAGATGCATGTAATAAAGATGACAGCCAGATACTTATTGTTTTTCTTGATAGCTGCCATAAGCCTTGAGCTTTTAGACCTTATCTTCAGGGGATACACTGCGGTTAAGTCATGGGATGTTTTAAGGAGCGTTATCTATGGAAGGGACTTTGTCGATATATTCATCCTGCAATACGGCCTCGGAAACCTTGTGCCATTCATCCTTTTTTTGATGCCGGGATTGACCATAAGAAGGGCCGTGGTCGGAACAATCCTTGTTTTATTCGGAGTATTCATGATGCGTTGGAATGTTGTTATCGGCGGGCAGGCATTCTCTCTGACATTTGCAGGGTACATGCACTACCATCTGCCGATAATTCCACATGACTGGGAAACCTTCAAGGAGGGACTCGGTGGAGCATTAAGTATCTTTATTATGCCTTTCATACTGTTCTGGATATTTAATAAGATATTTCCTGTTTTCAGTTTCGAGAAGTCTCATTAGTATACATCTGCACTTGATGGATGTGGCAGGGTTTGCCTGCCACATCCAAGAATAAAGAAAATAAATCCATACCTTAATAGCCAACTTTCAGGAGAAGTTCAAGGTAGCGCTTGTAGTCAGATGCAGCCTCTTTTAACATTCTACTGCCCTCATAAACCTCAGCCCTCAGTAAATATATTGCTGGATCATATGGATTAAGGGAAATGGCTGAATCAAAGGCAATAAGAGCCTCTTTCATCTGTCCGTTTTTTGCAAGGGCATATGCCATGTAATAATAGGCTGGCGTGTATGAATCCATTTTTATCGCCCTGCTGAGGATTTCTATTGCCTCCTTTGGTCTTCCCTTTTTTGCAAGGAGATAGCCCAGCTCGCTCATTGCGATTATATTTTCAGTATCCGCAGTCAGTGCCTTTCTCAGGATTTCCTCTGCCTCTTTGCCTTTATCCTGGGATTCATAGATTTTGGCCAGTTCTATATATGGAGGTATATATCTGGGATCCTTGTTGATTGCCTTCTGGAGGAATGCGCGGGCCATCTCGTTCATGCCTTTTTTTATGAACTGACGGGCAATATTTGTATCTGCCACCACATTGTAAGGTGGCATGTATTTAGGCTCAACCTTTTTTAGAGGCGTCTCACCTGCTAAAACCAGAAGGTAATCAAACATATCCTCTGTTCCCACCAGCGGAAGCCCTGGAAGGGTGTAAGAGACTTTGCCTTCCGCTATAACAATGGTGGATGGCAGGGCTATGACATTGTAGCTATGAAATGTTTTCAGTCCCCTGTCAACTAAAATAGGGAAGGAGATATTAAGCTCTTTAACCAGTTTTTTTATCGCTTCCATGTCTTCATCGGATATAGTCTGATTATCCGCATTGATGCCGACAACCAGAATCTCTCTGTCTTTGTACTTCTTGTAATATTCTTCAAATCTCTTGAGCGCAACGGAAGAATTGACGCTCCATGTCGACCAGAAAAGGATTATGACAGCCTTTTTCTGTGAGAATCGGGATAGCCCTGTCTCCCTGCCTTCGATGTCCTTAAGGGTGAAATCGGGGGCATTATCTCCTGTCTGGAGCAGGGCCTCTGTTTTAGTAGGATATGTGAGAGATACACCGTATGTGGCAATAAAAATTGCTGCGCTTAGAACAAGGATAATTTTTTTAGCATTACGAATCCTCCCCATTGCTTCCCTCCTGTTTTTGCTTGAAAACAATTTTTAAATATCTTAAAATTTTTACAAAATATTTACAAACAATAAGTTCAGGGAGGATTCCACAATATGAAAAGAAGTTATAATAATAAAGAACCTGCGAGGAATACGGGCTCTTGATATGAGGCAAACAGGAGGTAAGTCTTGCCATTTTATTATAATGTGGAAGATATTGAGCGGGCAGAATTATACAGGCTTTTTGCGGGTCTTTTTATCGATGAGCCTTCGGATGAGATGCTGATGCAACTGAAAGAGGTGTTTCAGATGAAGTTTGCCGATTCTCCGCAGGAGATAAGAATAGATTTTGCCTATATCTTTTTAAGTCCCGGTGGACACCTTCTGCCATACGAATCCTTTTATAATTATCCATTGGGCGAAAAGCCGGGGCTCTGGGGAAAGGCTACAGAGGAAGTGCAGTTGTTTTACAGCTCAGCAGGGATTATGATGGATGAAGATATAAGTCTTATCCCTGACCACATATCAGCAGAGATGCTCTTTATGAGCTATTTGATAGAAAACGGCATTTCGGAGCTTCAGAAAAAGTTTCTTGAAGAACATCTTGTTAAATGGATACCCGAATATTGCAACGAATTTCAGAAATATGCCGGAACAGTTTTTTATAAAGAGGTTGCAAATATATTGAAGGAGTTTATATTATCAGAGGTGGAAGCATTCGAAACCGGAGGGGGCGAATAGGTGCAGGAGAAACAGCCTGAAAAGCCTTTATTTAGGCAACTCCTTGAGGCGAGCAGCGTAGGGATACATCTCGTGGTATCTACATTTATAGGACTTGCCATAGGATATGCGCTCGACAAATTGTTCGGAACGTCGCCGTATCTGACGGTGATTTTTTTGGTTATCGGCATAATCGCCGGATTCATGGAACTGGTAAGGGTGGCAAGGAAACAAGAAAAATGAGTAATACGAGATAGGTGCGGGAAGACAAAGTATTGGAGCGACATCCGTAATTACATATAGCGCAAGTCCGCTTCAACGCCTTTATAAGTGTTGTTTTTATGCAGAACAAAGATAACATATGCTTTGGCATAATATATGCCGCCGATGCTGATGACGGATATAAGAGAATGTGATTAAAAAGTTCTGTTGATAAAGTCATTGAAGCAGACCCGCGCTATATATTGAAAATATCTCTTTGAGGTTATTATGGAACAAGGATCATGGGAGTTGATGGTTAAGAGGATATACAAGCAGTCGGCGGTCATGCTGATAGCGTCGGCGGTTATCTCTATATTTTTTACGGAATGGAGATTCTCTCTGAGCATATTGATCGGAGGCATTGTCGGCATAGGCAATCTAAGGGGTATCGTGTGGAGCGTGACAGCATTGCTCGGAGCGGGACAGGCGCGGGCGAAGATGATGGTTTTAAGCACGTTCAGGCTTTTGGTGATTTTTTCGGTGCTGATAATACTCGCCATATTCGGCGTTATAAAGGCGTATGGACTTCTCGCCGGTTTTACGATAGTATTTATTATCATGATCAAAGAAAGTCTGATTGCGGCCAAAAAGGGCGCATGACCTATGTTAAACTGGCTCATAATAATAGCCATAATCCTGATTTTTATGGCGCTCAAACTCGCTAAATTTATGGGTATCGCAATAATACTTGCGTTGGTCGTGATGCTGGTACTAAAGAACAGTTTTTCTCTTAAGTCTTCAAGGGGATATAAATCCAGCATAAAGGGGGGTGATAAAGGAAGGCAAATCAAAAACAAACAGACTTGAAGTAGCTTGGGTAGTATTTGAAAAACATGAAGAACGGTATTTTTGGCCATGCAAGGAGGTGATAAGCCGGAATAAAAAGTAATTGGCAAGGTCTTTTGTAATATTCAATAAAGCAAAGTAAAACAGGAGGGGAAGAGATGAAAAAGATCAGGACATTTTTAAATTTTCTATTAATCACGGTTTTTCTGTCCGCAGCAATTCTTTATGTAACGCCGTTTGATGTAGATGCCGAAGATATGGTCAGGCTTCACGGCTCGACAACGGTCCAGAAAAGGGTTATGGAGCCTGCCAAGGACGCTATAGAGAAGGCATTGGGAATAAAGTTGAGCATAGTGGGCAACGGCACGGGAAACGGCCTTGCAGACCTTGTTAAAGACAAGGCCGATGCATCGATGGCTTCGGAGGAACTTATAGAGGCAATCGAAAGCATGGAGGCTGCCACAGGGATGAAGGCATCTGCTGACCTGAAAGGCCATGTCATAACTTCCGATATTATCAAGGTCATAGTCCATCCATCGAATCCCGTAACAAAACTCACAAAAGAGCAGTTAAAAGGCCTTCATACAGGAAAGATCGCAAGCTGGAAAGATGTGGGAGGCCAGGATATACCGGTAATAGTGGTCACCTCACATGCAGGCTCAGCTACAAAAAAGGTATTTCAGAAACAAATTATGGATAAAGAAGCTTATGTCGTAGGAGCTATCGAGGTGGAGACCACGAGGAAGGAGATAGACAATGTGGCAAGCCTTCCCGAAGGAATCGGCGCTGTCAGCGCGGGATTTGTCAACCTCCCCGAGTATAAAGGAAAGGTAAAGGTTGTCGAGACGCCAGAGATAGGCCGTCCGCTTATGTTTATAACCAAGGGCGATCCGTCTCCTAATGTCAAAAAAATTATAGATTTTCTCAAAGGCGAAGGGAAAAAATATATAAAGGATTAGGCTTAAGCCGGATTGCGCAGGGGTGCTGCCGGAACTCTGCGCAATCCCATCGAATAATATACGGAGGGGTGGTTGCGATATGACGATTAAAAAGAAATTATATATTGCCACAATATTAACGGCGATAGGGTTTGCAGTCATAGGCGGATTCAGCCTCATAAGCATGCGTTTCGTTCAGGAGAATCTCTCTGTTCTTACAGAGCATTCAACCCCTTTTCAGCTTAAAACCATCGAATTCCAGAAGGCATTGCAGGAGCATACCTCCAATCTACTGAAGGTGGTATCCTCTGACAATATGAAAGACTTCAGCATTTCAAAAGGAGATGCCGAAAAGAGCATCAATGAGGTAAAAAAAGCGGTTGAAGACCTTTCGAAATTAAAGGGAGAAGACATTAAGGGGAGGGTTGCGGAACTAATAGATATCAGCACAAAGATATTTAAAACGATAGAGGAGCGCATCAGGGTGGAAGATGCTATGAAGGTCGTGGATAAACAGATGAGTTCTAAGCTTCAGGACGTCATAAAAAAATTAAGAAACCTCGATGCCTCAATAAAAAAGACACAGAAGTTTTCCGCAGAACAGATTTCATCATCACGCGAAAATGTCGGAAAGATTTACCAGAAGCTTAAGAATGTCCAGGCAGTATCAGATGCGATTAAGGATATCAAACTGTCCATAACATCGCTGCAGGCAGCAGAAAATAAAAATGCGGTAATTATTGCAAGGAATCAGTATATAACAGCCACGCGGAAAGTAACCCACAGTGACATGGTAAAAACCGAAGGGACAACCCCGACCGTTAAATCGCTTCTTGCCGATATGCAGGAACTGGATAAAATGGTTACAGGCTCAAACGGTCTTGTGGATGTGAAGAACGCGCTTTTATCGAAGCCGGATGACGAGATGCGAAAGAAATTCGACCAGTCCGTAAAATACGTTATGCAGAGTATAGCGCAATTGAGCGCTCTTATGACATCGGAGGTGGAAAGCGCCACAGACAGGTTTAATGCGGTAAACAAAGGTTTTGACGAGTCGATAACCGGTTCGACCACAGCAGGGAGCATACTGGCATTGGGCAATGACCTTATCTCCAACGGACTTGCTGTAGAAGGGCTTATAGGGAGACTGTTTAGCTTAAGGACGGTCTCCGAACTGAACGAGGTGAATACTGAAATCAAAAAGAAGTTTGAAACCATCGAGACAGTACAGAAGAAGATAATCGAGTCGCTTTCGTCGGCAAAAAAGACAGAGGATTTGGGACTCGTAAAGGCAGTTGCTGCATCGTTTACCGAGGTAAAGGGGTTATTGTTCTCAAAGAACGGCGTGGTAGGGCAACTGCGTCTTGTTTTAACGGTCAATGAAGAGTCTATGGCTTTAAATGCCAGGCTGAAAGAGCTTGTTGCGCAGCAGAGGCAGGAGGGGGAGAAAGGAGTTATAGTTGCCCGCGGCGAGCAGGAAAAGGCGCTTGGTAAAGTAAACAGGATGACCCATTTCAGCACGGCATGCATCGGCGCTATAAGCGCGGGGGCGATTGTAGTCGGGCTCATATTCGGCACATGGATTTACAGATCCATAGCAAGACCATTAAACGAACTCGTGGTTGTCTCTGATAAGGTTGCACATGGCGAACTCACAGGTGAAACAGGCAAGATCAGTAAAGACGAGGTCGGTGTCGTACAGACGCATATTTCAGAGATGGTATCAAACCTGAGGGATATAGTAGGAAAAATAAAAACTGCCACCGGAAGCCTTGCAAACAGTTCAGAGGAATTGTCTGCTACTTCTGCTACGCTTGACAAAGGCTCTCAGGATCAGTCTATGCAGACAGAGCAGTCTGCAACTGCCATGACAGAGATGTCGCAGACGACACTTGATGTGGCAAAGAATGCATCCGATACGGCAGAGGCTGCCCAGAAGATGAAGAAAATAGCTATTCAGGGAAAAGAGGCGATGAACATTACTGCTCAAAAGTTGACCAAATTTGCGGATACCGTAAAAGAGTCTGCTGAAAAGATAGAATCCCTTGGACAGAAATCTGCAGAGATAAATAACATCATAACCCTGATAAAGGAGATTGCTGACCAGACAAATCTACTTGCCCTTAATGCAGCCATAGAAGCAGCAAGGGCAGGCGAGCAGGGAAGGGGATTTGCGGTGGTGGCTGACAATGTCAGACAGCTTGCAGAAAGGACAACCGGCGCCACAGATGATATTGCAAACACAGTAAGGACAATGCAGACAGAGATTTCGGAATCAGTGAACTTTATGAAGGAGGAAAGGGAGTCTGTAGGGAAGGTGCTTGAACAGGTAAACAGCACATCGAAGTCAATAGATGAGATAGCAGGATATGTAGAGCAGGTTGCTGATATGGTTCAGAGGATAGCTGCAGCCACAGAGGAGCAGTCTTCTGCCTCAGAGGAGGTCTCCCATAATATGGAGAATATAGCTGTCATAACAAGACAACTCAGCAATTCGGTTGCCGAGATAAAGCGTGCATCGGAAGATCTATCAAGGCTTGCCGTAGAATTAAATTCGATGGTAGGGTGGTTTAAGGTGTAAGGAGGACGAATGATTAGGATAGATTTTTCCAATCTCATGCAAAATTCCATCGGCAAAAGCGGGCTTGTATCCGAAGATTTCGACCGTATAGATATCGAAAGAATCAATGAATCTCTGATGCAGAGAAAATATCCGGAACTCGAATTCCTCGACCTGCACAAAGCCGATACCTCACGGATAAAAGAACTCGGCAAGTATGCGGGAGGGTTTGAAAATTTTATTCTGCTCGGCATAGGCGGTTCAGCGCTCGGTCCGAGGTCTATCATGGATTCCCTAAGACCTTTCCATAATTTCAAGAACAAGCCGAGGGTTTTTATTTATGACAATGTAGACCCTGCAACATTAAAGAATATACTAAGTTTGATAGACCTTAAAAAGACAGTCATAAATGTGATAACGAAATCGGGCAGCACTGCGGAGACGATAGCTTCATTCATGATTATCTGGCAAAAACTGAAAGAGCAATCCCTGAAAGCGGAAGAACATATAATCGTCACGACAGATCCGGAGAAGGGAAATCTCAGAAAGATAGTGGACGATCACGGGTTGAGGTCTTTGCCTGTTCCCCAAGGCGTCGGCGGCAGATACTCTGTTTTAAGCGCCGTCGGACTTCTGCTCGCTGAGGCGATAGGCATCGATTCGGATGAAATGCTGAAGGGCGCGAAGGATATTCATGACAGATGCATGAATCCGGACTTGCGCCAAAATCCGGCGTATATGTTTGCTTCGGGACTTTATCTTATGCAGCAGCTTAAAAACAGGAATATCACCGTTATTATGCCCTATGCCGACCGTTTGAAATCTTTTTCCGAGTGGTTCTGCCAGATCTGGGCCGAAAGCCTCGGAAAAGACGGCAAAGGTCTTACGCCTTATCCGTCCGTAGGCACTACGGATCAACATTCTCAGCTTCAGTTGTGGATGGAAGGACCGGAAGACAAGGTAGTTGTTTTCCTGTCCGTGGAGGATTACGGGGCGGATATGGAAATACCCCCGGTCTTTCAGAATATGGAGGGGTTGAGTTATCTTTCGGGGCATACACTCGGCGAATTGATAAAGATAGAGCAGGAGGCGTCGGAGATAGCCCTTACAAAAAAAGGGAGGCCGGGCATAACAATTAAAATTCCAAAAATAGACGCCTATCACCTCGGACAATTGTTTCATTTCTTTGAGATAAGCACTGCCGTAACCGGCCTTTTATACGGCATCAATCCTTTTAACCAGCCCGGTGTCGAGGAGGGGAAGAATCTGACATATGGAATGATGGGAAAGAAGGGATATGAGGCAAAGAGAGAGGAGTTTGAAAAATACAGACAGCAAAAGAAGTTTGAAATATAATGTTATCTCGGATGTTCCCTTCTCCACTGCTCCGGACTCTTTCTTAGACCTTTTTTGCCCCAGACTCCTACCCTGCGCATCTGCGCCCTTTTCTGTGCAGCAATAAACCTTTCCGTATATTTCACATTCGGCGGGATTGTATAAAGCATTGCATATCCATTCTCAATCATTTTCTCATTAATCAACTGTCCTTTTTTATCCAATAGATAGCCGAGAAGCCTTCCATATCTGTTTCTATGTTCAACATCAAGCTCCACATTTACAACCCAGTCGCTTTCGCTTATGAGTTTTTTAAGGTATCTCTTTGAGAGCCTTCCCCACGGCTCCTGCTTCAACTCCGGTGCATCAATGCCTATAAGCCTGACACGTTCTATCTTAAGGGGTACTCCTGCAAAGCTCCTTGTCCTTATGCTTATCGTATCGCCGTCATTGACTTCTGTAACGCGGAATTTCTGCTGCGATGCATTTACTGTGGGGAATGTAATGAATAAAAGGAGGATAATAATTAATGAAAATCTTGTATAATAAGAAAGTTTCATGGAATATATTAACATAAAGAGTTAATGAGTTAATGAGAAAATGAGTATATGAGTGAATGCGCAAAAGGAGTTTTTATCCATAAACTCATTTACCCATTTACTCATTCACCTATTCACAGTAAAATCGGAGATTTTATGAAGAACATTGTCCTTACAGGTTTCATGGGGACAGGGAAAACAGAGGCGGGCAGGATATTGTCTCAGAGGCTCGGCTATGCACTTGTTGATGCCGATACCGAGATAGAGAAAGAGCAGGGGATGGCTATAACAGAGATCTTTAAGCAATACGGCGAGCCTAAATTCAGAGAGATAGAGTCCGATGTTATAAGGCGGCTTTCGGAGATGGAAAATACAGTCATATCCACAGGCGGAGGCGCTGTGCTCAGGCAGGAAAATATGGACAACCTGAGAAAAAAAAGCGTGATAGTCTGTCTTACTGCATCTCCAGAGACCATCCTTAAAAGGACGAGCAATAACAACGACAGGCCGCTCCTTCAGGTGGAAGATCCCCTACAAAAGATAAAGGAGCTCCTCGAATTCAGAAAGCCGTATTATGAAAAGGCTGATATAATGATAGATACGGAGGGTAAGAGCCCCCTTCAGGTGGCAGAGGAGATAATCGAGAAGACAGGAATAAAGAAGGATTAGGAATATGGAAACAGTAAGAGTCAATCTCGGTGAAAGAAGCTATGACATTGTGATTGACAGCGGAGTCCTCTCAAATATCGGAGAGAGGCTTAAAGGGTTCGATTTCAGCAAAGTGGTTGTAATAAGCAATCCCACGGTTTTTAACCTTTACGGAGATGTAGTTATAAATTCTCTTAAAAACGCAGGATTTGAGCCTCTTCATGTCATCATTCCCGATGGCGAGGAGTATAAGAATTACAACCAGACCTACCAGATACTGACCGAGCTTTTAAAAAATAAACTCGACAGAAAATCATGTCTTATCGCCCTCGGAGGCGGTGTGATCGGCGATATAACAGGTTTTGTTGCATCGATATACATGCGGGGAATTCACTTTGTTCAGGCGCCTACAACACTCCTTTCTCAGGTCGACAGTTCGGTCGGCGGGAAAACCGGCGTGAACCACGAACTCGGGAAAAACATGATAGGCACTTTCTATCAGCCGAGACTCGTATGGATAGATATTGACACTCTTAAGACCCTGCCGAAAAGACAGATTTTATGCGGCATTGCAGAGATAATAAAATACGGCGTGATATGGGATGAAGAACTATTTAATTTTATGGAAAACAGAAGGGATGAGATTTTAAATCTAAATATGGATGCCTTTAAATTTATCATCAAATGCTCATGCGAGATAAAGGCAGAAGTGGTTTCGAGGGACGAGAGGGAGTCGGGATTAAGGGCAATCCTTAATTATGGGCATACCATCGGTCATGCCATAGAGACAGAAACTGGATACTCAAGATTTCTTCACGGCGAGGCGATTGCCATAGGCATGAACCTTGAGGCATGGCTTTCCGAGATAATGGGTTTTCTAAATAAAAAAGATGCCCTGAAGATAAAGGCTGTCATAGATTCATACGGTTTGCCTTCTGAATTGCCTGCTGACTTGAATGCTGATAAACTTATTTCACATATGAAGCTGGACAAAAAGGTGGAGGCAGGGGAAATGAAATTTATCCTGCCTGAGAAGATTGGGAAAGTAAAAATTCAAAAGGGCATCGATATCGAAGTTATAAGGAAGGCGCTTAGTTGATGAGAAATATCCTTGTCATAGACGATGAAGCGGATATCGTTGAATTAATCTCGTACAACCTCAAAAAAGAGGGCTTTTCTGTCGATTATGCCTATGACGGAGAAGCCGCCCTGAAAAAAATAAAAGGCAATAAGTACGACCTTATCATACTGGATCTTATGCTCCCTGGAATTCAGGGGCTTGAGCTTTGCAAAATTATCAGGAGCAGCCCCGACACATCCAATGTGCCCATCATAATGCTCACTGCAAAGGGTGAAGAGTTTGACAAGGTCCTCGGCCTCGAAATGGGAGCGGATGATTATATTACCAAGCCTTTCAGTACGAGGGAGTTGATAGCGAGGACAAAGGCAATACTGAGGAGGGCAGAAAAGGCTCGTGAAGCGCCTGTATCCGGGGCAGTGACCGGAGAAGGCAATATATTGAAGATAAAGGATATGCTCATTGATAAGGAAAAATACATAGTCTCAGTTGGCAGCCGTCAGATAAAGCTGAGCGCAACTGAATTTAAGCTGCTTTTGTATCTTGCAGAAAGGCCCAATAAGATATACAACAGGGATCATCTCCTTGATGCTGTGTGGGGGAATGATGTTTATGTGGAGCCGAGGACTGTGGATGTCCATATAAGAAGGCTAAGGGCCAAGATAGAGGAAGACCCGAACAATCCCAAGTATATAAAGACAATGCGCGGCATCGGATATTTTGTTGAGGCAGAATTATAGCTGATAGCTCATAGCTGATAGCTCATAGCAATAATTTTTCTATGAGCCATGAGCTATGAACCATGAGCTTTTCATAATCATAACCCTCTCCATTGCAGTAATTTTTCTTGTTTTTCGACTGAGCCGCATTTCAGCGTCTATAAAAGAGATAGCCTATTTCCTGAAAGATCTGTCAGCAGGCAACCTCAATGCGAGACTGTTCCCAAAGTGGAAGGGAGATCTGGGCGGTATTGCAAACAATATTATCTCTGTAATAGAGAAGACAAGGACGAGACTTGACTTTGCAGAGGCCGAGATGCAGAGGATGGAAGCGATACTAAGAGGGATGTCGGACGGTGTTCTAATTACAGATGTGCGGGGGACGGTGATTCTTGCCAACCAGACATTCAGAAACCTCATGGCTGTGAACGAAGATATAGAGGGGAAGCAGATGGTGGAGGTCTTAAGGAATATGCAGCTTGTAGATATTTTCAGAAATACCGTGGATTCGGGAAATATCATTTCAGAGGAGATAAGCATATACAAACCTCATAAAGACATGCATCTTATTGCAACGGCAGTTCCTGTATATTCAAGAGATTTGGCAGGCGATTCTGTAACAGGCACAGTCCTTACCCTGCATGACATTACGAGGCTGAAGCAGCTCGAAGAAATGAGAAAGGATTTTGTGGCGAATGTATCGCATGAGATAAAGACACCGATAACCGCAATAAAGGGATTTGCAGAGACCCTCCTCGACGGAGCCATGGATGATAAGGAAAATGCTGTGCGATTTTTAGGCATGATAAAAAGCCACAGCGAAAGGCTTAACAGCCTTGTGGATGATCTTCTTACGCTGTCGAGGATAGAACTTGGCGATATCCCCATCAAAAAGACGGAAGTCGATGTAGAACAGGTTATCGATACGGTCTTTATGACCCTGAGAGAAAAGGCGGACAGGAAAGGCCTTTATTTGAAAAAGGCTATATCTGACGGCACACAGACGATCTATGCCGATAAGGACAAACTCATTCAGGTAATACTCAATCTTGTTGACAACGGCATAAAATTTACAGAAAAGGGCGGAGTTACCGTGGGCATAGATGAGACAGGCGGAAGAGTTACGCTTTATGTTCAGGACACAGGTATCGGTGTGCCTCAAAATCATCTGCACAGGCTTGGCGAAAGGTTCTATCGGATCGACAGGGCAAGGTCGAGGGAGCTTGGAGGAACAGGGCTGGGACTGGCTATTGTCAAACATCTAATCGCTGCGCATGAATGGAATATGAGGATAGAGAGCGAGCCTGCAAGGGGCACAAGGGTAAACATAATAATAGACAGGTATTTATAGAACCCGTAAAGGCATTTCGTTTGACATCGCATTCTGACTTCTTTTATGCTATTGCCAACAGATATGAGACAGTGGGGAGTTGGAGGGAATATTGTAATTGCATGGATTTTAACCATTCCTGCATGCGTCTTCCTTGCATGGGCTATCTGCAAGGTTCTGATATCTATTGTTTAATTATCAACCACAGGCTTAACCAATATCCCGTCCGTCTTGTCCGCCAACCTGTCCTTTCCAAATTGATAGCTGAAGAGATTTTTATCACCAAGCTCTTTCCTGCATGCTGCAATGCACTCCCCGCAGTTCACGCAACTGATTATATCCCTCCTTGCCTGTCTCGGCTTGACATCCATAAAGCATACCTTCTCGCATCCCCTGCAGTCAGTGCATCTTGAGAGGTTTTCCCTGTCGAAATTTATCCTTAATGATACAGGGCTTATCCAGCCGAAGAGCATCTGCATTAATCCTGCTGCGCAAACATATTTGCAGAAGGTGTGGCGCACTAAAATCGATGTTACAAACATGTATATCGATACCCCGATGATTCCCGCCTTCACCCCGAATGTAAAATTACCTGTTGTTATCTGATGCCATATTGTTTTAGGTGCTATGAAATAACCTGTTAATGCTATGCCTGTGAGCGGAGGCACTATTAATAAGAATAAGACTGCCAGCACGCCGTAAAGAAGTCTGTTGCCGGGTTTTATATCCGGGTCATTGGGTTTTTTCTTATAGAGGCTTCTGCGGCCGAGGGTCTTGAGGTTCAGGAAGTCAGCAAGCTCGAATAATGCGCCTTCAGGACATAACCATCCGCAGAAAAACCTTCCGAGAAGAACTCCTAACAGGGGGAATATGGAAAGGACTATAACCCAAGGCAGTATTGCCTTTAAGAAGAAATGTATGGCAACATGTGCTGCTCCGTAAATTGAAGTGTCATTATAGAATCCCGGCTTTAATCCCAGCGACCATACCTGTCCGAAAATAAAGAGTTCTTTAGTAGCTGTGTCGTATCTCAGTATGTCGAAGACAGGCATGAGAAAGATGAGGAGCAGAAATCCTATCTGTGTTATTCTCCTTGATATGTGCAGCCAACCGATGTTGTTCATGATTATTTATAACATGACAGGAATGAGTGAGTATATGAGTTAAATCATAATATTGAAATATCCGTAATGATGTATGTGGGGCATACTGAAAAAGCCTTTACAAAGTGTGATTCTTTATGCATACCAAAAGATTATTAAGGCTTCACCCAAGTGGTGAGCAATGTTGTAGATGACGGGTTCAAGACAAATGTAACTGAACATTCTGAAGTGTAAAGTCTTTTTCAGCACACCCCGCATATATCTTGCAATGAATGGCTACGGATTATGCGAATATTTTTTGACAAGATCAAAGGCATATGATAATATGCTTATTATATATGCATGAAGGAGGCATAAATGAGGACGACATTAGCGATAGACGAGAAGTTGTTGGAAGAGGCAAAAGCTCTTTCAGGTGCAAGAACCAAAAAAGAGACTGTAGAAAAAGCCCTTGAGGAGTTTATTAAGAGAAAAAAGGCAAGAAAGCTGCTTGACCTCGAAGGGAAGGTTGAGCTTTCATTTTCTCTAAAGGAGCTTCTTGAAAGAAGGAGAAGAGATGTTCCTCATAGATAGCTCTGCATGGATAGAGTATTTAAGGCCTAACGGTTCAAAGAATGTTAAAGAGAGGGTCAGGGAAACGCTTGAAAAGGATAATGCTGTCTCATGCGGCATTGTGATTGTTGAAATACTGCGCGGAGCTAAAGACGAAAAGACATTTCAACTACTGCGAGAGACGCTTTCTTCACTGCCGCAGATACCGATAGACGAGACTGTTATTGCAAGGGCGGCGGAATGGGGATTCAGGCTTGACAGAAAAGGGAAGAATGTCTCCACAACAGACCTTTTTATAGCGGCTGCTGCTTATGAGAAGGCTGCTATAGTCTTACATCTCGACAGTGACTTCGAGACCATAGCATCGGTTGGCGGAGTGAAGCAGGAAAGGATAGCGGTATAAGCCTAACGAGTCTGTAGAAAAAGTCAGTTTTTAAATTATCCTGTCCTTTATTGAAGTTTTAGTCCTGAATTTCGAGTTTGCTTTTCCGAAGACCCATTATTTACGTGACCAGGTCTCTATCTATGTC
>JAJYXI010000061.1 GCA_021791055.1 Nitrospirota bacterium | reverse complement strand
AGAATCTTCAAGGGGTCGTTAGGCGGAATGATAGAGGAGATTTTAAGGTCAACGAAACTGAACTGTTTGGATGTTCTCATCTAAATGCCTCCATATGGAATTAAGATGAGATATTTTAACAGGATTTACGGTAAAAGGAAAACAGAAATACTTGCAGAACCTTGATTCTCAAGGCTTAGCGAGTTGTTGAACAGGCTCTAAAAAAACAAGGAGGTGATGGTGTAACAAAATTTTAACATTGCTGTAATATTGTTGTAATAATTAAAAACCTATTTTAATAGGGGAATTTAAATCAAGGAGGAAACATGAAGAAAATTTTAAGTTTGATACTGGCATTAGCTGTTGTATTGTCATTCTCTATGGCAAACGCCGAGGAGACATTGAATGGTGCAGGAGCAACATTCCCGTACCCGGTTTATTCTGCATGGGCATACGACTACCATAAGACAACAGGCGTAAAACTCAATTACCAGTCAATAGGTTCAGGGGGAGGCATAAGACAAATAACAAACAGGACTGTGGATTTTGGAGGCTCCGACAATGTTCTTACCCCGCAGGACCTCAATAAAGACAATCTGCTTCAATTCCCGGCAGTAATGGGCGGTGTTGTCCCTGTGGTCAATATACCGGGCGTTAAGGAGGGCGAGTTAAGGCTTGATTCCGAGGCTGTATGCAAAATATTCCTTGGAGAGATCAAACAGTGGAATGACAAGAAAATAAAAGACTTAAATCCGAAATTAAATCTCCCTGACAAAGAGATAACCGTTGTGCACAGGTCAGACGGCTCAGGAACAACAGCCATCTATACCCATTATCTGAGCGGCGCATGCGCTGCATGGAAAGATAAGGTCGGCTATGGAACATCTGTTAAGTGGCCGGTTGGCATAGGCGGCAAGGGCAACGAGGGAGTTGCCAACTATGTTAAGCGGACAGCAAATTCCATTGGCTATGTTGAATTTGCCTATGCAAAGCAGAATAAGCTTGCACACACGCTCCTGAAAAACCCTGCAGGCAACTTTGTTGCGCCGTCCTTCGACACCTTTGAGGATGCAGCAGACACGGCGGATTTTAATGCCAAAAACCATTTTGCCACGTGGCTCACCAACGCACCGGGCAAAAATTCATGGCCCATAGCAGGTGCAACCTTCATACTCCTTGCAAAGGAGAAAAAGGACTCCAATATGAAGACCGTAAAATTCTTTGACTGGGCATTTAAAAATGGCGATGCAAAGGCAAAGGAACTCATCTATATTCCCATGCCAAAGTCTTTAAAGGATAAAATCAGGGCATACTGGAAGGCAAACGGAATATATTAGTTAGGCAAAGAACGGGGACAGTCCCCTAAGACGAATAGGCTGAAGGATAATAACGAACAGTTTGAACCGTTCAAACCGTTTGAACAGTTCTGTTCTTCATCCTTCAGCCTGTTTTTTAACTTTAAATTGAAATAGACAACTCTGATGTGTATTATATATTGACCACTAACTGCAAGGAGTATTATTGTTGTGATTTTTTCAAAAAAGAAAAACCCCGTTGATTTGATTTTTTCATTTATTACAAGTGTCGCATCAATATCTGTCATTTTAATCACTGCAGGCATTTTATATGTGCTTTTTACCGAATCTTCGCTATCAATAGAAAAATTTGGCTTTTTTAAATTCCTTACATTGGTGGACTGGGATCCTGTAAAAGAATCCTTCGGTGCTGCAGCAGCCCTTTATGGAACATTAATCACCACGGTTTTGGCCCTTATTTTTGCCATACCAGTTGCCGTGGGAATTGCCATATTTGTTACAGAGGTCGCTCCCAATTTCTTAAAAGGACCGGTTGGGATTGCCATAGAACTTCTGGCAGCCATACCCAGCATCATCTATGGCATGTGGGGGCTCTTTACCCTTGCCCCGATTATGGCCAAATATATCGAACCTTTTTTGCAGAAGACCATCGGGAAATTACCATTGGTCGGCATATTGTTTGAGGGCACTCCCCTCGGCATAGACCTCTTGACGGCAAGCATGATACTCGGCATAATGATAATTCCTTTTACGGCAAGCATTTCGAGGGATGCCTTTAATCTTACGCCGGCTGTAGTGAAGGAATCCGCCTATGCAGTCGGTGCAACAAAGTGGGAAGTTGTAAAGGATGTAGTACTTCCCTATTCAAAACTCGGCGTCTTTGGAGGAGTTGCAATCTCTCTCGGGAGGGCATTGGGTGAGACAATGGCAGTAGCCTTTGTCCTTGGAAACAACAACCAGATAACCACATCCCTCCTCGATGCAGCAGCAACCGTTACTGTAAAACTCGCAAACGAGTTTACGGAAGCGGATAAAGACATATATCTTTCCTCATTATACTATCTGGCTCTCCTGCTCTTTGTTATGAGCTTTATTGTTCTGGCTATTGCAAAGTTCCTTATCTTAAAGGCAGAAAGGAGATCCAACAGGTGAGGCGCGAGAATTTCAGGGTTATACAGAGCCGTATTGCCTTTATTCTGAGCACACTCACCGCCCTGTTCGGTATTTTCTGGCTCGTATTTATCATAGGCGACATTCTTATTCACGGCATAGGAGCGCTGAATATAGATCTGTTTATAAAGGACCCGGCCCCGGCAGGTGTGGAGGGAGGCGGCTTGAGGAATGCATTTGTAGGGCATCTGATGATAACCCTGTTTGCAACATTGATAGGCGTCCCTGTGGGAGTCCTCGGCGGAACATTCCTTGCAGAATACGCAAGGGGAAAAAAAATTGCACGGCTTATAAGTATCCTTTCGGACATAATGGTCAGCGTTCCCGCCATTGTAGTCGGCACATTCGTATACGCCATCATCGTAAAACCTCTCGGTCATTTCAGCGGCTGGGCAGGGGCTGTTGCACTTGCAATGATAATGATTCCCGTAGTTCTGAGGACAACAGAGGATATGCTCTCCCTCGTATCATGGACGGTCAGGGAGGCTGCATTTGCCCTCGGCGCTCCTTATTATAAGGTCATCATACAAGTTGTTTACAGAGGGGCAGCCACAGGAATACTCACGGGGATATTGCTTTCCATCGCAAGAGTTACTGGCGAGGCAGCACCACTTTTGTTCACCGCATTTAACAACTCCTTCTTTTCCACGAACATGAACGAACCTGTAGCTTCCCTCACGGTATCCATATTTCAATATGCAATGGGGCCTTACGACATCTGGCACACACAGGCATGGGCTGCATCATTAATGATTACATTATTCATTCTCATTATTACAATTCTTGGAAGGCTCATCATAAAATGGAGGTATAAGAAGTGACAGGACAGATAGAGATAGAGGCAAAAAATCTTAACTTTTATTATGCAGTCAATATCCATGCCCTTAAGCAGGTGAGTCTCTCTGCCTATAAACATAATGTCACGGCGCTCATCGGACCTTCTGGCTGCGGCAAAACCACGCTCCTCAGGTGTTTTAACAGAATGCATGACCTGTATCCTAAGAACAGGTATGAGGGTGAAATAATCTTTCAGGGCACGAATATCCTTTCCAATGACATTGACATCATCAACCTCAGGAGCCGTATTGGAATGGTCTTTCAAAAACCGACCCCATTCCCCATGACCATATTTGATAATATCGCATACGGCCTCAGATTGAAAGGAATAAAGAATCGGTCTGAACTTTCAGGGAAAGTGGAAAAGGCCATTAAAGACGCAGCGCTATGGGACGAAGTGAAGGATAAACTCAATGTCAGCGCTTACGAGCTTTCAGGCGGACAGCAGCAGCGGCTTGTTATCGCACGGGCATTGGCTGTGGAGCCCGAAGTTCTTCTCTTTGACGAGCCCACATCCGCCCTCGACCCCATATCCACAGCCAAGATAGAGGAACTTATTGTCCAGTTGAAAAGCAAGGTTACCATAATTATCGTTACCCACAACATGCAGCAGGCAGCAAGGATATCGGACTGGACGGGATTTATGATGCTGGGTGAATTGATCGAGTTTGACAAAACCGACAAGATTTTCACAGCACCCTCTGAAAAGCTTACAGAGGACTATATCACAGGGAGGTTTGGATAATGACCAGGTTTGATGAAGAATTGATGCATCTCAAAGAGATGGTCCTGAAGATGGGTGCAATGGTAGAGAGTTCCATTAATGACTCCGTGAGATCACTGGTGGAAAGGGATGATACCCTTGCAAATACCGTTATAGAAAGAGACCATCAGATAAATACCCTTGATGTGCAGATAGATGAGGAGTGCATCAGGCTTATAGCATTGATGCAGCCCATGGCCGGGGATTTGAGATTCATTACTACTACCATGAAGATAACCACAGACCTCGAAAGAATGGGCGACCAGGCGGTCAATATTGCCGAGAGGGCGCTGGAACTGAATAAAGAGCCTATCTTGAAACCTTATATCGATATCCCACATATGAGCAGAATAGCACAGGGAATGACAAGAGACGCCCTCGATGCCTTTGTGCGACGGGACAAAAAACTGGCAATGGATGTGATAATGAGGGATGACGAGGTGGATGATCTCAAGTACGGTATTTTTGAGGAGTTGATATCCTTTATGGTGAGAGACCCCAATACCGTATCGAGGGCAATGAGGGTAACCTTTGTTGCTCAATACCTCGAAAGAATTGCAGATCACGCAACGAATATTGCTGAAATGGTCATTTACCTTGCTGCAGGCAAAATTATAAGGCACATGGCGCTGCCGGAGGAAAGTGAATAGTGAACAGTGAATAGTGAATAGTGAAAAAATTATTTTAAAACTGTTCACTATTCACTAAATACTATTCGCTAACAAGGATGGTATTTCTTCCAGAGATACAACCCTGTCTGCAGCACCCAGTTCAATCGCCCTTTTTGGCATTCCGAAAACTACAGAAGAAGCCTCGTCCTGAGCGATAGTAAATGCCCCTGCCTCCTTCATTTCGAGCATTCCCCTCGCACCGTCTTCCCCCATACCTGTTAAGATGACTCCGATTGCATTCTTTCCTGCATATTTTGCAACCGACCTGAAAAGGACATCTACAGAAGGTCTGACAAAATTAACCATAGGGCCATCAACAATATCCACATAATACATGGCCCCGTTTCTTCTGATTGCCATATGTTTATTCCCGGGGGCGACTAACACTGTCCCCCTTAATACCCTGTCGCCTGTCTCTGCCTCTTTTACATCGAGCCCCGATATGCTGTTCAATCTCTCGGCAAAGGAACGGGTGAATACCGGAGGCATATGCTGAACAATAACAATACCGGAAATGGACTCAGGCAGGGCGGTTATTATCTCTGTGATTGCCTGTGTGCCTCCTGTGGATGCGCCTATGGCGACTATCCTGTCTGTGGTGGACATCTTTGAAGGGTCAAGGGTAGCTACACCCCCCTTAATTCCCCCTTTGGCAAGGGGGGAGGGGGATACAGAGGGGGTTTTCCTTCTTACCTTCGACTTTGCAGCAATCCTGACCTTTTTAATAATCTCGTCACCGAGGCCAATAACACCGCTTGATACATCAATTGACGGCTTGGTCACATAATCGATTGCTCCCAACTCAAGTGCTTTCAGAGTAGTCTCGCATCCTTTTTGGGTCAGTGCGCTCACCATCACCACAGGAATTGGGTCGGTCTGCATCAATTCCTGCAGGAAAGTAAGGCCATCCATTCTCGGCATCTCTACATCGAGGGTGATTACATCGGGTCTGAGATTTTTTATTTTATTCGTTGCAAATATGGGATCCTGTGCAGTGCCGACTACTTCAATATCATCAGCCTGATTCAGAATCTCCGTGAGGAGGTGCCGGATAACAGCAGAATCGTCTATAACCAGAACTTTTATCATATCTGCCCCTGAATATCTATCAGTCTCTTCACAAATGCCCTTCCTGTAGCGGAATGAAAAAGCACCTTGGTACCGTACCCGCATCCTGTAAACTCCCTGATTATGGGAATACCATGCTGCCTTAATATCTCCTTTGCTGTTTTGACATTCTCCTTCCCCACATCGAAATGCTCTGAGATTTCCTTTATCACCCTGCCTCCTCCAAAGACCTTTGCCTTAAGGCTCTTTTTTGATGCACCGCCCTCAAGGAGTTTATTTAACAACATATGTATCGACTCATGCCCGCAATATAAAGGGTTTTTGATACCGGAATACATACGCGGCAACATAATGTGGTTCATGCCGCCCATGCCGATCTTTTCGTCCCATAAGCATACAGCAACACAGGAACCCAAAATAGTCTCCAGCATGGCAGGCTCCTTTGATACCACGACATCACCTATGCTCAGCATTATCCGTTTCATTTTGTCTCAAGCCTGTCCCTCTCTACATTATAGCTTCTGATTCTCTTTTGTGGCCACAATTACCGTTCATGGATTTTTTGTACACGGTTATATATGTGGGGACAAGCTGCTCCCTGTCGAAAACAGTCTCTGAATGGCCGAGGAAGAGGTGTCCTCTGTCCGAAAGGTGTTGATGGAATTTCGATATCACATGCCGCTTCATTCCGTCATCGAAATAGATCATCACATTCCTGCAAAATATGACATCGAAACTCCTTTTAAGCGGATATTCTCCGTCTTTGAGGTTAAGCCTCCTGAACCTTATCTTATCTCTTATAAAATCCTTTACTTTTATCAGTCCCTCATTCTCTTTATTGCCTTTCAAAAAGTATCTGCTTATAATCTCCTTCGGCATTTCTTCAGGAAGCTGTTCGTATTCATAAATTCCAGCATCGGCTGTCCTCAATACCTTTGTGGATATATCGGTGGCAAGGATTTTTATGTCCCATAACTCCGAACTCTTAACTCCAAACTCTTTAAGCGCTTCGCACACAGCAATTGTTATGGAATAGGGCTCTTCGCCTGTGGAGCATCCCGCACTCCATATCCTTATTATCCTTTCATCAGCCTTATTTTTCAGAAGCTCCGGCATAACCTTGTTCTTTAAGTATTCAAAGTGGTGTTTCTCCCTGAAAAACTTGGTTGTGTTGGTGGAGATGCAGTTGAGCATCTCCACCAATTCCTCCTCGTCGGCCTTAACCTTCTTGTAGTATTCGGTAAAGCTGTCCATGTTATGCTTCTTGAGCCTTTTCATGAGTCTGGAGATGAGGAGACTTTTCTTCTGGACATTAAGCTTTATGCCCGCCGCCCTGTATATAAGGTCTGAAAAAAGGAAAAACATCTCATCGCTGAGAGACAGGTTTGAGTATGAGTGAGCCGTGCCCGTCAACATTAAAACTCTTCAAACCCGCCGTTTGATTTTTCCTTCTCCGCAGTCGCTGTTCTGTTGACTGCAGCCGCACCTGATAGTTCATGGACAGCGTGCAATGCCTTTTTCTCCTCTTTCTGTGCAGCCTTAGCAAAGAGATGTTTCGCTGTCCTCTTTGCCGCCTGCTGCTCATGGGTAACAACTGCCCTGCTTCCTGCCCTCGACTCGCGGAATCCTTCTCCTTCATCAACCCTGAAGAAGGAGATAAGATTCATCAATTCCTTTGCCTGCGCTGCAAGTTCCTCAGATGCAGATGCAGTCTCCTCTACAATGGATGCATTCTGCTGGGTTGCCTGGTCTATCTGTGTCATGGCTGTGTTGACCTGGTTCGTCCCTGTTGCCTGTTCCTGTGCTGCGGCTGCCACTTCATCCATCAGGTCGGCTACCTTCTTTACACTGCCCTCTATTTCCCTCAGTTTTGTGCTGAGCTCCTGTGCAAGCTGCACTCCCTTGCCTGTCTTCTCACCACTGTCCTCTATGAGCCCTGTTATCTCTTTTGCTGACTGTGAAGCCCTCTGTGCAAGATTCCTTATCTCCGATGCCACCACTGCAAAGCCTTTGCCGTGCTCCCCTGCCCTCGCTGCCTCAACTGCTGCATTCAGAGCAAGAAGGTTTGTCTGAAATGCTATCTCTTCTATTACATTTGATATGTTTGCTATCTTACTGGAGGATTTGTTTATATCATCCATTGCCTTTATGGTGTCGTCCATAACAGAACTGCCCGATTCCGCAATGCCCTTTGTGTTCTGGGCGAGTTTGTTAGCCTCCCTTGCATTGTCTGCTGTCTGCCTTATTGATGCTGTCATTTCTTCCATTGTGGATGTGGTTTCCTCCACCGATGATGCCTGCTCTGTTATGCTCTGGGAGAGGTTCTGGTTTGCCTGCGCTATCTGGTCTGAGGCTGTTGCCACTTGATTGGATGCCTCCTTGGTCTGGAAGACTATCTGCTTAAGATTTTTGACCATGTTTTCCATTGCCGTCAGCAATTGTCCTGTCTCATCCTTACCGGTAATCTCTATTTTTGCTGTCAGGTCTCCCTCTGCTATCTGATTTGCTGCGCCAACCGCCCTGCTTAATGGGAGCGTGATGCTGCGGGTGACTAAAAAGATAATTGCAACAGCCATTGCCAGTGCAATAACTCCGAGAATAATCATAAGATTTCTGGCGTTCAGGTATTGCTGCTTCGCCTCCTTGCCGCCGGTTTCCATCAGGTCGTTCTGGAATTTGATAAGCTTATCAATTGCGTCCATGTAGGACAACTGCACAGGACGAATCTTGGTTAGCAGCGATGTCTTTGCCTCGTCCTTTTTGCCATTTTCTATTAATTTCATAAAACCTTCCTGCTCATTGATATAGGCAGAACGAAGGTCTTTAACAGCCTTCATGATTTCCTTTCCTTTTTCGGACTTGATCGTCCTTTCAAGCTTATCGACATTTTCCCCAATGTTTTTTCTGGATTCTCTTATTCCTTCAATTTCTTTTGTCACGCTGTTTTTGTCGTCCATGATAATGATGTTGCGCATAGACCGTGCAATACGGTTAACTCTATCAATGATATTGTTTGCCCACACGGTTTTTGGATACCTGTCATGCACAATAACATCTAACTTCTTATCAATGGATGCAAGCCTCGTAACCCCTGTAAATGCAATGACCAGCATCAGCATAATAAGCATGCCAAAGCCCAGCACTAACCTTGTCCCGATTTTCATGTTCTTGAATACTGACATCTTTTACCTCCTTTTAATTCGGAGCCTGTTCAACAACTCGCTAAGCCTTGAGAATCAAGGTTCTGCAAGTATTTCTGTTTTCCTTTTACCGCAAATCCTGTTAAAATATCTCATCTTAATTCCATATGGAGGCATTTAGATGAGAAC
>JAJYXI010000013.1 GCA_021791055.1 Nitrospirota bacterium | reverse complement strand
CGGCAAATACCATCTGATCAACCCGTTGATGTTCTCATTTGTTCCCCTCTGCCATGAGGCATAAGGACGGGCAAAATAGCATTTTATTCCTACAGCTTCGGTGATCCTCTCATGTCCAGCATTCTCCTTGCCCCGCCGTACCAGGCTCTTAATATTCTTGGCCTAAAAAGTCGGGGAACCGATTCTCGGACTGATCTAATTATACAACAACCGCAGCGCGGAATTTGTATTTTTAAGTAAAAATACTCGGTCTTAAAATTGAACTCAAAAACGGAATTCACCGAAAGAGGGCTTCCACATCCGGATTATTGGCTTATAGTGGATGGAAGATATTTTTCAATGTCGGGTAAAGTAATATTATATTCCTTCATCGTAGCTACTATTTGTTTAATTTTAATTTCCTTTACTTTTCCCCACGCTTTTTGGATCTGGGGTTCTATTACGTTGGCATAGTGAGTGGCATCGGCGATAAGAGCATTTATAATATCATCTGCTCCTGGAATAGAGAGGCTATTGAAAAGTCTTATTGTAGGCAGAAGCCAAAACTCTTCATCTATAAGCCAGAAATGAGAAAACATATCTCGTGCTACACGAAACACCATTTGGATATCCTGTGCTGAAATTTCTGTATTTGAGGTTTGTTTAATATTTAAGAGAGAAATAATATTTTTATCCAGCTCCTCAAAAAAATCAGGATAGACTTTCAGAAAGAATAGCGTATTATCAGCATTCGACATGAAAATGTAGATTTTAAAAACTAATCTTCCAGATTCTTTTATATCTGCAAGGGCATATTGCGTAAAAGCATTTTCTGTAAGGAAATTTTGTAATAAGTGCATATTTCTTTTAAGCTCTGAAATTTTGCGCCGATATGAGCGAAGGGTCAAACTTAAAACATCTTCGGCAGGCAACGACATAAATCCGGCGCACATAATAAAAGCTGGCGATTTACCTGTAATAATATATTCGGCTTTAGAGCCACATATTTTACAGAACAGGTCAAGTCCAGCATCCTTGGGTTTGAGCTTATTAGTTTCATACAAAACAATAGATCGCTGTGTCGTTTCAAAAATATCAGCAAGATCCTCTTGGCTCATATTGTAAAAGAGCCTGAAAAATTTTAATCTCTCGCCAACATGCATATTAGCATTTTATATGAATATTCATATGAAATCAATAATAAAAAAAACGCTTGACAAAAAATATAATATATATAATCATATGAATATACATATGACTATACATCAGCAACGAAAAAAAATCCCCGCCGGACAGGTTGGTGCCAAGACCGGCGGGAGAAGGAGGCCAGCATGAAACAGGCAGTCGCAGCCGTACCCCCTGCGGGTAGTATATCACAGGAGGAGATGTATCATCGGATTTTGGCCGCCGCAAAGGCGGCAAAGGTGTATGGATCCGCGGCGGAGGATGTAGCCGCTGAGGCGTGGATCATCGCGCAGCAGCGCGGGTATTTTGAGTCGCGCATCTTGCGCGAAGCAGCACGTAATCTTGGTTTGTGGAGGGTGGCGAGAGAGGTCGATATTGACGACCTTGCCGGGGACGGTATATATTCCACGTCCCTGTCGGCATGGCGAGACGAGCAGCGCCGGGAAAATCAGCACGATCGCATTCGCCATGCTCTTCACTCCGCACCGTCTCCGGTGCGGCAGGCAGCGGAGCTTGTGCTACAGGGGTATACTATGTACGACGCGGCAGCGATGTGCGGCATGTCCGCTTCGGCCTTTTCAGTGTCCTTAAAATCTACTGGCGAGGCTATCGGTGAGCGAAAAAATCCGAGGCCGAAACAGTTGGCCCTTTTCGCGGCGGAGGTGGCGGCATGAAATACGCTACTTTATATCATTACCGCGAATGCGTCCGTACATATTCTTTTAATGCTTTGTCCAGCTTGGTTTGCCAGCCGCGTCCGGTAGCTCTAAAAAACTCCACAACTTCACGCGACAAGCGCAGAGTTGTTTGCACTTTTGTTGGCGTTTTCTGTGGGCCGCGTACCTTCAGGCGACCTTCCTTGTATGCTTTGACGATCTCCGGCACAACCTCAGATGCCGGGCGCATACGCTTGAACTCTTCTTTTGTGAGTTCTCTGACCTCTCCGTTTTTATCAATCAGTGGTTTCTTCATAATTTTTTACCTCTCTTTTATTTGCCTTAGCCTCGTCCCACGCATATTGCATAGTTTAATTGTAACTACAATTAAATACGAAGTCAAGGCGGGAGGTGTGAGATGAGGTTGACAGATTTTTTGCAAGAGGTTGGTAGGCCAATCTCATACTATCCCAGCCTTAAAAAAATAACAGGCAGTACAGTTGCGACAATTTTTCTTACGCAGTTTATATACTGGACGGGAAAACAGAACGATCCAGATGGCTGGATTTACAAAACTCAAGATAAAATAGAAGAAGAAACAGGACTTTCAAGATCGGAGCAGGAAACAGCGAGACGACAACTTAAATCTAAAGGTCTTATTGAGGAAGATTACAGGGGATTGCCTCGAAAACTTTATTATCGCGTCAATATCGCAAAAATAAACGATTTGTGGTCTGTTATTTCCTCCGAAGCCTTGAAAAATCACAATAATGCTGGAATCCAGCATTATTGTATGGAATCCAGTACACAAGAATGCGACAATCCCGCAAACAAGTCTGCTGGAATCCAGCAGACTATTACAGAGACTACTACAGAGAATACTAAAAGAGACGACAACGACAGCAGACCCTGTCGTCGTTTCCGCAGAAAAAGAAAAAACAACGACCCGACAGAGATAGATACAGAAGCCGTAAAAGATATCATGGCCGTCACCACCGGCACAAAGCTGGAGGGCATGGTCTCAGAAAGCGTGATCCCGACCCTGATAGCAGACTACAACCCGGAAGCGCATCCCGATTATCCGTCCGAGACGGCCGTTCAGGGCATTAAGCGTTTAATTCGCTGGACGGCGGCCCAGATGTCCGATCCGAAAGCCGCACCCATATCCAACCCCGTGGCCTTTTTTCGGGCGCGGGCAAAAAAAGGCATGGACAAGCCCCCGGCCTTGACCCGACAGGAGCAAGCAGTAGAGGCAGAAAGACGAGAGGCAGAGGAGCGACGACGAAGGCGGGGGAGGCTTGAAAGGCTGGAGGATGAGCGGGAGATACCGCCGGAGAGCAGGGCAGAGATTGATCGGATATGCGGTCGGGCAAGGGCGGCGGTATGAACTACGCCGCCAAGAAAATAATCAGACGTATTTAAAAAAATTTGAATCTCGCTGAAAAAATTTTTAGTTCATCGCATACATATAACAGGAGGTGAGGAACATGACAGAAAAACTTTTGAAAATTGAGGAGGTGGCGGACATGCTCGGTTTTAGCGTTCAGGGCGTGTACTCGTTAGTTTTCAAGAAAAAAATTCCAGCCGTCAAAATCAGCAAACGTGCATTAAGATTCGACCCTGTTGAGATTCGTAAATGGCTTGAGCAGAAGAAAACGCAGGCAGCAGAGGCAGAGCCGAAGCTGGCTGTCCGTAAAAGCCCGGGCAGGCCGCGGAAAAACGGAAGCGTGAACAGCTCTTACGTTGACAATATTGTAAATGCAGCTAAGAGGGAGGTTTTAGATGTCTAACTTATTTAAGATTTTGCTTTTCACAAGCCCGATCCTTGCGCTGATTTTCTACTATGTCGTGAGCCAGCAGTCGAAAATGGACGTGGAAATGAAGAAAGAAGATGCAGTATTCGAGCGCAGTTGGGACGAGTTCGAGGCAGATTTTGCGAAAACGCCAGAGCAAAAACAGAAGTATGCAGACAGGGCAGCCAGGGCAGAGCAAAAGCTCAATGAGCTTGAGCAGAAAGAAAAGGAGAAGGAGAAGAAATCCGAGAAGTTTGAAAAGGAATTTGAAAAGGCTATTGAGGATTTTGAAAAAGAGCAGGAACGGAAAGGAGGCAGTAGGTGAGCATCCAGGCACTTGCAAGGAGCATTGTGAGATACGAATTATTCGCTATCTACAATGCGCCTCAAGACATCCTCGATAAGGAAACCGCCCTGATTATCAAGAGATCAGGCGATGTAACAGATATTAATCTTTTGCGAGATGCTATTGAGGACGTTGTTGAGAGATTAGAGGAATCTATCAACCGGAAATGTCTCAAATGCATTGAGGCTGCTGACTGTTTTTTTATCGAGGATGCGCTCATAAACGCACTGTCAAAGTATAACGTGAGCATCGAAAGTATTAGGCATAAGCTTTTCAATCGCCTTGATTACGCAACAGGAGGCTCAGTATGCCGTTTAAGGGATATGGGACGAAAATTCCTATATCCCAAAAATAGAAAAGGGCTTAAAAAGCCTTAGATTAAGCCATTTTGCTATGTTTTTTTATGTTTTAAAACTATTTTTTGGGGAGGTAGAATGGAAAGACAAACTTTATGCGAAGGAATGGCAGAGAAAATTATTAGATCTGCTATCAATCTGTATGCAGCCTGTAAATCACAAGATGCGGCAGAAATTCGAAAACATCTAATTCACACAAAAGAAGGTATTGACCTAATGATCGACCTGTTAGATAAAAAGGAGAAATAAAAATGGTTACGGTAAGCGATATTTATAACAAGTTGTCAGAATACGAGAAAGACAACTATTACCTGAAAGACGAGCAGGGAAACGCCTTAAAACCTGAACTTATTTGCGAGGGATGGGAAAAACTGACAAATGGCAGACAGGTCGAGATGGACGAAAAAACATATAAGGCCCTCAAAGAGGGCAAGGATCCACTCACACAGGAACAGCTTGTTCAAGCCGGAGTAAATGGAGAACGTAGGCCCGGGTGGAACTTAACCTTTAGCCCTCATAAATCATTCACCGTCCTTTCTCATAGCAGCCCTGAACATGCAAAAATCATAAACGACATACATAACAAAGCAGTAAGTGATGTGATGCGATATTTCGAGGGCCACCTTGCGCAGGTTAGGCAGTGCAGTCAGGGTGTCGTGGAGCCGGTCAAAACCGGCAACATCCTTGCTATGCGTGTTGACCACAGTGTTAATAGAGATGGAGACATTCAAAAACATACGCATGTGGTTATTTTTAATCAGTCTTACAACGAGCAGTCAGGCAAATGGCAGGCATTACACAGCGATGCCTTTCATTCAGACATTCTTACTAAAATTTATAACAACCAGCTTGCGCATTATGCTAAAGAACACGGTTTACCTGTCGAATGGGTCAAGAGCGATAGCGGCAGGACGGAGTATGCTGCAATTGCAGGAATACCTGATAAGGCTATCGAGATAACATCAGAACGGGCAAAGCAGATTGACGAGTATGTCCAAAATCACAGAGACGAACTAAAAGCTAAATACCCGAATGCGGGCGAGGGAGAGCTTAAGCAGATTGCAGCTATAGAAACGAGACAGGCAAAACAGGTAATGACGCATGATGAAATACAACAGAGGTTTGAGAACAAACTTGCGGAGGCAGGCCTTGCAAAAGAGCACGTTGTTGATTCTGTTTATATAGCTAAGGCCGACTATGATCATAGCAACGCTATGAATGAGTATGAAGTCGTCAGGACAGCAACAAATAGTTTAGCGGATTATCAATCAGCGTTCAGTCATCAGGATATTATGAGAGCATCAGCGGAGATTGCAAAAGGTGATGTCTCGATCAATGACATCCAGAGAGCTATAGAGCTTGAGATGAAAGATGAGGTTATAAAGTTATCAGACAGTCATATCATCGAAGACAGGAGCAGAAATTACGCTGACAGTATTTTTACTACAAAAGAAGTCCTGAAGGCTGAAAGGCACGCGGTTAAAGCAATCAGAGAAGGTATAGATGGCGTAAATGTGATTATAGATAAAGCAGAGGCCGTTAAAGCCATTAACGAGTACGAGGAAAGGCAGAGGCAGGGGAACACTGATTTTAAGTTAACAGAGAGCCAGAGAAACGCTGTAGAGTTCTTTTTGACGAACACGGATAAGTTCAATGCGGTGCAGGGTTACGCAGGCACGGGTAAAACAACCGTAATGAAAGCGATCCGTGAAATTTCCGAACAGCATGGCTATAGGCTTCTAGGCATATCAGAGACAAACGTGGCCGTCAACGAAATGAAGGCGGCGGGTATCGAAAATGCAATGACAGTTGCCAAGTTTTTACAGTCCTCGAAAGCACAGAATGAGTTGAACAGTAAGACTATTATACTGTCAGATGAAAGCAGTTTTATCGGAGCCAAGAACTTTGACAAGATTATAAATATCGCTGAAAAGACAGGAGCGAGGGCGAGTTTTTGGGGAGATAAAGACCAGTTGCCAGCGGTATCAGCAGGATCTCCTTTCAGTTATGCAGTTGAGAATAAGGTTATTAATTATGCTGAATTGAAGGATATAGTCAGGCAGATACCGGAGCGGTATAAAGAAGCCGTTAAGGACACGATTAATAAGGACATAGATAAGGCGTTTTCAAAGTTCGAAATACATGAAGTATCAAAGGATGACCTCATAACAAAGACCGCCGACATTTACATGAAAGCTGACGGTTATACAAACTCCATTGTCTCAACCCAAACTAACAAAGACAGAGATGCTATCAATACCGAAATCCGCAACAAGCTTATCGAACAGGGCAAGGTGGACAGCAATTCCGAAAAAGTCTCCATCTATGCAAGTAAAAACCTTACCGGCAGCGAGAGGTTTAATGTTTCAAATTACGGCATTGGAGATAAGATTATTGTTAATGAAAGCAGAGCAGGGGTCAAGGTAGGTGCAGAGCTGACAATTACAAAAATTGATACTGCAAATCACATTATTACCGCCACTGGAAAGGATAGGAAGGGCAATGAGGTAGAGAAGAAAATAGACATCCGCAGACACGGAGACAAATTTAATGTATATGAGCAGAAACAAATTGATCTTGCAAAGGGTGACAAGGTTATCTTTAACCAGACGGATAAGGAGACAGGCATAGCGAATAGCGATATAGCTTACATCAAATCAATCGCCAAGGACGAGAGCGGGAATATTAAGAACATCACATTTAATTATCAGGGCAAGGATGTAATCTCGAATACCCGTCATTTCGAACATGGATATGCTCAGACTGTCTACAAAAGCCAGGGCAAAACATCACAGGATGTTATCTATCACGCCCCTACATCGACACAAAAGAGCTACCAGGAGTTTTACGTTTCGATGACGAGAGGAAGGCAGGAGGCGAAGATTGTCACAGACGATAAAGAGCGATTAAAAGAACAGGTCTCAAAGGTGTACGAAAAAGAGACCACTTACAAATATACCAAGGGGATCGACAGGGAAATATCTAAACTTGAGAAGCAACTCCAAAAAGCCGATAGTGAACAGCAGAGGAAAACCATATCTGAAAAACTCAATGCTTACAGGGACATTAAAGCCAGCGCCGAGGAGGTAAAGAAATATGAGAAATACACTAAAAAATTATCCTCAAAGGACTGGAAGGACTTGCAGAAGCCAGCGACACAGAAGGACATAGAAAAGGCCAGAGGATTAAAAAGTTTCGTTGTTAGTGTTAAAGCGAAATACGACAGCGAACAGGGGAGATTGACTGTTAAGAGCGAGAGGTTACTGCAGGCATTGAAAGACAGGGTTCAGAGTAATCTAAAGACGGCTTTTAATAAGTTTTTAAATCCCGAAAATTTCGGAGATAAGTCATATCGCACTCAAAAAAGAACCTATGATGTCTATTTGAAGCATGACAACGGGCAGATTACAAAGACAAAGCAGGTTACTACCTTTGAGACCAAACAGAATGGCTTTTACCAGAGGTATGAGAGCCTGACTTACATGAAGAACGGAGACATATACCGCCATACGATAGAGCGGACAGGTAGGGTTACGAAGGAGAGCTCGGAATTGATACGAAGACCCGAACAGCAAAAGGAGCAGGTCAGACAGACTACTAAACAGACAGAAAAGCCTAAATCCGAGATGCAAAAATCCGAGGCGGTAAAGGGAAAAACTCATAATAGCATCACTTCAAAAGCTGTTAGTTATGAGGTTGCTAAATCGAAAATGCAGAGGGAAGTTTTGTCAAAGATGCAGAGCGAACTTTACCCGAGGCTTGCAGGTAAAGTCGAACTAATGACCGATAAGATTGTCGAAAAAATGCCCGGAGCAAAACAGGTGTCAAGGACTTTGGACAAGAATGAGTTTTCATATAACAAAACCCTTGACCTCATGAAACAGAGGGAACAGGCTTTAAAGGACGGCGACCTCAAAAAAGCGGGTAAGATGGATAAGGAAATTAAGTCCGAGATGTCTAAAATGACAGCGCAGGAAAAGCAGAAATTCGACCAGATGCAGAGTGAAAAAACGAAATCGCAAAATCAGAAAATGCAGGGCAAGGTGGATGGAAAGTTGCAACGGCAGGGAGAGGAAAAACAGCAGGGGAAAGAGGGTAAGTCCGGGTATTCAGACGGCAAAGGCGGCAAGTAATTTTAACAGAGAGGAGGTGAGAGAATGAGCAGCCTTGTAGACAAAATTAAAGAGAAGGAACAGGAAAGAAACAAGGAGTATGAAACTCAATTCTGGAAACCGGCAGAGGGCGAAATTTTAGAGGGTGTGGTTACGGAAATGGGAGATACGATAACCGAACATGGCGATGCCGAGTACCTCGATATCGAGACAGATGACGGCAAGAAATTTACCGTGTTTGTTAACTCCGTTTTGAGAAAGTTGCTCGTAGAGGAAGATGTCAAAGTCTTTGACCGCATCGCCATCAAATACCTCGGCTTGGTGCAGTCTAAAAAGAGCAATCGCAAGTTCAAAGATTACATCCTTGTCAAGGAAGAAAACGCATAACTCCACTTTCCAAAATCTCGTTTTTCGGATAGGGTAACACTCAAAAAGCTGGATGCCCTATCCGATTTTTTTACTCTTTTTGGTAGCGTATTTTTAAATTTCTGTATGCTCGATTTTGAGAATCGCAGAGGCTAAAATGGTGCATCAAAAATCACCATTTCGGGCAAGCCTCAATCGTGATTTTTGATGAATTAACCCTATACAGATTTGCTCCACTCCATTCCGCAAAACTGTATTTTTTACACGGCGGATTTTGAAGGTTATCGTCCTTTATTTTTTATATTAAGGTGGTCAAGGTTTGTGGTTTTGCAGGCGTGGTTTTGGTAAAGGCAAGGCGTGGTTTTAGCGTAAACGCTAAAAAAGGGGGAATCCCCCTTAACCCCCGTTTTTTTAAAGACACCTAACGAGTCTGTAGAAAAAGTCAGTTTTTAAATTATCCTGTCCTTTATTGAAGTTTTAGTCCTGAATTTCGAGTTTGCTTTTCCGAAGACCCATTATTTACGTGACCAGGTCTCTATCTATG
>JAJYXI010000002.1:50448-138228 GCA_021791055.1 Nitrospirota bacterium | reverse complement strand
CCGATGAGTTGCTTCAATAACACTGAAAGCATTGAAAGGATAGTCTATGCTGTTATGAGCCACTTGAATGATACATGGGGAAGAAAACCCTTAAAAGAATTTACACATAAATCTTGACACTACCAACGGAAGTGAAATCTCAATGAGACTTTCACTTCAAAATTGAGATTCTTTCCAATCGCAATATTGCCTTGCGGTAAATGATGCCGAAATATAGAAGTAATATCTATCAGAATAACCAGCAAGGCTGAAATATGCTAAAATTGAAACGGTATTTTCAAGCCTTGTTGGGTCCCGTCTTTTAAAGACAAGAAAGGAGGATAGTTAATTTATGGGACTTTACAGGCGTAAGGATTCACCTATATGGTGGATGTCATTCAGCGTAAATAAAAGGCAGTACCAGCGGTCAACCGGCACTGCCGACAAAAGGCTTGCAGAAAATATTTTAGCAAAGGTCAAGACTCAAGTTGTAGAGGGTAAGTGGTTTGAGATTGACGAGGCGAGAAACAGGACGTTTGACGAGATGATGGAAAAGTTTATGAGGGAACACGCGCCGAAACGAGAGCCGTCAACACAGAGGATGTACAAAAATTCAATCAATCAATTACAGCGGTATTTTGGTGGAATGACGCTTGCGAGTATTACTCCGAAGACCATAGCAGAGTATATGCAGATGCGGCACGACGGCGGTGTTTCTATTGCTACATGCAACAGAGATTTTTCTACCCTGTCAAAAGCCTTTAACCTTGCATGGAAACAATGGGAATGGTGCAAAGAAAATCCCTGTATCAAGGTTCAGAGGGAGCCGGAAAATAACAAAGTCTTGAGGTGGCTATCACAGGAAGAAGAAGATAGCCTTATGAGAACTGCCGCCGGACTCCTCGATGGACAGCTAACAGAGGTAATAACTATTGCCCTCCATGCGGGAATGAGGCAGGGAGAGATCCTTAATCTGAAATGGGAAAATATAGACCTTTTCAGGAAAACAATAATCATCACCAAAACCAAGAATAAAGAACCGAGGACTATTCCCATGAATCAGACCGTTGTCGAGCTATTGAAAGCTAAGGGCAAGGTTATGAGTATGTCCGGGCACGTTTTTACCACTCAGGGCAGGAGTATGAAATTTAGAAACCTCGTCAAATCTTTTCACCTTGCCTTAAAAAAAGCGGAGGTTAAAAACTTCCGGTTCCATGATCTCAGACATACCTTTGCAACACGACTTGTTCAGGCAGGCGTAGACCTTTACTCGGTGGCTAAACTTTTAGGGCATAAGGACATTAAAACGACTCAGCGCTATGCTCACCACTATCCGGAGAGCTTAAGACATCACGTAAAAATCCTGGATAATTTCTCCGCTGGAAATGATGCCAAAAAAGAGGCGTTTTCAGGGTGAGTTATTACGATTTTATGACGTTGATGTGCTACAATACTGGTCTGGTAATTACGATTGCTGATTTATCAATAAGTTTGCCGGGATAGCACAGTGGTAGTGCAGCTGATTCGTAATCAGCAGGTCGAGGGTTCGAATCCCTTTCCCGGCTCTTGTTTTTCTCTTCAATCATCACCGATTTTAAAGTTTCGTCATCAAAAATCCGATAACAAAATAGAGTCAATTTTATGACATGACATCCTTGGGAATGTCAAAAATGCTCCTCAGAAAGTGCGCTCTATAAAAAATATGTTTTGTATTTCAAAGGCTTATGTTTTTATGCCCAATGGTATGCTTATTGCTTACCTTAAGTCTATGTCTAAATGGGGTTTTCGATAAGATGCAGGATATTTCTAATAACGGAATAAAGAGTGTTCTGATTACAGGCGGGGCAGGGACTGTCGGCAAGGTGCTGCTTAAGCAACTGCTGCTGTCCGATGTAGAAGAAATAAGGGTTTTTGACAATAATGAGACAGAGCTCTTTTATCTCACAGATGAGTACCGCGGAGACCAAAGGGCTGTATTTTTCCTTGGCGATATACGGGACAGGGATAAGCTGATTAAGATAACAAGGGGCGTGGATGTAATTTTTCACACAGCAGCATTCAAGCATGTGATTCTGTCTGAATTCAATCCCTTCGATGTTGTGCAGACAAATATAAACGGGACCCAGAATATCATAGAAGCGGCACTACTGAATGATGTAGGAAAGGTTATTTTTACAAGCAGTGACAAGGCTGTGAACCCAACAAATGTCATGGGGACCTCTAAATTGATGGCTGAAAAACTTATTACTGCTGCGAATACAATACGCTATGACAAAAAGACTATTTTTTCGAGCACACGGTTTGGAAATGTATTGGGTTCGAGGGGCTCGGTTGTACCCATATTCAAAAAGCAGATTAAAAACGGCGGTCCTATTACGCTGACAGACAGCAGAATGACGAGGTTTGTAATGACCATTGACGAGGCAGTTGGACTTGTAATTGAGTCAGCATTAATAGCGAAGGGCGGTGAAGTTCTTGTAACAAAAATGCCTGTAATCAGGATTGCTGACCTTGCAGATGTTATGATAGAGATCCTATCGCCGATGTACGGGCATAAGCCAGAAAACATAAAGATTGTGGAGATAGGGAAAAAGCCCGGCGAAAAACTTTACGAAGAGCTTATGTCTCTCGAAGAGATGGGCAGGGCCATGGAACTGGAAAAATTATTCGTCATATTCCCTGCATTCCGTGATTTGTACAAAGTCGATTATACCTATGAAGGGATAGTTTCAAAAACACTGAAAAATCCATATATATCTTCCGATGAGCCTTTTATGAGCAGGGAAGATCTAAAATCATATATTCTCAAACATAGATTAATGGAGGAAGTCTGTTAAATATGAAAGGCAAGGTGCTTATACTCGGCGGTGATGGTTATCTCGGATGGCCTACTGCAATGAATCTCTCAAATCTTGGCTATAGCGTTGCGGTATTGGATAATTATCTCAAGAGATGGATATTCAATAAACTCGGCATAACACCATTGATTGATTGCCCTAACCTCGAAGAAAGGGCAAACATATGGAAGGGGCTGACAGGGCATGATATCAAGGTTTATGTCGGTGATATAGGAGAGCAGGATTTCCTTTTCAAGGTAGTAAAGGAATTTGGGCCGGATACAATAATACATTATGGGGAGATACCGTCTGCGCCTTATTCCATGCTCAACCATAATACCTCATGGGAGACAATACAGAATAACCTCAGAGCCACACTGGCCGTTATGTGGGCTATTAAGACAATTAATCCCGATATTCATCTCATAAAGTTAGGCACGATGGGAGAATACGGGACACCGAATATTGATATAGAAGAAGGCTTCATGGAAATTGAAAAAGGCGGAAGAAAGGACAGGCTGCCATTCCCGAAGCTTCCCGGCTCATTTTACCATCTGAGCAAGGTTCAGGACAGCGACATGCTTTATCTCGGAGTAAGGATGTGGGGGCTTAGGGTTACTGACTTAAATCAGGGGCCTGTTTATGGAATCGAGACAGACGAAAGCAGAATGGACAAAAAAAACCGCCTCATGCCTCACTTCCATTATGATGAGTTCTGGGGTACGGTATTAAACAGATTTATCACACAGGCAGTGGTTGAAATTCCCCTGACTGTTTACGGAAAAGGAGGGCAGAAAAGGGGATTTTTAGATATAGTCGATACGCTCCAATGCGTAAGGCTTGCAGTTCAAAACCCTGCCAATAAAGGCGAGTTCAGGGTGATGAATCAGTTTACAGAGATATTCAGCGTCAATGAGCTTGCTGAAAAGGTTAAGGCTGCTGCCAAAAACCTCGGAATTGATGTAACCATAAAAAATTATCCAAATCCAAGGAAAGAGGCAGAGGAGCATTATTATAATGCGAAGAATACCAATCTGTTGAGCCTCGGTCTTCAGCCCAATTATCTTACAGAAAAGGTTCTTACAGAGATGATGGAGATTGTGATGGAGAATAAAAAGAATATAAGGCAGGACATAATACTGCCCGGCAGGGCAAAATGGCAATAGACAGAGGAGAAGGCAGGAGCGATATGAGAAGGAAAATATGTATTGTGTTAACAGTACGCGGTAATTATGCGAAAATGAAATCAATTATGAAAGAGGTAAAAAAACACCATAACTGCGAATTGCAGCTTGTTGTGGGCGGCGCTGTTATTCTCCATAAATTCGGCAATCCAATAAATATCATTGAAGCCGATGGCTTTGAGATAAGCGAGATGGTGCACTTTCTCGTCGAGGGCGGCAAGCCCATAACAATGGCGAAATCCACAGGCCTTGCCGTTGTTGAGCTCTCAACGGTCTTTGAAAACCTTCGTCCTGATATTGTAATGGCAATTGCCGATAGATTTGAAGCCCTTGCCGTTGCAGTGGCAGCAAGCTATATGAACATTCCTGTTGCCCATCTTGAGGGTGGAGAGCTCTCAGGCTCCATAGACGAATCCATAAGGCATGCGATCACAAAACTCTCGCATATCCATTTTGTCGCAACTCAAAAAAGCGCAGAGCGTGTAATAAAGATGGGAGAGGATCCAGGAAATGTCTATGTAGTAGGCTCCCCGACAATCGACCTCATAAGAGATTTGAGCCTTGACCTCGATTTCGATGTGTTCGAAAAATATGCTGGAGTGGGCGCTTTGGTTCCGGTTGCAAAGAATAATTATATCGTCGTATCCCAGCATCCCGTCACGACAGAATACGAGTCTGCAAGCGCTCAGGTGCAGGAAACCCTCCATGCTATCAATGATATAAACATGCCTGCATTATGGCTCTGGCCGAATATGGATGCAGGAACGGACGAGATATCAAAGGGCATAAGAATGTTCAGGGAGAAATACCAGCCCAGGCACATACACTTCTTCAAGAACTTTGCCTTCGAGGACTATGCGAAGCTGATAAACAACTCGGCTGTTCTGGTAGGCAACACGAGCAGCGGCATCAGGGAATCCGCATATCTCGGCGTGCCGGTGGTGAACATAGGCACAAGGCAGAACCACAGGGAAAGGGGAGAAAATGTAATAGATGTGAATTACAGCAGGGATGAGATAAGAGATGCGATAAAAAAACAGATTGCCCATGGAAAATACCCAGGCAACCATTTATACGGCGACGGCCGTGCAGGGGAGAAGATTGCGGATATTTTGAACACATGCAAAATAAGCGTTCAGAAGAGGCTGATGTATTGATGGAAAATGAATAGCACTGCTGTTTATAAAGATGACCTTGAGATTTTTTTAAAGGAAATCCGTGAATCTCTCCAAAAGGCCGAAGATGAAAACTCACTCCTTGCTGTAGCAGATAAGATTTCCGGCATTGACGGTCTCGGTGAATTAATTTGCAGACATCACTATAAAGATGAGTCCAAAATAATAATAAATTTATTAAGAGAGAAGATTTTCTCCATATTTCTAAATAATTTTCAGCTTAATCTGGCATTTTTTAAATTGTATCCATTATTCGATTCAAAAGAAGATAGACTTTCCCCTCATAGCGGCATGCTTGATATAAAAAGAAGGCTGCTGTTTGATTATGTAACTGCAGACAGTACCAACAAAGCAATAATTTCATTCTTTGTTCTGCTCATAGACATCCTGAATAATGAAAAAGAGAAAGGGTTTGCCGATTTCCTTATACACTCTGCAGATGATTATATCTTTGAAGTAAAAGAGTTTGTAGAGATAATTCATCTCTTGAAAATAACCTCAGAGAAGATAATAGATATTTATATAGATAAAATCCTCCCTCCACGCATATTTATGAAAAAAACGATTAATGCCCAAAAAAGCAGCCTTCTGATGTTGAGACATTTGGGAGGAGAGTTTAGCTACCACCACAGTTTTGCGAGGCTTTATGAGCCTTTGAAGGCGCTTATTTACGATGCAATAAGCGCAGAGGATATCGAGCTTGTTTTGTATATCGCCTTTTATGCCAGATATTTTTACGGAAATCTGAATGTCAATAATGAAGCATATAAGCTGCTCGATGATGAAATAGAAAGACCTATGAGCGATTTTTTCCTCGAGTATTGCAAAAAAAATAATATAGCTCCATGTGCAAAACCTCCTGCTAAAAATGGAAAAATAAGGGTCGGCTATGCGTATCAGCAGCTTGCGTCATCTTCTCCAGTGTCTGTCTTATTGTCGTTATTGAAAGGCCACGCTATGAATAAAAACCATGATATCGAATTTTATGTGTACAGCTACGATTACAAGGAAAAGGTCGGGGATGACGATAAGACAGTAAATACAATAAAAAGCATGGGATTTAAATGCATCAGCGCGGGAAGTCTTGGAAGTTTCGATAACCCCTACTATTCACATATTGAGAAGGCAATGGCATTGAGAAAGCAGATTGTTGAGGATGAAATAGATATTTTTATAACAACCGGCACGCAGATAGGCAATTTTTTAGTCTCATCGAGGGTTGCACCCGTACAGATATATTGGTCGCATATCGATCCTTACTGGAATGTGAATAATCTTGATTGCAGGATAATACATTATGGAAATATGGAATCAGTAACTAAAGGGCTATACTGGGGCGTTGAATATTATAAGTTTTTAGCTCCAGTTGCTATGGAGCTTTTAGATCCTCCGGTTTCAAAGCAGGAAGTAAAAAACCTTAGAAAGAAATTTACGGACGGTAAAGTCCTCCTCGGATTTATCGGGCGTTTACCAAAGCTATACAATCAGGAGTATCTTTCTGTCGTATCAGAGATATTAAAGTTAAACCCCGAAGCTGTCTTTTTAATATGCGGAGCAGGGGATAATGAGCCGATTAAAAAATATTTCGAGAATGCAGGATGCATTGACAGGGTTTATTTTGAAGGGCATGTCAACGCCCATGTGTATGGCCATATAATTGATATAGGCCTGAATCCATTTCCAAGCCCTATGGGCAATGCTGCCAATGAGCTTTTGGCAAAGGGCAAGCCTGTGGTTTCTATGAAAAATATACTCGATGAAGAGACAAGAAATCTTATAGAATATTGGGGAGAGATGTGGGCTGACTCGATAGAAGGTTATATTGCTATAGCAGGCAAGTTTATAAATAACAAAGATTACAGGGAAGCAGTAGGCAGGAAAGAACAGGGAATTATTAAAGGGTTGTACGACTGCCAAAAATCAGCCAGCCAGCTTGAGACTTTTTATAAAAATCTACTGACATATCAAGATAAGGTCGAAGGAAATAGCGATGAAACAAGGTCTTAAAGACAATCTCGCCAGATATGGCTGGATTTTAACAAATGAAGATTTTAAAGCCCCCTTTGATTTCAAGCAGGAGTTTAGGTATTACCTTAAAAGATATTTGGTTGATATTTTAGCTGTATTTCCATTTCTTATAATTTTGATAGCTCTTTATTTTTATAAAAAATTCAAACCTAAAAACGATAGTGCTAATAAAATGATATTTGGAACTCATCCAATAATTAGTTTTAAACTACTGAAAGGAGTTTTAAAAGAAGACTACGAATGCACCGTATTCGTTTTTCATGATTGGTCTAAGGGCAATTTCCATGACGGAGTGGTGGCAGAGGATATAATGCCGAAATGGGCTGTTGGCAAAGACCCTTATCTTTTTGGCAGTTATTGGGCGTTCATATGGGCACTGAAAAATTTTGATATCTTCCACCTGTATTTCGATGGTGGCTTTTTGGAAAGGACTATTTGGTGGAAGTTAGAGCCGATTATTTATCAACTATTCGACAAAAAAGTAATTTTATATCCGTATGGCGCAGATGTGTGGGATACTTTTAGAAACACAAATAGGTTAAGTAAGCTCGGACAGATGGCTTTTATGCCCAGGTATTTCAGTTTAGATTTTAAGCGTATACAGAGAACATATTATTGGTCTAAGTATGTAAATTTGATATTTGGACCAGTTAATTATATTGATTTTTTGCCGAGGATTGATGTTTTGGCTTTTCACGGGCATGTTATCGACAATAAAGAAAAATATGATTACTCTTTTCCGGAAATCAAAGGTAAGGTTAAGATTATTCATTATGCGAATCATGGCATCAGGAAAGGGAGTCATTTTATAAAGCAAACATTCGATAACTTAAGAAATGAAAGAGACGATTTTGAGTTTGAATCTTATTATGGTTTGCCGAGAGAAATAGCTTTGAAAAAGTTAGACGATATTCACATTTTTATTGAACAAATTACTGATGGATTTCTTAGTTATTCTGCTGTTGAAGCTTTGCTGAAAGGAAAGATCGTATTAACCAATCTGAGTGAAAACTTAATCGATTTTTATAAGTATTTAAATTATAACTATTATGAAAATTTTTTTGATGAATTACCTATCATAAATGTAAATTCCTCAAATCTTAAGGATAAAATAACAGAACTTTTAAATAATAAAGAAAACCTTGAAGTATTCAGCAAAAAAAGTGAAAAGTTTATCCGAAAGATGCTTAATGAGAATGAGAAGGCATATAAATTATTAATATCACATTTAACGAATAAGATTTAGTAAAAATGACAGATAAACTGAATAAAGTTTTTGAGGCACAGTTAAAACAGGGAAGACTCGCAGATGCTGGAGACTTTCCAAAGGTGATATTGATTGATACGATCAATTATTGCAATTTAAGATGCTCTATGTGTGTTCATAAAACAATGACCAGAAAAAAGGGGGTAATGGCATGGGAGCTTTTTACAAAAATAATTGATGAAATAGCCGAGAATAATAGAAAGGCAAGAGTATGGATGGTGTTTTTTGGAGAGGCGCTTATTCTTAAAAGGAAAAAACCTTCCATATTTGACATGATCGCCTATGCAAAAGGAAAAGGTCTTTCGGATGTTGTTTTAAACTCAAATGCAAATCTTCTTGATCACGAGGCCTCTGAAAAACTGATCCAATCTGGTCTTGATGCCATATATATCGGCATAGATGCCTTTAACCCCGAAACATACGCTCAAGTGCGGGTCGGTGGAAATTATGAGAAAACAGTAAACAATGTAATTAATCTGATTAATCTTAAAAAACAGATGAACTCATGGCATCCAGAGGTGTTTGTCCAATTTGTGGAGATAGACATTAATATGAGCGAAAAAGAGGACTTTATAGAATTCTGGAATGAACATGGTGCAATAGTAAAAATAAGACCGATGGTAAGTTGGGCAGGGATGATAGATGCCCCCAACTTGGTCTCCGGCAGTAATTATAGGTGGCCATGTTACTGGGCAATGCAGACTATGGCTATTACCAATACAGGCAAGGTTGTGACCTGTGCGGTAGATTTAGATGCGAGATTTATTGCGGGAGATTTGAATGATTTATCCCTAAAAGAGGTCTGGAATGGAAAGCTTAAAGAACTAAGGCAGTCACATGTTGCCAAAAAATTTGAAAACTTACCTGATAACTGCAGAGACTGCAAGGATTGGCAATCTGCAAGAGCTGATTATTATCAGATAAATTCATAATTATGTGCGGCATTTGTGGATTTACCGGCAAACCCAATAAAGTCGTTCTTAAGAAGATGACTGATTCTATATCTCACCGCGGCCCTGATGAGGAAGGTCTCTATTCTGATGGGAAAATAAATCTCGGTATCAGAAGATTAAGCATAATTGATTTAGAAACCGGACATCAGCCTGTCCATAATGAGGATAAAAGTATCTGGACGGTTTTTAATGGAGAAATATATAACTTTCAGAAGTTGAGAAAGGAATTAAAAGAAAGGGGGCATAAGTTCTATACCGACCATTCGGATACCGAAGTTATAGTCCACCTTTATGAAGAATACGGAAATGACTTTGTTCATAGGTTAAACGGCATGTTTGCCATAGCCTTGTGGGATAAAGAGAAAGGTAGGCTTTTGCTGATAAGGGACCGCATTGGAGTAAAACCTCTCTTTTATACAAACATAAGCAATAATCTGATTTTTGGTTCGGAGATCAAGGCTATTCTTGCCCATCCTGCATATATCCGCGATATGGATTACGAGGGTATATACCACTACTTTACCTTTAAAAACATACCTGCTCCGTTTACAGCTTTCAATGGCATCTGCTCTCTTTTGCCAGGAGAGATGCTGACATTTTCAAATGGAGAGATAACCAAGCACAGATGGTGGAAGATCAGATTTGATGAAAAGGAAAGTTATGACGAATTCTATTTAAAAGATAGGATATTATTTTTCCTGGAGGATGCTGTAAGGCTTAGAATGATAAGCGATGTGCCTTTTGGTGCTTATCTCAGCGGTGGGGTGGATTCAAGTTCTGTTGTAGCATTGATGACACGCTTTGCAAATAAACCAGTAAAGACCTTTTCCCTCGGCTATGAGGACGAACTTAAAAATAAAGAGGCTGATTTGTATTATGCCAGAAAGGTTTCTGAGGCATATAAAACAGAGCATTACGAGTACATAATGTCTTATAGGGAACTGGTTGATGATGTAGACAATGTAATCGGGGCATTTGACCAGCCTTTCGCAGGGACAATCTCCACATATTTTCTTTCAAAGCTGATAAAGAAACACGTTAAGGTGGCATTGTCAGGAGATGGGGCAGATGAGTTGTTTGGCAGTTATCTCTCGCACAGGGTTGCACAGCCTATGTATCATTTTAAAAAGCTGAATGAGAGATTCAAAAACAGTTCGCTGACAGAAGATGAAATGGGTCTCTTTAAACCATGTGATATCAACTTTCTCTCCAACCTTTATAACAAATCTGGAGGCGATGAAATCAGATGGAGATATAATCTATATCACTTTAAAGATGATGAAAAAGAAGATCTTTTATCGAAAGATTTCAAGAACAGAGCGAGCAGGACAAGCTCATTATCACTTATTAGGGAATCCTTTGAGTCAGTTACATCAAAGGATCCATTAAACAGAATTCTCGAAATGGAATGGAATACCCAGCTTCCCGACCAAGTTCTTGCCTTTGTTGACCTCCTTTCAATGGCGCATTCGGTAGAGATACGCTCTCCGTTTCTTGACTACAGGCTTGTGGAATTAGCCGCAACCATTCCCGGCAATATGAAAATAAGAGATGGAAATGTGAAGGATATCCTGAAAAAGACTGTAGAGCCTATATTGCCGGAAGGAATAACAAAAAGACCAAAAGAGGGGTTTGTTTTGCCTGTCTTTGACTGGATGCTGGAGAAACTTCGGGATTACTGTATGGATATGCTTTCAGAGGAAAGATTGCAAAGGCATGGTTTATTGAATGTAGAATATGTTAAGAACCTGCTTAATGAATACCACAATGGCAATAGAAGCTATGCAGGAAAGGTCTGGAACCTCATGATGTTTCAGGTGTGGTGGGAGAGGTATTTTTGTGAGCGATGAGAGTAATAGATTTAAAAGAGGAAACAGGATATATCGAGCAGTACATCCATCTGAGGAACAGCCATATAGATATGCTGTTGACATCCCCGGTAAATAAAGACGACACTATGAAGTGGCTTGAGAGGAGGGATGTGGAAATAAGGGGTGTGGTCGATGGCGATGTGCTCGCAGGTGTGGTAATCTTATATCTTGGCAGGGAAGGAGAGGTAGCGTTTTTTGCGAAAGATAAAAATAAGGGGATGGGTACACGGCTTCTTTCCATTATCGAAGACATTGCAAGAAAAATGAATCTGCCCTTTATATGGGCATGGGTATTGAAAGACAATAAGATTGCAAAGCATGTATTTGAAAAAAGCGGCTTTCTGAACGATGGTGTACAAACGAGGGAACATGATGGCATTTTATACGATGGTGTTAAATACAAAAAATTATTGTTACAAATTCACTAATAAATTAAACAGACGCATAAAAGGAGCAGCAATGAAAGAAACTGTCGAACATAAGCAGAAACAATACGGCATCAGGCCGGAAGCAATGGAATTCCCGATGATGTGCGTTATTTCGTTTGTCTATGTGTGCAACGCACAGTGTCCTAACTGTCCGTACACTAATTCGGAGATAAGGGCCGACTACAAAGACAGGCCATTAATGAACGAGGATACATTCAAGATTATAGCCGACCAGTGCGGTGAGTACGGTGCATGGATCAGGATGTCCGGCGGCGGCGAGCCAATGCTCCATCCTAAGGCAGTTGAATTGATGGAGTATGCTAAGAAGGTCGGTGCAAAGATAGGACTGATAACAAACGGCTCGCGATTTAATGAGGGAAACAGCAGACGGCTACTTGAAGCCGGGGTCGACATGATAGAATTCAGCGTTGACGCTGCCGATCCCGAGACATACTCGAAGGTAAGGGCAGGACTGGACTGGGATGTACTGCTTAAAAATATAAAAAGAATGGTTGACTTGAGAAACCATTTAAAAAGCCCGACCAAAATTATAGCTAGCGGGGTAAACCAGGTTGGCGTTGATATTGATGCAGTTGCAAGATTCTGGGAACCTTTAGTTGATAACTTTCAGAAGAGGAAATACCTTACATGGGGGATAAATGACCCATCAAAATCAGCAGATCCAACGCCTTATCTGCCACCAGAAGAGATAATACCCTGTCCGTTCATCTTTGAAAGGCTGAATATTGACTCAAGGGGGAAGATAATGGTATGCGGCTTTGACATAGCTGCTGTTACGGATATTGGCAATATCCACGAGAAATCCATCAAAGAGATCTGGCATGGCGAAGGCTTTGAATATTACAGGAAGATGCACCTTGAAGGCAAGGGAAACGATATAGAAATCTGTAGAAACTGTCCTGACTGGAAATACCGCTCATGGAAGCATAACTACTGGAAAATAGTGAAAACCGCTGAAGAGAATAGAAAACATCGGTTTGCGCTGAACGAGCAGGACATGGAGGGATGCATTGTCGAAAACGGAGAGAAAAGTCAGGGATGATGGTCGGAATATTACAGCCGGGTTACCTGCCATGGCTTGGCTTTTTTGAACAGGTGTATAGATGCGATGTGTTTGTTGTCTACGATGATGTGCAGTATGACAGGGATGGCTGGAGGAACAGAAACAGGATTAAGACAGCCAACGGCATTCAATGGCTTACCGTTCCGGTTCATGTGAATTTTGAAGAAAAGAATCTCGTAAAGGACATCAAAATTGACAACAAAACAAACTGGAGAAAAAAGCACCTTTTTTCAATAAGACAAAACTATTCAAAGGCACCCTTTTTTAAGAAATATATAGATATCTTCGAGGAGGCATATGCAACCGAGTGGGAGCTTCTTGTTGAACTCGACATGTATTTCATTCTAAAATTAACTGGATGTCTTGGAATGGAAGATAAAGAAATAGTCAGATCATCATCGCTGGATATTAAGGGCGATAGGCTTGAAAGGCTTGCGGCAATATGCAAGTTCTTTAATGCAGATATCTTCTATGAAGGCGCTTCTGGAAGAAATTACATCAATAACTCTTTTTTTAAGGCACAGGGTATAGAGATAGAATATCAGGATTACAGGCATCCCGTATATACCCAGCTATACGGAGACTTTATACCATTCCTCTCTGTTATAGATTTGCTTTTCAATCACGGAGATGACAGCCTTGATATTTTAACAAATAGAAAAACTGTTGGAGGGCTTAATTAAGATGCAAAAGAACATGCTCATTACAGGCGGGGCCGGTTTTATCGGCAGCAACTTTGTGAAATACATGTATAATAAATATCCAGATTATAAACTTATTATACTTGATGCCCTTACCTATGCTGGTAGTATTGAAAACTTTCCGGTTAATATTAATGAAAACAAAGACGATAGGCTCGTATTCTGGTATGGAAATGTCAGAAACGGCGAACTGGTTGACACACTCGTATCGCAGTCGGATGTAGTGGTGCATTTTGCCGCTGAGTCCCATGTGACGCGATCCATATACGATAACTATATATTTTTTGAAACCGATGTTATCGGGACCCAGATCATCGCAAATGCCGTCTTGAAGTATAAAAACCAGATAGAAAGATTTATCCATATCTCCACATCGGAGGTATACGGAACCGCAATGGAAGAACTTATGGATGAAAACCATCCTTTAATGCCTATGAGTCCGTACGCAGCTGCCAAGGCAGGAGCAGACAGGCTTGTCTATTCGTACTGGGCAACATATGAAATTCCCGCTGTGATTATACGACCTTTTAATAATTACGGACCTTACCAGCATCTTGAAAAGGCAATACCAAGATTTATAACGAGTTGCATCCTGGGTGAACCGTTAAGGGTACACGGCGACGGCAGTGCGGCGAGAGATTATATATTCGTGGAAGATGTATGCAGGGCGATTGATATGATAATTCATGATGATATCGAAAAGGTAAAAGGGGAGGTTTTTAATGTGGCATCAGGCGTTCACCGGACAATTCTTTCAATTGCACGGGACGTGGTAAAGATGATGAATAAGGATGAGTCCATCATAACCTTTGTGGGAGAAAGACCGGGTCAGGTCTTCAGGCATACGGGCGATATAAAAAAAATAAAAAGAGCTTTCGGCTGGCAACCAGAGGTTCTATGGGAGAGTGGTCTTGAAAAGACAATAAAATGGTATATGGACAACAGGGGATGGTGGGAAAAACAACTCTGGCTGAGACATGTGCCGATCGTATTGAAAAACGGACAGAGAGTGATACATTGAATTCTATTGTTGTTCCAGCTGAAATAAGGCACAAAATAATTGCTGACAATAAATATTTTGCGAAAGATATCAGAGGAATTCAGGATTCTGAAAGGTTCTTTAATATTATTTTTGAAGGACAAAAGTGTCCTGTTGCCGATGTTTTTATAAGGTTTATAAATGAATTAGGAAGGAATGCTGTTGACCTTAAATATCTTGAGATAGGTGCTGGCTATGGCTTTTCGATGATAGATTGCATTAAAAAAGGTTTTAATGTTATAGGCATAGAACCTGGAAGTGGAGAAGGCTTTGAGGGGAGATATGAGTTAGCAAAAGAACTTCTTGCAGTTAATAGCATAGAAAATGTTGATGCTATCCGCGAGTGCACCGGAGAGGATATGGATTGTTTCCATGACGCTTCTTTCGATGTTGTATACAGCATTGCTGTTCTTGAGCATGTCAAGAATATCGAGAAAGTTCTATCTGAAGCGGACAGGGTTTTGAAAAAAATGGGTTTATGCACATGAATATTCCAAACTATAATTCATTTCATGAGGGACATTACGATATCTTTTGGATGCCTTATTTGTTCATGAGTAAAAAAATTGCAAAAATTTATGTCAGATTAAGAGGAAGGAAGGATTATTTTATTGATGAATTAATATTTACCACTCCGGGAATGATAAAAAGAATAGCCGAGAAGGTACTGAAAGAGGGTGAGTTTTATCTTGTGCCGCATTTGGACGGCATAGTCATGGGAAATGTTGCAAGGGTATATTTTTATTTAAAGTTGAATCTCAAGGATATAAAAGATAGAAGATTTATTGTCTGTTTAACCCGCAACAAACTCCTTAGATTCCTGTCATTATGCATATCGGGCATTTTGGTTAAAATCCTTGTATTGTTCGGTTTCTCCAGGAGTTTTAACCTGATTTATTTTAAAAGGTAATAAATATGAAAATAGAGTTTTTCAGACACGGCATAAACGATGAGGATATTGAAAGGGCTAATAAAGTTTTAAAATCAATCTTTCTTACCAATGCACATGTTACAGAGGAATTTGAGAGAAAATTTGCAGAATATTTGGGAATAAGGCATTGTGTTGCGGTTAATTCATGCACAGCGGCCTTGCATTTGTCTTTATTGGCATTAGGCATCGGCGAAGATGATGAGGTTATAACCACTCCATTAAGTTTCGTAGCCACTGCGAATGCAATACTTCATGCAGGTGCACGACCTGTCTTCATTGATGTGGAAAAGGAAACCGGAAATATCGATGTTGCAAAAATTGAAGAGAAGATTACAGGGAAGACAAAGGCAATAATTCCTGTACACCTCTATGGAAATATGACTGACATCAAAAGGATAAGAAAAATTGCGGACAAATATAATCTAAAAGTTATAGAGGACTCTGCACACTGTATCGAAGGCATGAGAGAAGATATAAGACCTGGAGAGCTTTCAGATTCAGCCTGTTTTTCGTTTTATGCCACTAAGAATATAACTTCCGGGGAAGGCGGGGCGATTGTATGCCATGATAAAGAATTGGCCGAAAAATTCTACATGCTCAGACTTCACGGCATAGATAAGGATGCAAGCAGCCGATATACAAAGAGATACAGCCACTGGGATATGAAGCTTTTGGGATTTAAATATAATATTTCAGATATACAGTCTGCGCTTCTTATCGGTCAGTTAGAGAGAATAGAAGATAATCTTGCAAGAAGAGAGGAAATAGCATTTTTTTACGAAAGAGAATTCGATAGGTTAGGTATAGACTATATAAAGGTTCCTAAAAATACAAAATCGGCAAGGCATTTGTTTGCCGTGTTGGTTAATAATAGAGATGAGGTTTTGGTCAAGCTGCAAAAGGCGGGTATCGGTGTGGCAGTAAATTACAGACCGATACATCTCCATACTTATTATAAGGATACATTTGGATACAAAGATGGAGATTTTCCTATTGCAGAATATATCGGAGAGAGAACAATATCTCTCCCGTTATATCCAGGACTTACAGATAAAGAAACCGAGTATATTGTCAATACATTAAAAAATATAGCCAAGTAAAGCGGATTAGAAATGAAAGAATGCATGATATACGGTGCGGGATTGAGCGGAGCAGTGGCACAATTAGTGCTCGAAGGAACTTACGGGTATAAATGTATCAATTTTATAGACGATTCACAGTCAAAGCAGGGAACCTATTTCAATAATATTAAGGTTATAGCCATGGAAGATGCAGTCGAGTTGTGCAAGGAAGGAAATATAGAAATACTCGTGGCATCGGAGCAATACTGGTTTGATCTGGAGAGGAAGTTAATCGGAGCGGGTTTCCAAAATTACAGGATATTCCATTATGCGACTTATATTGATGACGGCAAACAAATAGACTATGGATTTATTGACCAAAGCCTTGCCGGAGAAGCAGAGACCCTCTTTGAGGATGAGTATTCAAAACTAATATATAAAAATATCCTTGAACATAAAAAGTTAAACAAAAGCTATTATGTCAATCTCCATGACCAGTATTTTCTCCATTATGCGATAAAAGGTGATGGTATTGTATTTGACTGCGGAGCTGCTTATGGGTGGTTTACCCAACGGGTATTGTCCCATCTCAAAACAGGGAGGGTTTTTGCATTTGAGCCCGATCCTGTGTTGTTTAGCAGGCTCGAATCTCAATATAAGGATAATAAAGCTGTTGTAACGGTTAATGCAGGGGTTTTTAGTGAAAGGTCGGCTGTAAGGTTTAACACCACTATAGGCTCTGGCTGTAACAAAATAGATGGATGCGGAGACGCTTTGATCAATGTTGTGGACATTGATACCTTCGTGAAGGAGAATAAGATAGAGAAAGTGGATTTTATTAAGATGGATATAGAAGGTGCGGAACTCGATGCTGTAATCGGAGCTCAGGATACAATAAGACTTTTCAAGCCTGCCCTTGCTATCTGTGTGTACCACAAGAGAGAGGATATATGGAATATTCCGATAAAAATAAAAGAGACCAGAAAAGACTATAAACTCTTTCTTGACCAGCATGGGATATGGATGGGCGAAACGGTTCTGTATGCTGTCTGAGCATATAAGAGCAGATTGCAGGAGATCGCAGCTTGTATTACAAAATAATTCTCAGAATCCTTGATGAGTTCGGAGGGAATTTAGTCAATCCCAAAATTCTTGATTTCGGGTGCGGAACCGGGAACATTGCTGTGGAATTGCGAAAATTGTCTTTTGATGTATACGGTGTTGATATAGATAAACAGGCTGTAGAGGAAGTCAGGCATAAGTTTTCAGAAAATAAATTTGAGAAAGAAAGGATACAACTGATTGATTCGCGGAAGGAGTTTTTTGAGATTAAATCAGACTATAAATTACCGTTCGAAGACGGCTTTTTCGATTTTATATACGCATATCAGGTCTTCGAACATATCTCTGATATGGACAAGGCATTGCAGGAGCTGGGCAGGGTTCTGAAACCGGGTGGATTTATATTCGCCGAGTTTCCGTCCTCTTATAGTATCGTTGAGCCCCATCTAAAATTACCATTTGTTCATTGGCTGCCGTATTCAGGCGTCAGAGTTAGATATATAAATTTCTTTTATAAATTAGGTGTCGGCCTTTATCCGCATGCCGATGGAGAATCTCACAGCGAATATCTGAAAAAGGGGGTTTTTTACAGAGGCCATAGAGAAATGGATTCGATACTTTTGAAATATTTTTATGTTAAGGACATTGCATTTTTCAGGAGGAAAATAATTTTTGACAAAAATATGGTGTTCACACTTTCTGACCTGATGAGATATCTTCTCGGACTAAAGAACGTCGGACAGTCTCACGAGAATAAAACAGAAAGAAATTGTCTTGTGAATGTATATATTCGCTTATACACATATTTTTATTCTATGTTTAGAAACAGGTCATTGATTTTGATGAAGAGGGCTTAATGATAGAGATGGCGGTGATTATAAATGGCTGATTATGCGAAGAGGGATGCTGTTTTATCAAATATCATAGCTAAGGCGCTCCAGCAGTCAAGGGGCGGTTACCGTTCATATCTGATGACAAAAAAGTTCGGGTACCGGCTAATCAGTAAATATTTTATCGGCGAAAATGTTTTGGAACTGGGCAGCGATGAGTCTCCAACCACATCCATACTGGCAGGATGGTCGGAAAAGGTTACTGTTGTTGATATGGCAGATAAATTCTCTAAAAAGATATTAAAGGATAAAAAACTTGCTAATGTGAAGTTTATCCGTTCAAGGTGGGAGGATTACACTCCGGATGAAAGATATTCCGACATAGTCTTAACAGATGGATTGGAACATGTGGAGAATCCTATAGAGCTATTATTCATGGTAAAGGATTGGTTGTCAAAAAACGGCAGACTGCACATCATAGTCCCGAATGCATTAAGCGTTCACAGATTGTTAGGGGCGGAGATGGGCTATCTGGAGACACCTTATTCCTTCAACCGGAATGATATGGAATCAGGCCATATAAGGGTTTATGATGTCAATTTATTGAAGTCAGATATTAAAAAGGCAGGGCTGTCTATATTAACGATACAGGGAGTGCAATTTAAGCCGCTTACAGATGGCCAGTTGACAAAATTTCCTGTGGAATATATCGAAGCGCTGAATAGCATTTCTCATCTCTTTGGAGGGTATTGCGCAGAGATATATGCATGCTGTGTAAGATGAATAAAATCGCCTTTATCACCCAGAACCTTTATTTTGGCGGTGTTCAGAGGGTTGTCTCAAGATTGGCAAATCATTTGGCTGAAAATAATTATGTCAGCATTATCGTGTTTGAGAAAAAGCCTATAGCCTTTGATATTGATGAAAGGGTAAAAATCCATATACTACCTGAGAAGATATTGGATCCTTTAGTCCTGTCAAAAAGAGATGTAGGGCTGACCCTGAAGGCAGGAGAAGAGCTATATAACGATAGGGTCTTTCATCTGAAAGAGATGGTGAAATATCTGGATGCAGATGTCTTCGTGTCATTCGAAGATTACAACAATTTAATCAGCATAGAGGCGGTTAAGGACAAGAGACTGATTATTTCCTCAAGGGTATCCATAGAAAACCAGTACAAGGGCGCCTTTGTGCATTTGCTGCACAATGATTTCTATGTAAACCATATCAAAAAATTGTATAAAAAAGCCGATAGGGTGATAAGTGTAAGCGAGGGAGTGAGATTGGAACTGCAACAACTGGGGATAGGGTCGGTTGTTATACAGAACGGCATAGATATAAATGAAATAAATACATTGGCAAGAGAAGATACAGGGTTTAAAGATTATATTGTGAATGTAGGAAGACTGTATAACAAGCAGAAAGGGCAGGAAGACCTTATTAAGGCATTTGCAATGATAAAAGATTCGATAAAAGAAGACCTGCTTATTATAGGTGACGGGCCGGACAGGGAATACTTAGAGGAGATGATAAAGGGAATAAATTTGGAAAATAGAATCGAGGTTGCGGGTTTTTCCAGAAATCCGTACAAATACATGAAAAACTCCAAATTTTTTGTGTTTCCGTCATATTACGAAGGTTTTCCCAATACTCTAATCGAGGCCATGGCCTGCGGCTGTGCGTGCATAAGCTATGATTTTGCCTCATGCTTTTCCGTAGCGGACAACGGGAAATACATCAAACTCGTCGAGACAGGAAATATCGAAGGATTGGCGAATGTGATAAAAGAATTTTGCAAAGACGGAGACATGTTGTCTTTCTATAAGAAAGCGGCTGCTGAGAGGGCAAAGGATTTTGATATATCGGTTATGCTTAAAAAGTGGGAGGAGGTAATTTATAATTAACATCACTCTTTTGGGGACAGGAACATGTCAGATAGAAAAGGACAGGATGGCGTCAAGTATTCTCATAGAGGTTGATGCCGTAAGGGTTGTCTTTGACTTTGGCAGGGGCATTTCACAGAGGATTTATGAGTTTTCATTAAAGCAGGATGATATTCAACATATAGTGATTTCCCATTTCCATCCGGATCATATATCCGATTTAATCCCGTTTTTACATGCAGGTCTTTATTCGCCTGATGATTTGAGAAGCAAGGATTTGAATATCTATGGACCGTCCGGCATCAGGGAAAAAATCGGTCTTGTTTTGGATATAGTAGGCCCCCAAAGTATAGCCAATGCAAGGTTTAAGGTGAATATTCACGAGATAACAGATAAAAGATTCTCTATAAACAATCTTGAATTCGAGTTTATCCGGTTATCCCATGAAAACAATAGTGGGTTAAGATTTGTGCATGATGGAAAGGTATATGCTTTTACCGGGGATATAGCGTTTGATGAGAAGGAAATAAATTTTTTAAAGGATTCCGATTGTGCGGTTTTAAATGTTGGAGGACTTAAAGACGAAAATATAATAGACATAGCTTTTCTGACACAGGTGAAAACAATAGTCTGCTCGCACCTTTATAGAGATCTCGATGAAGATCGGCTTAACTCTATGGCAAAGAAGAAGGGCTATATTGGAAGAATTGTGATAGGAAAGGACTTGATGAGATGGACAGATATCCGGTAGGCATAGCAAACGGAAGATTTCAAATTCTCCATATGGGGCATATGGAGTATCTCCTTGCATGTAAGGAAAGGTGCGAGCATTTGATAATTGGAATTACCGATCCAGATCCAACAAGGTCATTTTTTGAAACGGATATTGAAAGGGAAGATTCGAGAGATCCCTTCAGGGCTGTTTCATATCCCTACTACACTTTTACTTTTTACGAAAGGGCGCTCATGATAAAGGAATCTCTTTTAGAGGCCGGAGTGGACAGAAAGTCATTTGAAATAGTTCCATTTCCAATACATTTCCCGAAGCTCCTGAAATACTATATCCCGATGGATGCAGTTGTGTTTGTCACGATCTATGATGATTGGGGATATAAAAAAGCGGATATTCTCAAGTCACTTGGGCTACAGGTGGAAATCCTTTGGGTAAGGGATATGTCGGAGAGATTCACTACCGGGACTGAGGTGAGAGAACTTATTGCAAATAGCAGCAAATGGGAACATTTTGTGCCGCACGGTGTGGTTAGAGTAATAAAGGGGCTTGGGCTTGATGAAAAACTGAAGAAATTGAATTAGGAGCTATCGAAGGTGTGTGGAATATTCGGCATAAAAGGGAATTATGATGAAAAGTTAGCCTTAAAGTCTTTAAATCTCTTAAATCACAGAGGGCCGGACAATCTCGGCTATTATAAAGACGGCAATACTTTCTTAGGGCATACAAGGCTTTCGATACTCGATCTGTCTTCAAAGGGAAATCAGCCCATGTCAGACAGAGAAGGAAGTATCTGGATTATCTTCAATGGCGAGATTTACAACTTCAAAGAGATAAGAAGCGACCTGGAAAGGCATTACCAATTCAGAAGCAATACAGATACGGAGGTTTTAATTTATGCGTATAAGCATTACGGCTTGGATTTCTTTAAGAAGATTAACGGGATGTTTGCATTCGCCATATGGGACAGAGAAAAAAATATATTCCTCTTAGCAAGGGACAGATTCGGGAAGAAGCCGCTCTATTATACCTTTCAGAATGGAAACTTTATATTTTCATCAGAGATAAAGGCAATCTTGCCCTTACTTGACAGAAGGCCTCAGATAAACAAGACAGCATTCCTTCAATATTTAAGTTTTTTATCGAGCCTGCCTCCCAACACCATGTTTGAAGGCATAAATAAGCTGCAGGCCGGACATTACCTGATATTCGACGGGAAAAGAATAAAGATAGAGGAGTATTATGACATTCTGGATAATGTACAGCCCTACAAGATAAAAAATCCGAATGAAGCTTTAGAGGAGATAGAGAGCATTCTAATAGACAGCGTGAGGCACAGGCTGGTAGCAGATGTTGAGGTGGGAAGCTTTTTATCAGGGGGCATAGATTCTTCACTCGTGAGCGCCATATACAGTCTGCAAAAGAGGAGCCCAATCCATACCTTCTCTATAGGATATAATGAATATAAGCAGTACGATGAGCTTGCATATGCAGATAGCGCTGTCAGCCATATCAGATCCATCCATCATGATAAATCGGCATCCAAAGAGGATTTTATCGATGTTATCGATGATGTCGTATATCATCTGGATGAGCCAGTAAATGACCCTGCATGCATTCCTACATATCTGCTGTCTCAGCTTGTCATGAAAAATAATATAAAGGTTATTTTGACAGGAGAGGGAAGCGATGAAGACTTTTTAGGATACGATTTTTATTTTGAGATACTCAAATATTACAGCTTGCAGAGCCGTTTTAGCGAAAAGGAGTTCCTGCTGTCTTATTTTCTCGATAACTTCAATCTCTCTAAGAGGTGGGAATACTTTAAAAGAAGCCTTGGCGGTTTTCCGATATATAGAACCATCGGGGAAAACTTTACCGACAGACAAAAAAAGCTGCTGCTTGCTGAGGATGCCTTTAAAGACCTTCGTGATGACATGTCCTGCGAGTTTATCGAAGGACATTGGAGAAAGTTTAAGGATTCAGGATTGAAAGAGCCTTCCTACTGGCTCTCATACATAGATTTTAAGATATGGATACCGGAAGTCTTGATGATGAAGGTCGATAAGATGACCATGGCTAATTCGATAGAGAGCAGGGCTCCGTTTCTCGACCACAGGCTTGTGGAGCTCGCATTAAGCATTGACTGCAAATTGAGGGAGGGAGGCCAGACCAAGGCATTATTGAAGCCTGTCGCAGAGAGATTTATCCCAAATGAAATTGTTCGCAGGCAAAAAAAAGGTTTTTCGAGCCCGTATCTGGAGTGGTATTACGAACATTACGGAGATAAAATCTTGAAAGAGTGGTTTGATATGAATAAAGAGTTAGGGTGGTTTAGTGATGAATTTCTCGAATTCCTTTATAATGAAGGCAGCAGGGGGATGTTTAAGCAGCATGTCTGGTCATTAATTGTATTTTCAAAATGGTTTAGGATATATAAATGAAAAGGGAAGGCATGAATACAATCTGGTTCGATATAGTGACGCCCAAGTTCGTTCTGTTTTTTAAAGATATGATCAAGAAATTCCAGGAACTTGGATATGAAACCCTCGTTACAGCCAGAAAGAGCGAGGGATACACGGAAGTCACAGAGCTTCTGAATATTCATCATATCGAATATTTCGAAATTGGCAGCTTCGGCGGAGAAAAGCTCAGGAATAAATTAACTGCGAGCATGGAGAGACAGGTTGCCCTATGCGAGCTGCTGCGGAACTTCAGAGTTAAGACCCTCATATCAGGATGCTCTGTTGATGCCAACAGGGTGGCTTTCGGTCTCAATATCCCGAATATAAATTTTTATGACATACCGTTATCAGACCATACTACAAATTTTAAAAAGGCATTGCCGCAGGCGAGGCTGACGATTCCGCTTTCGACCGCTATTTTTCATCCGTTTATTGTTCCGAGAGAGATTTTTTTAAGGCTGGCGCTGGAAGATGACCAGATACTGAGCTATAACTGTATTGACCCGTTTGTATGGCTCAGGAATTTCAAGCCAAGCAAAGAATACATAGAGAGCGAGCTTAAAATAAAACTGGACAAACCGCTGATTGTTATCAGGGAAGAGGAGTTTAAGGCATCCTATGTGAGTGAAAAGTATTCTCTTCTATATGATGGTTTGGTGAGATTAACTAAAAAAATAGGTGCAAACTTTGTAATTATTCCGAGATATGAGAGCAAGCCGTTAAAGGACCTGTTTCCGTTTGCCACGATTCTCGACAATGCCTCGGTGATACAGCACTTGCTCGCTTATGCCGATTTGTTTATCGGAGGCGGAGGGACTATAAATATAGAGGCCACATATTTCGGCACACCGACAATTTCGACGAGGTCGTTTATTTCTCATTATGACAAATACCTGATAGACAAGGGATTGATGGAATGGGTGGACAATGCTGATATGATGGTGGATATAGCTATGAATATCATGGGAAAAACGAGGGATGGGCTTGCAGAGGGTGTATACAATACAATGGACTTCGATGAAGATACAATAGCGAATAACATATTGGAGTTGTTAGAGTAGTTGAAATTATATGAAAAAGGCATTATATTTTGAAATACTGAATTATAAGAAAGAGAATCTTGACCTTTTATTCAATCATTTCGAGGTCATAAGGCTGAATAACCCATCAATGATAACTCCAGACATCCTGAAGAATGTATCTGTGATATTTGCACCTTTAGGCTATTTCTTCGGAGAGGATATTTTTTGCATGTCTCCCAATCTGAAGGTGGTTGCAACCAATACAACCGGCGTGCCTCATATTGATGTTGAGCGTACAGCATCGAAAGGCATTCATGTTATTTCGTTAAAGGATGAAAAAGAATTTCTCAATACAATTACACCCACAGCGGAATTAACAATGGGATTGATAATTAACATCACGAGAAATGTAATCCCTTCAATAAAATCTGTTCTTGACGGCAAGTGGAGCAGATGGGAATTCGGAGGGCAGGCGATGCTCTCAAGGATGTCACTTGGCATTGTCGGTCTTGGACGGCTTGGCAAGATGGTGGCAAGGTATGCAGATGCATTCGGCATGAAAGTTTCTTATTATGATCCTTTTATTACGCATTCGGAGTTACCCCCCCTTTGCCCCCCCTTAGTAAGGGGGGGATGGGGGGGTATAAAGGATGAATGGAATTATAGACGAACTGACACAGTGGAAGAACTGGTTTCTGATGTTGATATTATTTCAGTGCATATTCCCATGAATGAGGAAAACAGGCATTTTTTCAACAAAGCAGTGTTTTCTAAATTCAAAAAAGGCTCTTATTTTATAAACACGGCAAGGGGAGAAATCGTTGATTCCCAAGCACTGATAGAGGCATTGGAGAAGGGGATTATCAAAGGCGCTGCGCTGGATGTGCTTGACGGCGAATTTGAGCCTGACTTTTCAAATAGGATGTTATCACATCCTTTAATAAGATATGCTCAGACGCATGATAATCTTATTATTACGCCTCATATTGCAGGCTCGACAGAAGACGCATGGTATCTGACACAGCGTCATGTAATAGAGCAGACTATCGAGTATATGAGGAGATTCCAATGAAAGTCCTGGGAATAATTCCGGCAAGGGGAGGATCAAAGAGGATACCGAATAAGAACCTATATCCATTGGGAGGGATTCCCCTTATATGCCATTGTTTGGGAACAGCAAAGAAAAGCCCTTTAATTGACAGGCTTGTTGTTTCAACGGAAGATGAGGCAATAGCTCAGGTTGCACAATCAGAAGGTATTGAGGTTATTAAAAGACCTGCAGAACTGGCTCAGGATAATACTCCGACATTGCCTGTAATAAAGCATGTAATCACTGAATTGGATAAGGCCGGTTTTTATGCGGATATAATTCTTACTATACAGCCAACTTATCCATTCATTACGGTTGATAACATAGAAAAGGCAATAAAGGCTTTTTCTGGAAATGGAGATTTTGATTCTGTGACAACCGTTACAAGGGCGCCGTTTAAACACCATCCTTACAATGCAAGAAAGATAAACGAGGACGGCACAATCTCCTTCGTGTTTCCTGAAGAGAAGAAGAAGTGTCCCAACAGCCAGTCAGCGCCTCCTGTCTATTTCTTCGGAAACCTTTATGCGTCAAAAAGGGCTGCGATATTTGAAAAGGATTCACTTTACGGAGATAAATCTTTTCCTATAGAAGTCGATAATATCGAAGGATTTGATATTGATGATATGTTTGATATGGAAATGGCTGAGTGGCTGATGTCGAGGAGAACATAGGGGATGGAAGATGTTGCCTGTGAGATATGCGGTTCAGCCGAATATGATCTGCTTTTGGATAAACTGTGGCTGTGCGAAAAGTATAACTGGAAAAAGGAAGGGCGAATCCTTTTTTCTGACGGCGTTCCTGTTAATTACCGAAATGTATGCTGCAAGTCCTGCGGTCTTGCTTATATCAATCCGAGAATGACCGATGAAGAGACGGTAGAATTTTATAAACGGCAATACAGGGAAGAATTTACCGCCGGAGAAAAAAGTGAGTCATGGAAATTGCCTTTCCCAAATCTGCATCTCGGCATTGAAATCTACAATGCTGTTGTTAGATATGATTTTTTGGAAAGGCTTGTATACCTGAAAAAAGGCATTAATACCCTCGATATCGGCTCGTCCCTCGGCGCTTTGCCTGCCTATTTAAAAGAAAAGGGCTGTAATGCTTATGGAGTTGAGCTATCTCAGTTTGCAGATTATACAAATAAACTGTTTGGAATAGATACAATATTCAGGGTTCCATTTGAAGATCTTAAGACGGATATAAAGTTTGATATTATTACAATCTGCGATGCCCTCGAGCATTTTCCCCACCCCAAAAAGGCGCTTCTGAAAATAAGGGGATTGCTCAAAGACGACGGCATAGTATTGATTGAGGTTCCTGATATTTTTAAGCCTCATAAATCGGTATTAACTTTCTTTTCCAATGCCCATCTGTTTACCTTCAGCCCCAATAGTATCAAAAATCTGCTGAATATAACAGGTTTTGAGGTTTTACACTTCGAATACGGCGGCTACTGCATGAATATGCGGGTGATAGCTAAAAAGAGCGAAGCAAAGAAGATGCAGTTTAAGGATGACTTTCCGGCTATTGTAGATTTTGTTTCCAGATACAGCAAGTGTTACTCTGCATTCGAAAAGTATAAGAGTGGAAGTCTTTCCTATGAATCCGCAATGGCCGTAATAAATGAAACAATACCGGAATATAGCGTGATAAAATTTCTTGAAGCATTTAGATTAATAGACAAAGGCGATATAGCAGGAGGAAAGGGATTGCTTTTTGAATGCCTGAGGTCGGACTTTAACGAAGAGAGCCCGAATGTGCAGAAGGGCAATATTTACGGACTGCTTGCCATTGTAAGTTTCAAAAATGGCGATATGGAAAATGCAAAACAATTTATGGAAAAGGCGTATGAGCTTCTTCCAAGATTTTACGATTTCCCGCATCTCGCGGAGCTTGAGAGAAAGGGATTTTTTGACTTTAGAGGGTTTGTTTTTGAGACATCCTTGTCATATATAGGACTTTCTGAAATCAGGAAGATTCTAAAAAAACAGCAATCCTGATATAATGTTAAGAATATGCGCAAAAAACTGGGCGATAATGTAAGGATAGAAGAGAGGGTTGTTGGTTCAGGCAACCCTGTTTTTGTTATAGCAGAGGCCGGCGTAAACCACTTTGGAAATATTGAGATTGCAAAACACCTTATCGACATGGCTGTTATAGCAAGGGCTGATGCTGTAAAATTTCAGATATTCAAGACAGAAAATCTTGTTTCCTCCGTCGCCCCTGACTGGATAGAGAGGCTTAAACCAAAGGAACTCCCATATGATGCTTTTAAATATCTTAAGGAATATTGCGAACAAAAGGGCATAATGTTTTTGGCTACTGCCCACGATGATGAGAGCCTTGATTTTTACGACTCTCTTAATCCCTTGGCATATAAAATCGGCTCTGGCGAGGTGTCTAATACGCCGTATTTGAGAAAAATCGCAAAGAAGAAAAAGCCTGTAATCCTCTCAACAGGCATGTATGACATGGATGATGTAAGGGATGCGGTTAATATTTTTCTCGACGAAGGTAATACTAATTTTGTTCTTCTTCATTGCATAACCTGCTATCCTCCTGTGCCTGAAGATATAAACTTGAAGGTTATCAACACGCTGCAGAAAGAATTCGGATGTCCTGTTGGATATTCAGACCATACCATCGGCAATGATATGGTTCTTGCTGCTGTCGCCGTTGGCGCTTCTGTTATCGAAAAACATATTGCTGTGAGCAAGAATGCACCTAATTCTCAGGATTGCCCTGTCTCATGCGACGAGAGAGACCTCATAGAGATGGTGAACAGCATCAGGAAAATAGAAAAGGCGCTTGGAACAGGCATCAAAACACCTTCCGAAAAGGAGCTTAAAAGCAAAGATTGGGCAAGAAAGAGCGTTGTCGCTAAAGTTGATATTAAAAAGGGCGATGTAATAACAGAAGACATGCTGATCTTAAAGAGGCCCGGAACAGGCATAAGTCCAAAGGACATATCAAAGGTGATTGGACGCAGGACAAAGAGAAATATTAAAATAGATTCGTTGCTGCAATTTGACGATTTGCAATAGGAGGAGAGATGAGCTATCAGTCTAATTTCAATTCGGCATTAACCTATATGAAACTGGGACAGAAAGATCTGGCAATAGATTCACTGAAAAGGGCGATGGCCCAAATCCCCGATAATGAAAAAACAAAGGAAAACGCGGCATATCTCAAGATGTTGACCATCATCTCAAAATTTAATTTTGAGAAAAAAGAGGGCGAAGAGGCAATAAAAAATATTGAAGAAGGACTCAAGATAAAAGATGACCACTCAGACCTCTTGTTTTTAAAAGCGCTCTACCTGCTTGATAACAAAATGTTCGATGAGATGCTTGCAGTTCTTATCGGTTACCTTTTAACCTTGACCGGGCCTGACAAGGATAGATACGATTATGAGTTTGTAGGACAGAATGCAATTAATGAAGTATTTAACAGTCTTTTTCCGCTTGCTTATAAAAAGGCAGGGCAGTACAAAAGCATCACGGGTGTTGTTGAGAAGATAGTTAATGCATCTCAAAACGAATATATAAAGAAGGCATACGATTTAATGCGCGACATCGACAGCAAGAGGACATAGATGGCAGGTAAAGCCCGCGCTAAAAGGATACTTTTCCCTTTAGGGGAAAAGGAAAATTCTTCTGTTCAGGAAAGATTGTTACACCTTCCATTAAGACTCGCAAAAGAAGGCTTCAGCGTTGATGTAGTCACCTACAAAAAGGATTTATACGAAAAGGCCGAGTCTTTTTTTAAGAACACAGCCAATATAACGCTTAAACTTATGAAATCGGTGCCTCTCGTATGGCCTCCTCATCAGAGAGACGACTTTGTCAAGATATTCATAAGGCATACTTTTGATCTGTACATGCCCGGAACAGACATGAAATACTGGAAGACCGCTGCGTTTGACGACTTCAGAGGACATGTTTCCTCTCATGCTTTTTCCGGGCTCGAAGGCAGCTATGACCTCCTGCTGATGCCGATACCCTCAAGCGACGAGCCGCCTTCCACGGACTGCGATGTCTTTTATTCCACGGTTGTTTTTTTTGCTAAAGAAAATAATATTCCCACTGCTGGCTTGCAGATATACCCGATTTCCCATACACCGTTAATCTTTCTGAGGTCATTTGATTATTTTATAGTGAAAGAGGAATTTGAAAAGGAGTATTACATTAATCATGGCATAGAAGATAGTAGGATTTTTATACTTGATGGACACGAAGAAAATTATTGCCTGTCCACGGTGGAGGATATTTATAAAAATCTCATGTTCAGCGACCAGATATCTATTGAAAGAGATGAGATAGGCGTATTAATTGTGAACCACTCGAAGTTCAGGCCGCAGATAAAGGAAATAATCGAGGCATTGTCAGAGCTGAATATAAAGAAATCCATCTATTTCCAGAAGCGTGGATACCATGTCAGGGAGCTTTCAGAAGACCAGATAGTCGATGAGCTGATAAGGCCTGCTCTCGCAAAGGCCGGAGGAAAACATTATATTGTTCAGGAGGGTGCGCTTGTAAAGGTCCTTATGCCATGCGATATAATCATAGCCCCTGTGTATATAATCCCGCTCAGTTTTGCCGTACAGCATGACAAATGTGCGATAGTCTATAATCCTTTGAAAAAGGCTGTGCAATTTCAGGACGGAGTCTTGTTTTTAAACAACAAAAAGTCGATTATGGAGACGGTCATGGCTTATTTTGAGAAAAAACAGAAACGCACTTATATAAGCGATATTGTTGAGAGGATAATCGGATGAAGCTTAAAGGGAAGAAAATAGCATGTTTTGTCGCTTTGCCTCACCATACAAGGTTTCTCCTGCCGCTTGCAGAGGCCTCAAAGAAATACGGCGCAAATGTAATCTTTTTCCTTACAATGTCTGATTATCCCTTTGAAAGAGACCTTGTCAAAAACAAGGTGGCCTACAAATATCTGAACAATTACACTAATGACGAAGGCAGGGAGAAGATCGAAAAATCATATGACATGTTTATGGAGGAATGGGTCAAGAGATGTTTCTCATGGGACGGTTTCAGGCACTGGAGCTTGCTGGAGCAGGAGAGGCTGCTTAGCACATGTTTTGAGGAATACTTTTGTCTTGAAGAGTTTATAAAAAGGGAAAAGCCCGATATCTTCCTTGCGCTTCATGAGCGTAACAGGTGGGGGAAGCTTATAGGTCATTTATCAAACCAACACGGTATCCCCTTTATTACGCTGCAGGAAGGCGACTACCATGAAAGCCGTCTGAGCTTCAGCGCCCATACGGAATATTCCACTGCCGACCTCTTATGGGGCGAGGCTACAATGAATATGCTTGTGTCTCACAAATGCTCGGGAGATAAGATAGTCCTTGTGGGCAATACTCATCTCGACAATGCAAAGAAGATGTATTTGGAACCTGCCAGAAAAAAACAGATTAAGGCTGAGCTGAAAATACCGGAGGGCAAGAAGGTGCTTCTCTTTCTGGTTGACCTTGAGTGGGGAGCGATAATAGACGGGGTTGTATGGGAGAAATTCCTTGACGGGCTCAGCGATGATATAGTTGCTGTTTTTAAATGGCATCCGAATATAATGCGCGGCAGCTATCTAAAGATAGAGGAGCGCATAAAAGAACGGGCGCCGTCTGCCGTTGTTCTTTACACTTACGACCCTTATGCCCTTCTTTCTATTGCAGACTATTGCGTTACCCTCGGAAAGACAACCCTTGCTCTTGAGGCTGTTGCATTTGACAAGCCTTTATTCGCCATTCCGAGCAGGGACGGGAAAAAGGACTACTATGTTGAGATGGGGGTTGCTCAGTCGGTGTTTCCTCCGGGAAACTGGAAAAATTTATATGAGACAATAGAAAATGGCGTGCCTGAGGATATAAAGAGGAATGTGGAAGAATATTTAAGGCAATCTTTTTATCGGCTTGACGGGAAGGCGGTAGAAAGGGGGCTTGAAGTAATAAGTCATATTCTTGAATGCAGGCAGGACAAGGCAAAGGGTAAAGGGCAAAAGGCAAAGGTTCAAGAGTCAAGAGTTAAGAGTCAAGAGTTAGGAGTGGTTAACGGAAGAGCGAGCTTTATTATTCCTTCCGGCAATGATGCAGAGTCGCTTTTATCGACCCTCACATCTCTTTCCCAGAATGTTAAATATCCTGACTGGGAAGTTGTAATAGTAATAAATGATGAAAATATGAAGGAAATGCTTTCAGGAGTTTCTGGAGATATAAGGATAGTCGATTCACAGGGCGATAATATTTCGTCACTTTATAACAAAGGAGCCGAGGCGTCAACAGGAGAATATCTTATCTTTATGAAGCCGGGCATTGTTTATTTTAAGGACGAGGGATTGCTTGATGCATTGAAGGGCGGCGTAGCAGGAATTCCGCTGAGAAATCCCGACATGACACCGTATTGTCTTGGAATAGGATTTGATTTCAACTTTGCGCCTTATTTTATAAAAGAAGAGCGACAGAGCGACAGAGCGACAGAGGGGACTGTCCCAGATTTACGGACGGAGCAAAGCGGAGTCGTAGAATCGGGACTGTCCCCGTCTCGAGATGCGGTAGGTGGAGGCTTGATTGGCATGCACAGGAGGGTGTTTGAATCCATAGGCGGATTCGATGAGGGTATTGCAAATCATCTCATAGAGGTTGATGCTTGTCTTTCTGCGAAGGATAAAGACTATCCTGTAAAATATTTGCCTGATTGCCTTGGATTTGTGTTTAGAGAGACATTTATACCCCCCCATCCCCCCCTTACTAAGGGGGGGCAAAGGGGGGGTAACTCTGAGCCAATGGATAGCGGCAGAGCGGCAGAGCGACAGAGCGACAGTCAACCGCCTTCGGCAGAATCAGGAGATGAGTGGAAGCAAAGAATAAGATTTTTTGCCAAATGGTGGGGGAAACTGCCTAAGGATGACGATTATATAAAATTTGCAGGGGATTTGTTGAAAGTTTAACGTGGCACAGCACTCTTGATTTTATTAACACATTGAAATACAAGCTAAATATCTGCCGTAAATTTTCTTTATATTTTTAAAGCAGGCGCTAAAGTTTTTAAATATTCCCTCCGATAACTTAGACAAGAGCAAAAGGGTAATGCCTGAAACGGTTTAAAAAGCCAAAATTAAGAAAAAAGGAGGTGGTAATCAAATAAGGCATTGTTCCTGATGCAAAAAGGGCAGGATGCCCGGAAGTAAAAAATCAAGGAGGAAAAAATGGCTCTATCAATTAATACCAACTTATATGCTCTGAATGCTCAGAGGAACCTGAGAAAATCAGAAAATCCTCTTGCCCAGGCAATGCAGAGGCTTTCATCCACCTTAAGAATCAATTCAGCAAAGGACGATGCAGCAGGCCTTGCCATTGCTACAAGAATGACCACACAGATCAATGGTCTATCCGTTGCAATGAGAAACGCAAATGACGGTGTTTCCTTTGCCCAGACTGCTGAAGGCGCCATGGATGAGATGATCAATGCCCTGCAGAGGATCTACGAGCTTGCAAATCAGGCATCGAGCTACAACACATCTTCTGACAGAAGCTCTATGAACCAGGAAGTCCGCCAGCTTGTTTCAGAGCTAAACAGAATTGTTACCCAGACAAAGTACAATGGCGAGCAATTCCTGAATCAGGCAAAAAGTCTCAATATCCAGGTCGGTGTTGATGTCAATGAGACAATCAACATATCCACAACAAGTGTAACACCGACATCAATGGGTGTATCGACTACTTACTCATCTGCACTGGCAGCAAGCGATGTTGGACGGGCTGCTGCAAAGTCTTATGTAAGTGGCGGCCTTCTTGGCACATCTACCCTCGAAGGCGTTGATCTCGGAGATGCTATCACAACAGCATCCGACTATAAGAACAATAGTATCAACATTATCAACCGCATCAACCAGTACACAGCCTCCCATGGGGTAACTGCATTCAGCTTTGGAAATGCCATGGTATCGAGTCAGAATAATATGGTTCTTGCAACTACTGCCCAGAGCACAACATTTGTCAATTCCGGTTATCTGACAATTAATGGTGTTGCAATAGGCAGTTTTGTGCTTGCAAGCGGTGCTACAGCAGTTGCAACCGACGGCGGTATTACTGCAATTGCCAATCTTGCCAGCGCGATTAATGCAAAGAGCGCCTCTACAGGTGTAACAGCTTCTGTTGAGGTGGTGGATGGTGCAGCCGCATCCGATTCGAGACTGGTTCTTACAAATACAACAGGCGCGGGTATCGATATATCTGTCGACGCCAATGTGACAAATGCAAGCTTTATAACAGCAAAGCCCTTTGATTCAGGCTCCACATCAGTAAGCGCAGGCCATAACGGAAAGATAATCTTCAATGCAGGATTGACAAAGACAAGCTTGTCTGTGCATAGTGACGCTGCTCCGGCGTTTGGCCTTACGAGCAACACTACAAGCATATCCCTTACGGCAAATTCTGTGAACGCAGTTGCTGTTACTGATGTAGGTCTTGCCAATGTAACCATGCTTGCTGCAAAGCAGGCACTTGACACAATCACTGGTGAAAAGGCGAAACTTGGTGCTGTCCAGAACAGGCTGACATCAACTATTGCAAACCTTGACAATGTTCGTGAGAACATTACATCAGCCCGTTCGAGAATCATGGATGCAGACTTTGCAGTGGAGACTGCAAACCTGACAAAGGCCATGATAATGCAGCAGGCAGGCATATCGGTGCTGTCGCAGGCTAATACTCTGCCCCAGAATGTCCTTGCACTTCTGGGCGGAAGGTAGTCTGATAGTATTAACAGATAAAGGGCAGGCCTCCATATTTTGGGGGCCGCCCAACTAAAAACAGGATTCACAAAATAAGTAGATGGGTGAATGAGTTAATGGGTGGATGAGTGAAAAAAAATTTCTTTTACCCATTAACTCATATACTCAGAAACCCATAAACTGGTTGAGGCAAATAAGATGAAGATTGACGGCATAAACATAAATATGCCTGCAGTTAAAGGTCAGATAGAAAACACTGCCAATAATAATGCCGGCACAAGCGGCAAGTCTGCTAATGGTAAAGCCGAATCATTGGGTGCATTAAACATAGACCCCTCCATAAGAGAGGGGCTCAAGGATAAGCAGCAAAACAGAGACAAACAGACCGTAACTTCAGGAAATGGATTGCTTGATTTAAAGGCCGTATTTGCCCTTGATAAAGAAAAGAATGTAGTGATAAGGGTTTTAGATAAGAAGGGTGAGGTCGTAAGACAGTTTCCTCCCGAGGAATATATAAACATGATTAAAAAATTCAAAGACAATGTAGAAAGCCTCTTCAGCAAGGAAGTGTGAATGGGTGAATGAGTAAATGGGTGGATGGGTGAAAAAAATTTCTTATACCTGTTAACTCATATACTCATAAACCCATATACTCATAAACGTATGCTTATTTACAGAATTTTAATAGAGGTGTAAGATGGCAGTTAACCCTTTAGGGACTTCAGGTTCGAGCATTGATACAAGCGCTATAGTTCAGCAGCTTATGCAGGTTGAAAGGCAGCCTCTGCTTAAGCTCAAGCAAAAAGAGGCGGGCTATCAGGCAAAGATAAGCGCATATGCAGCATTGTTAAGCAGCGTTTCGAGCTTTAAGAGCGCTGTTACTTCTTTAAAAGACTCAAGCCTTGTGGGAATGAAGGCAACAGTGTCCGACACCTCTTATATGACAGCCACTGCTTCAAGCACAGCCACTGCGGGAACCTATACTATGAAAATAGGCTCTCTTGCTGCGGCACAGAGCCTTTCATCTCTCAGGTTCGGCTCTCAGACAATGAAGGTTGCCGATCTTTCCGTAAATACCACGCAGAAGATAAAGATTCAGGTGGGCAGCAGTACAGCAAAGGAGATAACCATTAATTCTACCAATAATACCCTTTCAGGCATAAAGGATGCCATCAACTCTGCAAGCGCAGGAGTTACTGCTTCCATAGTAAAAGAGAGCAGCAGTTTTGTTATAGACGCCAATAATAAAACAATAGTATTCAATGACGGCACTGCAGACAGGACTGCAACGATAGCTGAAGGAACCTATACTTCCAGCGGGCTTGCAACTGCAATCCAGACGGCATTAAATTCGGCGCCGGGAACTACAAATACATTTGCTGTAGAATATGATACTACTTTAAGCAAATTTAAGATTACCAACAGCGCAGGCCCTAATGCCAATATCTTATGGGGGAGCACTTCGACAACCGCAGAGCAGATTTTAGGCTTTGATCCTACAACCGATACCGTTAATACAGGCTCATCGACAACAGGGGACGATACGGTTGACGGTACATATAAACTCACTCTTACATCCAATACAACAGGCGCATCAAATACGATTTCATTAACAGTTGATGAAAACAATGACGGCACTTACGGAGGTGCCGGAGAGACAGATACCGCAGGGCTTTCAAGCCTTGCATCAGGCAACATGACCACGACGCAGGCGGCAGCGGATGCGAGCATTACGGTTAACGGCTTGACTGTTGCAAGGTCAAGCAATACTGTTACGGATGTTATTACAGGTGTTACCATGAACCTTATAAAGAAGAGCGATCCAACAGAGTTTACGCTTACTGTCGAGAACGACCCAAGTTCGTTGAAGAGTAAAGTAAATTCCTTTGTTTCATCTTACAATCAGGTGATGAGCACGATAAAAGACCTTAGAGGAAATGCCACTACAAGAGGTATTTTAAGCGGAGATGCAACATCTTTGAGCTTGCAGAATGAACTCCGTACAGTGATAACCAGAACTTACAACAATGCAACCCTCGTATCTTTAGGCTTAACCCACGATAAAAACGGCGTGTTAAGCCTTAACAGCACTACGTTTGACAGCGCGGTTTCGAGCAGTCAGTCTAATGTTGTTACTACGATAAATACAATGGCGAAATCCCTCGATGTGTCTTTGGGAGACTATGTAAACACTATACTCCCTGTAAAGAAGAGCGGTTATCAGGATAGCGTAAAAAATGTTCAGAAAAACGCAGAAAACCTCGAGAGGAGACTTCAGACAACCGAAGTGGCCCTCAGAAAGAAATTTATTGCCCTCGATAGACTGTTGAACCAGCTTCAGGGAACAAGCAGTTATTTGACGCAGCAGATGGACAAACTCGGAAAAACCTTTGGAGGTAAATAATGGTTAATGCAGCATATGCCCGCAATGCCTACACTCAGACAAAAGTAACAACAGCCTATAATCCTGTTGAACTGGTTATAATGCTTTATGACGGCGCAATTGACTTTCTCGATAAGGCTGCCACTGCCATAAACATGCGGGAAGTGCCGATAAAGATAAAATATATAGACAAAGCCATAGCAATCATCGAGGAACTGCTTAATGCCCTTAACTTAGAGGTTGGTGGAGAGATTGCCCTTAATTTGCAAAATCTATATCTTCATATGATGAGGGAACTTGTTCTGGCAAATGCAAAGAATGACGGGAACAAGATTAAACATGTGACCAACTTGCTAAAAGAATTAAGAGAGGCATGGGTTCAGATTAAGGGAACGGTATAAATAAGTTCTTAGCAAGATTTTCGATAAGACAGCAGGTATTGATTCTGCTGTTTTTTTTGCCTCACGGTTATGCGATATAAGCAATAAACTCGAACATTACAGCGTATGTGAGTTTACAATCCTGAAAATAATTAGTAAAATTAATATATTCATGTGAGAGGGTGGAAGATTATTAAATGGATATCGCTGCGTTTTTAGGTATTATTTTAGGCATAGGCGCAATAGTTGCCGGCAACATTATCGAGGGTGGCACCACAACCCATCTTGTTCAGGCTGCTGCAGCATTGATTGTATTTGGAGGTACTTTCGGCGCAACTTTGCTAAGCTTTTCTATGAGGGATATCTTGAATGCCACTAAGGCCCTCGGCATGGTATTCGGCGGAAAGTCATCTTCTCCTTCGGAAATAATCGAAGACATATTGGGAATTCTTGTTAAAGCGAGAAAGATGGGTCTTATTGCCCTTGAGTCCGAAATCAAGAATATAGAGAATCCATTCCTGAGGAAGGGACTGAATCTTGTCGTAGACGGAATGGCCCCTGCAATGATAAAGGAGATACTTTATCAGGAAGTGACAACATATGAGGAGAAGATGAAAAACGCATCAAAGGTCTTTGAGTCTGCCGGAGGTTATGCTCCTACGATAGGGATACTCGGCGCTGTTTTAGGCCTTATACAGGTTATGAAGAATGTTACCGACCCTTCAAAAATAGGCAGCGGCATAGCAGTGGCCTTTGTTGCGACAATATACGGCGTCGGCTCTGCGAACCTTATATTTTTGCCGATTGCAAAAAAGATAATGAACAGGCTGAAGGAAGAAGTATTTATAAGAGAGCTGATTGTAGAAGGAGTAGTAGGCGTAGAGAGCGGTATGAACCCGTATTTTCTTAAAACAAGACTGAATGCATTTCTTGCAGAACACGAAAAGACAGAGTGAGATGGTTAAAGGGTTAATGAGTGAATGGGTAAATGGGTTTTAATCCCATAACTCATATACTCATTTACTCATATACCTATCTACTGCATTTAGGAGGCAATAGTTGAGAAGACGCAAAAAAGAAGAAGAACACGAAAATGTTGAGCGGTGGCTGATATCATACGCTGATTTTATCACCCTGATGTTCACCTTTTTTGCTGCTCTTTATGCCTTATCCACAATGGATATGGCTAAGATCGAGAGATTTTCAGGCTCGCTTAAACAGGCTTTCAAGGTAATAGATGAGCCTATTCCGCTTTATGAGGACAGGAACAAGGCGGTTATTGAGGATATAAAGAAACTTATTACGGATGTTTCTGGAGTGTCTGTAAAGAGCGACCCAAGGGGAGTGGTAGTAACATTTTCTGATGCAGTGCTTTTTGCTTCAGGCTCTGCTGATATAAAGCAGGAGGCGTTCGGCATGCTCGAAAAGCTTTCTAAGTCTCTCAGCAATGCGCCGGGGAGAATTACGATAGAGGGACATACTGACAATATTCCAACATCGGGTGGAAAATACGCTTCCAACTGGGAACTTTCTACTTCGAGGGCAGCAAGTGTACTTCACTTTTTTATTACAAAAGGGGTAGATCCGAATAGATTTTCCATAGCAGGGTATGGAGAATACAGGCCGTTAACAGGCAACGATACAGAAGACGGAAGGGCCAAAAATAGAAGGGTTGAGCTTGTAATAGCGAACTAATGATGATGAAACTATGGTATAATGGCTGTGCCAAGCAAGGATGTAAAAATGCAAAATAGTGATGAAAGGTATGCAAGAATGAGGGAATTTTCGAGGGTAGACGCTAATGTTCCTTTTGCTGTCCGCCTTGTGCCTCCTGAAGAGCGTCAGGGCATAAGGTCCAAAATATCTGGAGAGACCGTTTTAGCCGAGTATCAGACATTGACAGATGTGGAAGACAAGCTTCTTTCCGACTGGTTGAAGATGCTCAATGCAAAGCTCGATTCACTTATCAATATGCTTACTTTTCAGAGGGAAGGTTTTGGATCGCTGCCATTTGCACAAATTAATATCAGTGGCGGTGGTTTGGGTTTTACTTCCATGGAACCCTATAATCGAGGGGACGTCCTTGAAATAAAGATGATACTCCCCATGATGCCGCCTGTAGCCCTTTATATTTATGGAGAGGTGGTCAAGGTTGACAAACAGATAAATAGCCATGCTATTGCTGTCAAGTTTATCGCAATGGATGAAGATATGAGAGACGAGATAGTAAAGTTTGTTTTCAGAAGACAGAGGGAGATGCTCAGGGAGAAGCGGAGGTAATCGGTAATTAGATGTTTGCAATAATAGGCGCACTGGTAGTTCTATCGTCTGTGATCGGAGGCTATTTATGGAATGGCGGTAATCTGCATGTCCTTTTTCAGCCCTCGGAATATTTGATAATCGGAGGCGCAGCTATCGGAGGATTTATTATAGCCTCTCCAATGAAGGTTATAAAGGCTGTCATAAGCGGTGTTCTAAGAATACTCAGCGGCAAGGCATATTCCAAGGCAGATTACATGGAAGTCCTCCTGTTAATGAGCGAGATATTTTCCAAGATTAGAAAAGAGGGACTTGTCTCTATAGAGGCAGATGTTGATAATCCGGAAGAGAGCAAGATTTTCAGCAATTATCCCAAATTTCTGAAAAACCATCATGCAGTGGCTCTGGTTACAGATACCCTAAGGACTGTTATGACAACCAGCATAGCTCCGCATGAATTAGAGTCGCTGCTGGACACAGAGCTTGAGGCGCATCATGAAGAACTGATGATACCGTCAAAAAGTGTAAATAATGTGGCAGATGCCCTCCCAGGGCTCGGTATTGTTGCTGCAGTAATAGGTGTTATCCTGACAATGGCAAAGATCAGCGAGCCTCCTGAAGTTTTGGGACACAGCATCGGAGCTGCACTCGTCGGAACATTCCTGGGAGTGTTGATGTGTTACGGATTTGTTGGTCCTATGGCAAGAAATATGGAGTACACTGCCAATGAAGATAAGGAATATCTGAATGTCCTGAAGGTTGCCCTCGTTGCATTTGTCGGCGGTGCAGCCCCACAGATAGCGGTTGAGTTCGGCAGAAGGGTTATTCCCGGTAATGTGAAACCCACATTTGTAGAGGTTGAAGAGGCAATAAGAGAGCTGAAGAAGTAAATGAGTAAATGGGTGAATGAGTAGATGGGTATATGGGTAAAATCTCATACACTCATTAACTCATACACTCATTGACCCATTTACTCATCCACTTGGTGTTATGGCAGACAAATCTAAATCAATAATCATAAAAAAAATCAAAAAAGGTCATGAAGGCCACCATGGCGGAAGCTGGAAGGTTGCCTATGCGGATTTTGTGACAGCAATGATGGCATTCTTCCTGCTCATGTGGCTTCTCGCAATGGTTTCTCCAGAAAAGAGGGCTGCTCTGTCAGAGTATTTCAAGCATTTCAGCATTTTTGAAAAAGCAGGTCAGTCTTTTATGATGGAAGGGCAACAACAGGTGATGCAGCAACAACCTGGCGCAGAACAAAAATCCCCTTTTGATTTCGGAGAGGGCGCTTCAGCAGTTTCTCCAGAGGATATAAAGGAAAAACTGAAAAAGGCAATTGAAGAAAAATTGAGGGCATTGAAGGACCAGGCCATTGTGGATATTTATGAGGGCGGAGTAAGGATTCAGCTTGTTGATATGGAAGGAAAATCTATGTTTCTTCCCGGCAGTGCGCAGCTTACCCCAAGTGCTAAAGAAATATTAAAATTAGTTGGTGAAAACATAAAGGATACATCCAACAGGATTGCAGTTGAGGGTCATACGGATGCAGCGCCTTTGAAAGCAGGACGGGTCACAAACTGGGAGCTTTCCACAGACAGGGCATCTTCGGCAAGGAGAGAGCTTGAAGCGAACGGTATAGAGCCCGGCAGGATTGCAAGGGTTGTCGGATACGCTGACACTGAACTGTTGCTTAAGGATGCTCCAAATGACCCAAGAAACAGAAGAATAAGCATAATCCTCCTTCAATCCAAGGTTCCAATGCCTGAGAAGCCATCTAAGGCACCAGAGGCGAAACCTGAAGCAGTTCAGCCCACGCCTCCACCATCACCACCTTCGCCTCCACGGCCTGAGCCTGAGATTAAAAAGCCATCAGTTGAGAAGCCTGCGGCTAAACAGGAAAGACCTCATGAGCAAAAACCGGGTATCATAGAGCCTGGCATAAAGCCTAAAGAGCCCATTGAAATCAAGAAACCTATTGATGTGCCTGGCGTGAAGCCTGAGACTCAGCTAAAAGCCATTCCGCCACAGCCTGCTATTGATAAGGCTAAAAAGCCGTCGGTAGAAAAGCCCGAGCCTCAAAAACCAGTAATACAACCTAAACCAGTAATACAACCTAAACCTGCTGTTGAAGAGGTTAAAAAGCCGCCAGTAGTAAAAAAACCGGCACCTAAGAAACAGGAACCAGTGAAAAAGGCACCTGAGAAGCCCGCGACTAAACAAGAGCAGAAAAAGGATACAGTAGTGCCTGATTTAGGTGTAAAACCCAAAAAGCCTTCAATTGTACCAGACATCGGGAAGTAAATTTAGTGCGCTCCGTGTATCAATATGGGAAGGCATCTGACGCAGACGAGTTTTTCTTCCCCTTCATGAACACACGGAAGGTAAACCCTCTCTTTGTCGGTCGTCCCGCAAACAAAGCATTTAATCTCTTTTGCTCCCTGCATATCAGTTTTCCTCCAGTTCGTTGATTTCTTTCACTACCTTTTCGGGGTCGACATTGTGCATCATAGCCCCGAAGCCGACTGACTCGACCTTTATGCCCGGGCATGTAAAGCATCCATTCCCGAAGTATTTTTCGATGATCTTCATTGCTGACGGATTCTCTTTGATAAGGTCGCCGATTACGGTATCTTTTGTTACCCTCTTTTTTGTTGCTTCCATTCGTAACCTCCTTTTTAAGGCTTAGTTCTTATTTTTAAGATACATGAAACTGCGGATTTATTTTATGACGCCGGTCATATAGCCCTTATGACTTCCATCATAGCATCAAACATTGTTTTGGTTTATTATTTTATTATATTAAAATAAAGAATCCAACAGGAGGAAAGTTATGGACAGATTTGTAAGAAACTTTATCATGATGAGCATAGTATACCTTGCATTGGCAGCTTTTTTCGGAGTCGTTATGCTTGCCAATCCGTCTTATCTCTATCTCAAATTTATCCATTCCCACCTTAATATGCTCGGATGGGTGTCCATGATGATATACGGAGTTGGGTATCATATACTTCCGAGATTTGCAGGAAAGAGATTAAAGAGCGTAAAAATGGGTGAAGTACAGTTCTATCTCGCCAATATCGGGCTTGTCGGTATGCTCTTGTTTTATGCCCTTCAGATAAACAGCCCTGAAGTTGTATTATATAAAGGGCTTTCTGTTGCCTTTGGTCTTATGGAGGTGGCATCCATTTTTCTGTTCTTTTATAATATGCTTGCTACCCTCTTTTCTAAGGATGAGTAGTTGTTTTTAGTAATGTTTTTTTTATCATTTTGGTGTAAAATTTATTTTATAAATCTCGCCATATATAGGAGGCTGCCATGAAAGAAGAAGAAATCGTAGACGCCTTAAAAAGGGAGAACGAGGAATTCAGACGCATCTATCAGGAGCACAGAGAACTGGATAGCCAACTGTCGGAATTTAATAGAAAACCCTATCTTACGCCTGAAGAAGAAGCAGAAATGCACAGGATTAAAAAGGAAAAGCTCTACAAAAAGGATAAGATAGCGGAGCTGATAAGAGAGTATAAAAAACATCATTCAATGAATTAGAATTAAGTTCTTTAGTCTTTGTTTTCATTCCAAAAAATAGGGAAAGGGGATTTTTATGGTCAAAAGGAGCAGGATTATAAAGGAAGGTCTTGAGCGCGTACCGCACAGGGCACTCCTTTATGCAACAGGCATTCCTAAGAGCGAGATGAACAAGCCTTTTATTGGTGTTGCAACCAGTTTTACGGATATTATTCCGGGCCACATTGGCATGAGAGATTTAGAGAGATTTATAGAAAAGGGTGTACATACAGGAGGCGGCTACCCTTTCTTTTTTGGCATTCCCGGAATTTGCGATGGAATTGCAATGGGGCACAGGGGAATGCATTATTCCCTCCCTTCGAGGGAGCTTATTGCGGACATGGTAGAGACAATTGCAGAGGCTCATCAGCTTGACGGCCTTGTTCTTCTTACAAACTGCGATAAGATAACGCCCGGCATGCTTATGGCTGCTGCAAGACTAAATATACCAAGCATTGTAGTTACTGCAGGCCCTATGCTATCAGGGCACTATATGGGCAGGAGGCTTAACCTTACAAGCGACACCTTTGAGGCTGTGGGTAAATACAAAAAGGGTTTGATAAAGGATGATGAACTTCAGGCGCTTGAGATGTGCGCCTGTCCGGGCGCCGGCTCGTGTCAGGGAATGTACACAGCCAACACAATGGCATGCGTGACGGAATCCCTTGGAATGAGCCTGCCCGGATGTGCTACATCTCCTGCTGTATTGGCACATAAGAAGAGAATTGCATTTGAAAGCGGAGTAAAGATAGTGGAGTTAATAAAGAAGAATATTACCCCGAGAAAGATAATGACAGACAGGGCGTTTCAGAATGCAATCATGGTTGACCTCGCACTTGGAGGCTCTACCAATACTGTTTTACACATCCCTGCAATTGCCCACGAGGCAGGAGTTAAATTGCCCCTTGAGACTTTTGATGAATTAAGCAGGAAAACGCCCCATATAGCCAATATGATTCCGGGCGGACAGCATTACATGGAAGACCTCGATTATGCCGGCGGAATTCCTGCTGTCTTGAAGAGATTGAAGGATATGCTTAATCAAAATCCAACAGTTTCCGGGAAGAATATTCTTGAGATTGCTGAACAGGCGTGTGTGATGGACGGTGATGTTATAAGACCTTTGGATAAGGCTCACCACAAGGAGGGCGGCATTGCCATACTAAAGGGTAACCTTGCACCTCAAGGAGCTGTTGTTAAACAGACTGCTGTAAGCAAGAACATGATGAGATTTGAGGGAACTGCCAGGGTGTTTGATTCAGAGGAAGAAGGAATGAAGGCTATATTGAACGGAAATATTAAGGCGGGCGATGTGGTTGTCATAAGATATGAGGGGCCAAAAGGAGGCCCTGGCATGAGAGAGATGTTATCTCCAACATCTGCGATAGCTGGTATGGGGTTGAGCGAATCTGTTGCACTTATAACTGACGGCAGATTCTCCGGCGGCACGCGTGGGCCATGCATAGGCCATATCTCTCCAGAGGCAATGGAGGGAGGACCGATTGCTGTATTGAAGAATGGAGATAAAATAAAAATAGATATCCCCAAAAGAAAGATAGAAGTCTTGATTCCTGATGAAGAGATTAAAAAGAGGCTCTCTCAATGGAAACAGCCAAAGCCAAAAATAAGGCACGGCTATCTTGCGAGATATGCAAAGCTCGTCAGCTCTGCCAGCAGCGGCGCAATAATGGAGTAACTTGTCAGCCGCACCCTGCTGACATCTATAAATTGCTATAGTACCCTTAATCCGTATTGCTCTATAAGCCTCAGATCGTCTTTGAATGTCCTGCCTGTTGTTGTGAGGTAATTCCCTGTGAGCAGGGCGTCTGCACCGGCCATGAAGACCATTGAGTTGAACTCTCCGAGTATTTGCATCCTTCCGCCGCAGACCCGTATCTCCTTTTCCGGGAGTATGAACCTGTAAAGGCTTATAATCTTAAGGGCTTCAAACGGGTGGAGGAAGTCTCTGTCACCCATGGATGTGCCTTTGACAGGTATTAAAAAATTGATAGGCACAGAATCCACATTTAATTCTTTTATTGCAAAGGCCATGTCTATCCTGTCCTGCCATGTTTCCCCTAAGCCAAATATGCCTCCTGAACAGATGGAAAGTCCAACAGCTTTTGCTGCATCAATTGTTTTTAACTTGTCGTGATATGTATGGGTTCTGCATATTTCAGGAAAGAATCTCTCTGATGTTTCGAGGTTGTGGTGGTAGCGTTCAAGGCCGCTTTCTTTAAGAAAGGAAAGCTCTTCCTTATCCATAAGTCCCAATGTTGCGCATGGAAGAAGACCTATACTCCTTATGTCTGTAATCATCGATGCTATCTCTATAAGTTCATTTTTACCGATCTTTCTGCCGCTTGTTACTACACAAAATCTTTTAACACCTGCGTCTTTTGCCTCTTTTGCCTTGTCAATCACAATATCTTTTTTAACGAGGGGATAAACGAGAACTTCGATTTTGCTCTTTGACGACTGAGCGCAGTAGGAGCAGTCTTCCGGACATGCTCCTGATTTTGCATTGACAATAGAACACAGGTCAACAGAATTTTCCCTGAAAGTCTCTCTTATCCTGTTGGCAGCAGAGAATAGATTAAAAAAATGCTGAAGGCTGAAGGCTGAAGGCTGGATTTGAACAAGCTGGAGCGCTTCTTCTTTGGTTATCGAATATCCGCTTAAGATGATCTTATCTTCCAGACTGTCAATCACAGATTATTTTCTCTGAAATCCAAACTAAATGTCAACTAAAAGCGACTGGGATGGTTTACAAATCAATACCTTATCCTGAAGTCGCTGAAGTCTTCCAGTTGGTTTTCCCATGTGACATCAATGTCTGTTACCCGTGAGGCAGGAGGTCCCTGATGACATTTCATAATGGCTTTTTCGATTAAATCCTTTTCCCCTTCAAAGACCGCTTCGACTTTTCTATCAGGCCGGTTTCTAACCCATCCTGTCAGTCCGAGGGAATCGGCAACTTCCTGAGTAAATGCTCTGTAATAAACCCCTTGAACTCTTCCGGAAATATAGAGATGTGCCCTTACTTTCATGTATATATATACCACTCAAATCCGGAGGTATTAAGAGGTTAGTTCTTTTCTTTTGACCAAACCTCCGGAGGTTCGGTTATTTTTACTTCGTCTTCCTCTATCAATCTCTTTGCGCCAATAAAACGCTTCAAATAATACGGGCTTTCAAGGCTGTCAATAGTGATCTTTTTAGACCTTGTGGATGCATGAATGAAGAGATTATTGCCGAGATATATACCAACATGTGACGGAAAAGATGCATATGTCCTGAAAAACACCAGGTCTCCGGTTGAGAGCTCATCTTTATCCACGGACTCTCCCACGCCGAACTGTTCTCTTGCACTACGAGGCAGATTGATTCCTGCAATTCCGTATACCTTCTGAACATATGCAGAGCAATCAAGTCCAAAAGAGCCATTGCCGCCGAATTTATATGGCAGATGCAGCATCTTTTTTGCAAATAGTATGAGTCTTTCATTTATGCTCATCTTTGAGAGGTCTTTTGAGTTTGAAAGCTCTTTTACCTCTTCCAATCTCGCAGATGTTATGACAGGTGTTGCCTTTCTGTCATAGCTGGCCTGTATTGCCTTAATATCTTCGGTCTCCTTGGGCTCTGCTGCTGTTTTTGAAACAACAAGCTTTTGTCCTGTTTTCAGGGAGTTGTTCTGCAGTCCATTTATTTCCTTAAGCTCTTCTACGCTTATATCAAACCTCTTTGCAATCCTCCAGATGTTGTCTCCTTTTTTAACCGTATATGTTCTCTCTTCCTCTGTATTCTGGGGGGATTTTTCTTTATAAAATGTTTTACGGGAATCTTCAATACTCTGAGATGTTTTCTTCACTAAAATCTGCCGACCAACCTTCAGTTTATCTGTCTTGAGGTTGTTAATTTCTTTTAATTCCTTTTCTGGTATCGAATACTGCTTTGCAATCTTCTTTAGGGTATCGCCCTTTTTGACCGAGTGATAATTTCTGTTAGAGCTCTCGCTGTTTTTCTTTTTGGCATTAGGAATGGCCAGTTTCATCCCTATGCTCAGTTTATTTGATTTCAGATTATTTGCTTTCTTTATTTCAGATTCGGGAATATTGAATCTTTTTGAGATCTTATATAAAGAGTCGCCGTTTTTAACGGTATAAGTGTTAGCATAAGCGGCAGATGATGAGAAAAGGAAGATAACGAACAACAATGCATAGATCTTTTTCATACTATTTTCTCCTCTCGTGTTCAAAGTTTATGCTGCCTCATCCCTTAAAAAATCATTAATTGGCGGCAGATCGCTTAAGTTTTTAAGACCGAAGTACTGCAGAAACTCCTTTGTTGTCCCGTAGAGAAACGGCCTGCCCGGAGTCTCTTTTTTGCCGACAATCCTGATAAGTCTCTTGTCCAGCAGGCTCTTGACAGTACCGTCAGAGTTAACACCTCTCAACTGGTCTATTTCGAGCTTTGTTATCGGCTGTTTGTAGGCTATGATTGCAAGAGTTTCAAGGGTCGGCGGCGACAGCTTGCTTGTCTGGTTTATATTTTTGAATTTCTTCACCCACATCGAAAAATCGGGATTTGTAACCATCTGATAGCCGTCAGCGATCTCGGCAACCAGTATTCCTGAATTTCTCTCCCTGTAATCAGAGATTAATTCGTCCATTAATTTTTTAATCTCGGGCTCGGGTATTTCGGTTGTCTTTACAATAGCGCTTACTGTAACAGGCTCTCCGGCTGCAAACAACAAAGCCTCGAGCGATGCCTTCTGGATGCGTTTGTTGTCAGGTATTTCCATTTCTTCCATTGCGAGAAAATTATACCAAAAAATGCCTTGAAATTGAAAGGAAATATTATGTTATTATAAAGCAAACAAGGAGGTATCCCTTATGAGATTTATATTGACACTTATATTTGCTTTCTATTTTTTGTTCCCGCATTTCGATTTAAACATCGCAAATGCCTTTAGCAGCAGCGGCTGCGAGGGAGATTGCAGAAAATGCCATTCGTTAAACAAACAGGAGGTTAGCGGCATACTTAAAAAGATGAACCTTTCCCATGCGAAGGTTTTAAACATCCAGATGAGTCCTGTAAAGAGCCTTTGGGAAATATCCATAGACGACAATGGAAAAAAGGGCATGTTTTATGTAGATTTCTCCAAAAAGTATATCCTGCCAGGCCCGATAATCGAGGTAAGCACAGGTGCGAATAAAACAGCGGAAAGTGTCCAGAAAATCCCCTTGGGGAAGACTAATTTCTCGAAGATACCGTTGAACAATGCATTGGTCATGGGCAACGCCAGTGCGGCCAAAAAGGTGATTGTATTTACAGACCCCGATTGACCGTACTGCGGGAAACTTCATCAGGAGATGAAGAAGGTTTTAGAAAAGAGAAAAGATATTGTTTTTTATATAAAACTATTTCCGTTAAAGATGCATAAGGATGCATACTGGAAATCCAAAAGTATTGTATGCAACAAATCTTTAAATATGCTTGAAGACAATTTTGAAAATAAACCTATTCCTAAAACCGATTGTGACACAAAGGAAATAGATAATAATATAAAACTGGCCGAATCCCTTGGTATTACAGGCACCCCTACAATGATAATGCCCGATGGCAAGATTTATTCCGGAGCAATGCCTGCAGATAAACTCATAGAGATGATTAACAGGAAAGGCGAATGACAGGCAGGTGATTGACTTTATACGACACCTGCCTGTCATTTGCCAGTGAACGATTACATGAAAACATCCCCGGAAAGCCTCATTATTTTCTTAACAGCCTCGGTATTTCTAATATTACTCTTTATTGTTGCAATATTCCTGCCCCGCCTTTTGAAGAAGGAAGAAGCAAAAACAGAAAGTGCGGAGATAAATACCGTTGTAAATGCATTCCGGGCCCTCGGAGATGAAATAAAATCCCTCAAAGACCAGCTTGTAATAAAGGAGAGATTCGCTGCGCTCGGAGAGATGTCTGCAGGGATTGCACATGAATTCAGGAATCCTATGGGCGTTATAGTCGGCTATGCAAGGCTTCTCCTGAAAAGTCTTGACGAAAACGACAGCAGAAGAGAGATTGTTCAGAACATTATCAATGAAATCAGCGAAATGAATCTCGTCATGGAGGAGCTGCTTAAATTCTCGAAGTCAGAGCCGATGAAAAAAGCCGATACAAACCTGACAAGCTCTATCAGGGATGTAATTCAAGGAATGGGAGAGTCCGGACACAAGATAAATTTTTCTTTTAACGATGATGTTGTAATCAAGGCGGATGAGCCCCTGATAAAGCAGGCAATAAGGAATCTTATCCATAATGCCCTTGATGCCGGCGAGAAAGTATGGATAAATATAGAGAGGGGTATTCATTTAGACAGAGATGGTGTATTTATCGATGTCAAAGACAATGGCAGGGGTATACCTGAAGAGGATTTAAACAGGATATTCATGCCATTTTATACGACAAAGGATGGAGGCTCAGGAATTGGATTAGCCCTTGTGCAAAAGATAGTGATGGGGCACGGTGGTAATATTAGTGTGGAGAGCATAGAGGGAAAAGGCAGCACTTTTCGCATCTTCTTACCGAACGACTGACTATGCAAACAATCCTGATAGTAGAAGATAAAAAGAGCATGTCAGACATGCTGACTAAAGCCTTTCAGTCCGAAGGCTTTAGCGTCAAGGCAGCATATACTGTTAAGGATGGTGTTTCGTTGCTTTCATCAGATTTGAGCGCAGTAGTTACAGACCTGAAACTACCTGACGGCAATGGTATGGAAATCCTTAAGGCGGCGAAAGAGAGTTTCCCTCTTATCCCTGTAATTGTAATGACCGCATACGGAAGTATTGAGACTGCTGTAAAGGCTGTAAAACAAGGGGCCTATGATTTTATCACCAAGCCCTTTGACCCCGACCATCTTTTGCTTATAGCCAAAAGGGCATTGGCAGAGAGAACCATTGAAAAAGAAAATCTCATCCTGAAGAAAGAATTTCATAGATTTCTAAAAATGCCTGAGATGGTTGGAGTCAGCAAGACATGGAATGAAGTGATGGAAAAGGCAAGAAAAGTAGCATCCCTTAAAACCACTGTTTTAATCTTAGGTGAGAGCGGCACTGGAAAGGAGCTCATAGCAAGGACAATCCACCACCTGAGCCAGAGGTCAAAGGATCCCTTTGTGGCTGTTAATTGTGCAGCAATCCCCAAAGATTTAATAGAAAACGAAATATTCGGGCATGAAAAAGGCGCATTTACAGGCGCAGGCGAAACAAAGCCCGGCAGGTTTGAACTCGCAGATAAAGGCACGATTTTTCTGGATGAAATAGGTGATATGGAAATGCCATTGCAATCTAAACTCTTAAGGGTGCTTCAGGAAAACGAGTTTGAAAGGGTAGGCGGCACTAAGACTATAAGGGTTGATGTAAGGGTAATTGCAGCAAGCAACAAGAATCTTGAAAAAGAGGTTGCTGAAGGCTGCTTCAGGGAAGACCTGTTTTATAGGCTGAATGTGTTTCCCATAGTTATACCGCCATTGAGGGAGAGGAGGGAAGACATTATTCCTCTTGCACGCTATTTTGTTTCACAGTTTTCTAAAGAGATGAATAAAAATGAGCCTTTAATCTCACCAGAGGTAGAAAGAATTCTTTTAAACAATGAATGGAAGGGTAATGTAAGGGAACTGAAAAATGTGATAGAAAGGGCTGTTATTCTATGCGATGGCGCAGCCCTTTTGCCTGAACATCTGAGTTTTGGCACGGATGTGAAGGAAAGGATTAATTTAGACGCTCCTTTGCATGAGGTCGCAGAATCCGCAGCAAGATCTGCCGAGAAGTCAAGAATAGAAAATGCCCTTAGACAAACATATGGAAATAAAAGCAGGGCAGCAGAGATTTTAAAGGTCAGCTATAAAACCCTTCTTAATAAGATAAAGGAATATGGGATCGGCTGATATGTAATGAAATACATATCATTGTGAATCGCGCTACACAAATTAAAGATATACCTTTTAGAATTCCTTGAAAAATCAAAGATAATCCAAACTATATTCTTATGGCATTTTAATTGCTATAATTGATTTTATGAAACACATCGGACAAAAAGGCTTTTCACTCGTTGAGCTTTTGGTGGTTATTGCAATTATAGGAATTGTGGCTGCAATTGCCATACCGCAACTACAGAGTTATGCTACCAACTCAAGGCTTAAAAGTGCAGCAAGAGACATTATGGGTGATATTTTTCTTTGTAAGGAAAGGGCAATAGCGGAGAATAGACAGTACGGGGTAACATTTAATGTCAACGGCAGTACTTATACTATAGAGCAGCCACCTGGCACAGTAATGGAAACGAAAAATCTTACAATCTTTGCAAATGATATTACGATTACTGCTGCTGCCTTTGCTGGCGGCGCTCCTTCTGTTACCTTTTTGACAAGGGGAACAGTGAGCGGACTGGGAGGGAGTGTTACCATCGCAAATAGTAGAGGTTCTACTGCAACCATAAGAATAAATCTCACAGGGAGAACAAGTGTTCAGTTTAATTTGCAATAAAAAAGGCCTGAGCATGATAGAGGTGCTTATAGCACTATTTCTGACTATGATTGGCGTTATGGCGCTTATCTCCATGCAGCCGCAGGGATGGTTATTATCAGCCAGGTCTGACTATCTGGGCAGGGCAGCAGAGATGCTTCATGAGCAGCTTGAAATAAATGAATTGAATATCATGAATCAGTGTAATGCAAATGCTCCATGGGGGATAGCGTTGCCATTAAATGTAGGTGACTCAATTAATAACAATACTCAGGTCAGACCGAGCGGAATGGCGGCACCACAAAGTGGTGATGTAACTTTTACACTAAATACCACCATTACCTGTATTGATAATGCTCCCTTTACATGGAGAGTAACTGTAAATGTTGCATGGCCTAACAACGCTGGTATTCGTGAAAGCCTTGTCGTGACAAGGCAGGAATATTTCAAACAAGGGTGTTGATATGAGGAGAACAAGAAATATAAAAGGTTTTACCCTTGTAGAAGTTTTATTCGCCATTACAATAGGACTTCTGTTGCTTGGTGCAATATTTGTTGCTGTCCAGTCAGGTCAGAGGTCATCTGTTGCTATTGAAGCAAAGACAACTGCACAGCAGGATGTGAGGGCTGTGCTTGAGTTGATGTCATTGGAAATAGGAATGGCATCGTATTATAGATATGGAGGGGTTGGAGTTACAAATCCATGGCCCGGCTCTACAAACAAAGGGATATTAGAGGCAACACCCACGGCCCTGCGCATACAGATGGATATTGACCCAGAAGATGGTGCGGTTGTCGGTAATAATGAAGATATCAGATATGAGTATATCCCTGCCGAACAACGTGTAACGAGAAGGGCAGGAGTTGCTGGAGGTGCGCAGCCCTTTTTAGGTTGTGCTGATGCAAACGGTGATGGCAGATGTGATGATAATACCACCCTTAGAACTGTCAGAGTCGTCAATAACACACTTCCTATTAATAATGGTAATGGAGTGCCAGCTATATTCAGATACTATGATGGCAGTGGCGCCGAGCTTTATCCTGATGCGAATCCATTAGTCATACCAAATATAAGAAGAATAGACATTACGCTTGCAGTTGAGACAGAAACAATAGACCCTAATACAGGGCAGAGGAGAAGGATGATTTATTCAACGAGTGTAATACCCAGAAACCATGCAATTAATCCGTAATAGTAAGGATTAAGGGATAGGAGTTAAAAGATGAAAAAAATTAAAAAATATTTTTACTTGACACTTGACACTTGTCACTTGTCACTTAATAAAGAGGGTTTTGCCCTTATTGCAGCGCTCCTTGCTATTTTAATCATTACGGCAGTTGGTGTGCTTGTTTTTACTGTAACAACTCGGGATATAAGAGTAAGCACAAGGGTTACAGGCGAGAAAAAGGCATTTTCTGCTGCCGAGACAGGTGTGCATAGCTTAATTCAGAATTTTAATCCCCTTAATTCTGCTGCTTCTGATACGGTAAATGTTGTGGTTGACGCTGCAACCGATCTTGATACTGTCTATTCCATAGCCAATACAGCTCCGAGCGGTGCCGGCTGGGTGTCCATGACAGGATACACCTTTTCTTACGGAAGCGGTTCAACCCCTCCTATGGGAAACAATACATTTAACTCAGAGGTTACAGGAAGAAACACAAGATACGAAAGCAGTGTCCAGATAGATGCAGGTTTGGGGTATGGACCCACGCCATTTGGAACGCAGTATCAATAATGAGGAGGTGCGGCATGATTAAAATAAATAAATTTTTATTTGTATTGTTGATATGCGGTCTTATTTTCATCTCTGATGCTTATTCTGATGAAACAGCGCTTTTTTTCACCAGTGTAAATCCTGATGCCTTGATAGTGTTGGATTTGTCCGGCAGCATGGCATGGAATCCTGCGGGAGGAAGTAATATCTGGGGAAATTCCTCATGCACCGGGACTTTTTACAGTTCATCAGGAACGGGACATACCTATAGATGCAGCCGCCTTGCTATTGCAAAAAGGGCGATATGCAATGTACTTGACGATACAAATAACGGCTGCCTTGATACTGATAATGATGGAACTATTAATACCGCTAATATTGATACATCGGATGAGAGCAGCCTCAAGATAAGAATAGGATACATGAGGTTTTACGACGGCACGAGCGGTTATACTGCCTGCAATCCGGAAAGGGACGGAACTTATTCATATTCAAGCGGATGTAATACCATAATCAACGCTCTAAATACCACTAATAAAGAAATAGGGGATGCTGCATATTCTCCCAATTACAGTACTATATGGTCTTCGGTAAACGGGGAAGGCGCGCGTGGTGGAACTCCAGACGCAGCAGCATTGGCAGAGGCAAAAATATACCTTGATTATCATAAAACAACGGATAATGCATCAGCCTGCCGCAAGAAATTTGTTGTAATTATTACAGATGGCGCGGATACATATGCATGCAGCGGTAACGGAACCGAAGGCCAGAGCGATCAGTACAAGAGAAGGCGTGAACTCGTTGCAAAAGCAAAGGCATTAGCAGACGCCGGATATAAGGTTTTTGTCGTAGGCTTTGGTTCCGGCATGCCCGACTATCTCGAAAAAACACTGAACTGGGCTGCTTATTACGGAGGTACCGATAATCCCGATGCCCCAAATTCAGGCAGCACGAGCGGATACAACATTCCAAGCGGAAGTCTTTACCCGAGCGGCGTTTCAAGCTGCTCTACATCCACGACATCAGGTTCGTGTCCGACCTGCTATGCAACATCTGACGATCCTGGCAATACCTCACTTTCAGGGTATGCGTTTTTGGCATCCAATGCCGATGACCTTGCAACTGCCCTTAAACAGGCATTCAGCATTATAAGAGAGGCAAACTATTCCTTTTCTGTATCTTCTGTTTCAGCGGCAAGAACCACAGACGAAAATTACCTTTATGAGGCTTCTTTTGTGCCTGTTAATAATGACCCGTTCTGGCTCGGTCATTTAAAGAAATTTCAGATTAACGATGATGGCAGCATAAGCAGCACTCCGATATGGGATGCAGGAACTGTCCTGTCGACAACATCTGCATCGAGCAGAAATATTAAGACTTACAAGGCAGGGGCACTTATTGACTTTACAACTGCCAATATTACTCCTTCTGATTTAGGTTTTACACCGCCCGACGACACCGCAGCAAATAGGGACGCTGTTGTTGGATACATCAGAGGTGAATCTGCATATAATCCTGATAACTGGAAATTGGGCGATATATTCCGTTCCAACCCAATAACTATTGGAATGCCTTCTGGCTATTTTAGTGACACACTGGACTCCAATAATGCCTTTGCCGCATTTAGAACCAATCATCAAAGGACATCGACAAATGGCCTGAGGCGTATAGTTGTGGGAGCCAATGACGGTCAGTTCCATGTATTCAGGACAGACACCGGAGCAGAAGTTTGGAGTTTTATCCCTCCGAACTTCTTATCAAAATTAAAACTTATTACTCATTCCACACATCCTACAGGGCTCAGCCATCAGTATTTCGTTGATGGTCCTGTAACTGCTGCCGATGTATGGCTTGGTTCTGGCAGCGGCACAAGTAAGTCTGCATCTGACTGGAAAACCCTCGTGGTGTTTAGTGAGGGTAGAGGAGCAGGCTCTTATTTATGGAGTTCTTCATCATCCTGCGATTCTGGTTTTAACTCAACATATTCATCAACATACCCTTACTTCTGTGGATACTATGCCTTTGATTACACTGACACATCAGCTAATCCTATTTATAAATGGCGTATAAATCCTACATCTTCCAATGCCCCTTATCTTGGAGACCCATGGAGTAAAATGATTATTGGAAGGGTAAAAATCAGCGGAAATGAGAAATGGGTCGGCTTTATAGGAGGTGGTTATAATGCCTCAAATTGCGCTGGCGGTGGAACTTGTGATACAAGAGGAAAGGGATTTTATGTTGTTGATTTAAACAACGGAGATATTTTATGGAGCTATACAAGGGCTGATAATATAGATATGAACTACAGCATTCCGGCATCCCCTGCCATTGCCGATACTGATAACGACGGTTTTATTGACACCGCATATATTGGCGATATAGGCGGCAATGTATGGAGGTTAAAATTCTGCACTAAATCGGAAATTACAGGGGGGACCTGCACTAATACATCCCAATGGACAGGTGGCTTATTATTTGATGCAAGGGGAGGCGGTGAAGGAGCGAGGCCTATTTATAGCTCACCAACTATGGCAAAAGATACAAGCGGCAATTTGTGGATCTACTGGGCAACAGGCGATAAGAGTGACCCAACAGCATCGAGTACAAATGAAAAGGTGGTGGGTGTTAAGGATAACAATCGCAATGCAACTTATACCCTTGCAGGGCTAAATAATGTTACTTCTGAACAACAGCATTGCGATAATATAACTGACAATGGATGGTATATAAACTTTACAGGCAGGGAAAAGGCATTATCCGATATAGTTGTATATGGCGGAGTGGTATATTTTACTACATATATCCCTTCTGCAAGCGGTAGCAGCGTTTGTGAGCAGGCAGGGACATCAAGATTATACGCAATAAACTATACGAATTGCGGCGGCGCACTTACAGGCGGTGCGAGAAGCATCGAAGTCGGTGTGGGCATTGCAACAGGGCCTATTATTTCAATTTCGCCGGCTGGAATAACTCAAATGTCTATTGTAACAAGCGGAGGAGCAGGGTTGAGCGGAGGGTACAAAGGTTCGCTACCAATACCTCCTTTGCCTTCACCAAGCGGCAAGATACTTTACTGGAAAGATAGGAGATTGCAATAGGTAAGACTTTAAAATCAGCGGGGACAAAAAGACTTAAAAGGGAAAAAACACAAAAGATAGTATACATTCTCCTATTTTTTGTGGTGATTGTCTTTTCTCTTTTCTTATTAATGGGTGTTTTTTCAGATCAGAAAAACAAAAAAAGTAAACCCTCAATGGATCAGAAAAAAATTCTATCTCCCTTTGAAATGGAGAAAAGAGATGCTATAAAAGGACTGCAAGGACAGGAGGCAACAAAAGAGATAAGGCGTCCTGCCATAAAGTCTATAAAATTGATACCTCAGCAACCTACTGTACTTGATAATATAAAAGCTGAGGTATCAGCAAGTTGCGAAGGTGATGAAAAAATTACTTATGAGTATCAATGGAAGGTAAACGGCGCGGTTATCAATGGGATAAAAGGAGATATATTGCCTGCCGGTTTGTTTAAAAAAGGGGATTTGATTAATGTAAGAATTACGCTTTTTGCAGATGGAATAAAGGGACGTCCACAGGAAAGCATATATATAGCTGTCCACAGCGCTCCTCCTTCTCTGGAATTGAAAGAGACGACCCAAAAACTTAACGACAAAATAGAGTCTCAACTGATAAGTAAAGACCCGGATGGTGATAAAGTGATATTCTCTCTGGAGGAACCAATACTTGAAGGAATGACTATTGAAAAAGAGACGGGAAAGATAATCTGGAAACCTGAAAAGAAAGAGGAAGGAACATACAAGTTCGGGGCGTCAGCTACGGATATAGATGGCGTGAAAATGATAAAGACCTTTGAATTCAAGATTGAGACCAAGTAAATTGGGATATAAAATGGTAGGCACGAGGGGTATCGAACCCCTGACCTCTACCGTGTCAAGGTAGCGCTCTCCCACTGAGCTACGCGCCTACATAATTAAGATATTCATTAAAACCAAAAAGGCCTGTTTTTGTCAAGATAAAGGCTGAAAATGCTTGAATGAAGGCATATTTGCATGGTATGATTTGAACAAATGGTTGCCTTATTAGTCATAATGCTTGTGTTATTTACAGGATTAGAATCCCATGCTGATATTTATAAGTACATATCAGATGATGGGACAATATATTTCACCAATGCGCCTATGGACAGAAATGGCACTGTTGTGGTGAAAGAGAAAAGGTCTTATCAAAGGCCCAATAAAGAATACAAGAATGTTTATGTTGATAGAGAGAATTTTCATAATATAGCAGAAGAAAAAGCGAGGCGGCATAATATTGACCCTCAGCTTGTAAAGGCTGTAATAAAGGCTGAATCAAATTGGAATCCCAACGCAATTTCTCCTAAGGGGGCACAGGGGCTTATGCAGTTGATGCCTTTAACTGCTTCTATTATGGGTGTCAGCAATCCCTTTAATCCAGAGGATAACATAGACGGAGGTATCAGGTATCTAAAATATTTGCTCCAAAAGTTTAATGGAAATATTACTCTTGCCCTTGCTGCGTACAATGCAGGCCCAAAACTGGTAGATAGAATAAAAAACATACCGCCTATTCCAGAGACCATTACATATGTTAGAAGAGTCATAAACTACTATTCCAGAGGTAAAGGAACAGTAGTAAATATGGATTTACCTGAAATAAAAAGACAGAGCAGAATTCAAAAAATAGTTTTAAGAGACGGTACAGTGCTTTTTACAAATTCATATCTTGCCAGCTCATATAATGAAAATTAGGGATTTCAGGTGCCAAAAGAGACCGAAGCAATAGTAGAAGAGATTTTAAAATTAAAGAGAGAGAAAAACGCTATAATCCTCTCCCATAACTACCAGAGGGACGAGGTTCAGGATATCGCTGATTTTGTCGGCGACTCCCTCGAACTCTCAAGGACTGCTGCAGAAGTAAACTGTGATGTAATAGTCTTCTGCGGAGTTCATTTTATGGCTGAAAGCGCCTCCATTCTTTCTCCTAATAAGACAGTGTTCCTGCCCGAACTGGATGCAGGATGTCCTATGGCAGACATGGTACAGGTCAGTTCCCCGAGAAAGGTATGGAAAACATTCCCTGGATATGAGACTCAGCCTGTATTTGTATTCCCACATGAATACACTCTAAGGGATATTAAAGCGAAATATCCGGGCGTGCCTGTTGTCGCCTATGTTAATACCACTGCTGAGGTAAAGGCAGAGAGCGATATATGCTGCACATCTGCTAATGTTGTAAAGGTAATAGAATCCCTGCCTGATGAAAGGGTGATATGCATACCTGACAGGAATCTTTCGATGTGGGCCCAAAAGAATACCAAAAAACAGGTGATTGCATGGGACGGCTTTTGTCATGTCCATGACAGGATTACAAAGAAGGATGTCCTAAAGGCGAGGGAGGAATACCCCAATGCCCTTTTAATGGCCCATCCAGAGTGCAGGCTTGAGGTTTTGGAACTTGCAGACCATGTAACGAGCACATCGGGAATGCTCAGGTTTGCAAAGTCATCAGATGCAAAGGAATTTATTGTTGGGACAGAGACCGGACTTATGCACAGACTAAAGAAGGAGAATCCCGACAAAATATTTTATCCACTCAGAAAAGATATGGTTTGTCCGAATATGAAAAAGACTACGCTTAATAGCATTCTGTCTGCACTGAAAGAGATGAAAAATATCATTAAGGTTCCTGAAGAGATAAGGATTCCTGCCAAAAGGGCATTGGACAGGATGCTTGAAATAAAGTAGTGTCTCCGCTTAAACAAAAAATCATAGAAAAAATAAAATCAGAAGGTCCCATCAATTTTGAAATCTTTATGGAAATGGCCCTTTACCATCCGGAGCTTGGGTATTACACAAAGGATTCTACAAAAATAGGCAGGGCGGGGGATTTCTATACAAGCCCGCATCTTCACTCCATGTTCGGCGCAATGGTAGGCAGGCAGATGGAGGAGATGTGGACAATCATAGGAAGGCCTGAAATCTTCCAGATTGTTGAGATGGGCGCCGGCATGGGCTATCTTGCAAAGGACATGCTGGAATATTTAAAAGGGGCAAGGGGAAAGGGGCAAGAGGCAAAGGGCATTTTTGAACATATTCAATACACAATCGTTGAACTGAATCCAACAATAAAAGCAAAACAACAGGAACTACTCTCGGAATTCAAAGATAAGGTTAATTGGGTTTCAAGCATAAATGAGCTGGAGCCTGTCGCCGGCTGCTTTCTGTCCAATGAGCTTTTGGACGCTTTTCCTGTAAGGCTCATTGAGGCGCCAAATAGTCCCAATGGTGAGCTGAAAGAAATTTATGTATCTATAGATGGAGATAGTCTGGTCGAAATAAAAATGTCGTGCAGTAATGATGTTAAAGAATATTTTAAAGAATTTGGTATCGAATTGCCTAAAGGTTATAAAACAGAGGTCAATCTTAAAATCAAAGATTGGCTGAAAGAAATAAACGCTAAACTTTCCGAAGGTTTTATTTTGACAATAGACTATGGTTATCCTGCACAGGATTATTACAGTGAAGACAGGAACAGAGGAACTCTGCTCTGTTATTATCAGCACCAGATAAATGAAAATCCCTATCAGAATATTGGAGAACAGGATTTGACTGCCCATGTGAATTTTTCGTCTCTTAAAAAATGGGGAGATGAATTGTGTTTAAAAACCATAGGTTTTTGCCCCCAGGGCACTTATCTTGTATCGCTGGGAATTGATGAGATGATAAAGGAGCTTTATGGAGATTCCCCTGATGTCTTTGATGTCGCTAAAATTAAGGGATTGATTTTGCCTCAGGGCATGGGCGAATCGCATAAAGTGATGATTCAGTATAAGGGGAAAGATGAGCCGGGATTAAGAGGATTTTCATTCAGGAATCAGATGAAATACCTGTGAATATTCCTTTAACCTCTCCATGCTTTTTAGCACCCGTTCCGGCGTATGTGCCTCGATTGTGTAAATACAATTATTGTTCTTTAATTCGGAGAATAAGGTGTTAAAATCAAAACTCCCATCCCCGATTGGATAATGTAGATCAGCACTTTTGTCGTTATCGTGAAGATGTAGCTCAATAATGTATTTCTTGATTTCTTTAAGCCAATTTTCCAGTGAAACCTTTGAAAATAGATTGCAGTGTCCTGTGTCGAAGCATACTCCAAAATTATCAGAATTCATATGTTCCATTAAAAATCTTAGATTTGTTGGTTCGTCTTCAAATATATTTTCAATGGCTATTTTTACGCCGACGTTTTTTGCCCTTTCATTTAAAGGCCTCCATGTCTGGAGGCTTTTTTCAAGCCAGACCTCTACCTTTAGAGCATATTTCCACTTTTCGTAGCCTGAGTGGAAAACTATGCTCTTGGGTTTTAAGGTTTCTGCAATGTCAATGATATGATTGAATCTTTCGATGGTAGCGTCTCTTACCTTTGAATCTATCGCCCCCGGCGAGAGATCCATAAATGGGGCATGAAAGGACAGCGAAGGATTGTAATCAAGTGTATTCTTTAGTTTCGGCAGAGGGTCTGTGTTAATCGAATCGAGGGCATTAGAGCTGAAATAGATTTCGAGGTTCAGTTTGTTTTGTTTGATAAATTGTATATAGTCCCCTATTTTTTCATAGGGGAGATGGATATGGGGAGAAATCATATTATTTTGCTGCAACTGCTTCTTTCTTTGTCTCTGTCTTTGTTTCAGACGACTTCTTTTCCGAAGTTCCTTTCTCCGAATCCATCCCCTTTTTTCTTTCAGATGATGCATAGTCTGTCACATACCATCCGCTTCCTTTCAATACAAAAGATGTATTCGATATAAGCTTTTTCATCTGGCCGCCGCAGTCAGGGCATGTGCTTAACGGCTTATCGCTGAATTTCTGTATTACTTCATGGTTTTTTCCGCACTGAATACATTCGTATTCGTATATCGGCATAATTGATACCTCCTCAAACTTAAGATTAACATATAAATATAACCAAGCAGGGGTTCTTAGGTCAAGAAAACAAAGGCAATATGTTGACTTTTTTATATAAATTCGGGTTAAATATTAATCTCTAACTAATTCGGAGGTGATATTATGTATGCAATTATACAAACAGGCGGAGAGCAGATAAGGGTTTCTGCGGGGGATAAGGTATGTGTTGAGAAAATTAAGGGAGATGTTAATTCCGAGATAGTGTTGGATAAGGTGTTGATGGTTTCCAAGGATGATAAAATAGTTTGCGGCAAGCCATATATCGAAGGCGCAAGTGTAAAGGCAGAGATTGTAGAAACAGGCAAAACGGCTAAGGTTCTTGTTTTTGGGCCAAGGCCTAAAAAGACCCATAGAAAATTAAGGGGACACAGGCAGCAGTATACAACCTTAAAAATTAAAGAGATCATTGGAGGATAGAGATGGCACATAAAAAAGGTGTTGGAAGCTCAAGAAACGGCCGCGACAGCGAGTCTAAAAGACTCGGGGTAAAACGATTTGGCGGACAGGTTGTCCGTGCAGGGAATATCCTTGTAAGACAGCGCGGTACAAAATTCCATCCGGGAAGCAATGTAGGCAAGGGATCCGACGACACGCTCTTTGCATTGACAGATGGCGTTGTCAGATTCGAAAGGAAGGATAGAACGAGGATGAAAATCAGCGTTTATCCTGTCCAGGAAGTACAGACTGCAGCAGTTAATGTGTAACTGAAAATAAATAGAGAAAGGGTTTAAAGGCGGGTCGAATCGACCTGCCTTTTTTGTTTATGAAATATTAACAGGCATGCATACGGCAAAAAGCTTTCCAAATGCACGATTTGGTTTTAATAATGTTAAGTCAATTCAAAATTTATGAAATTCGTTGATTATGTAAAAATCCATGTGAAGGCAGGAGATGGCGGAAGGGGTTGTGTGAGCTTCCGCAGGGAGAAGTATGTTCCAAGAGGCGGGCCTGATGGCGGAGATGGCGGAAAGGGTGGAAATGTAATTATAAGGGCCACAAAGGAATTAAACACACTGCTTGATTTAAGATACCACAGGGAATATAAGGCTGAACGTGGAGAGCACGGAAAAGGCAGCAACAAGCACGGCAGAGATGGAGAAGGCAAGATAATCCCTGTGCCAGTAGGCACACTTGTTAAGGACGCTGAGACAGAAGAAATCATCGCTGACCTCGAACATCATGATGCAGAAATAATAGCAGCTAAAGGCGGCAGGGGAGGTCTTGGAAACTCCCACTTTGCAACGCCTACAAGACAGGCGCCTAAATTTGCCCAGCCCGGTGAACAAGGGCAAGAGAGATGGCTAATCCTTGAGCTAAAGCTTCTGGCAGATGTCGGTTTGATAGGCCTTCCCAATGCAGGCAAATCAACATTGATTTCTGTTATATCCTCTGCAAAGCCAAAGATAGCCGACTATCCATTTACCACGCTGGTGCCGAATCTGGGAGTGGTTAAATTAGAGGACCTCAGGAGTTTTGTTGTTGCCGATATCCCCGGCCTTATAGAAGGCGCACACAGAGGGGCCGGTCTTGGATTTCAGTTTTTACGCCATATTGAAAGGACATCTATTCTCCTTCATCTCGTGGATATTTCTGATATTCTGGCAACAGACCCTGTGGAGGACTTTGAAAAGATAAATAAGGAATTAGTATTATACAGTCCGGAGCTTTTGAATAAGCCCATGGCAGTCGCAGGCACAAAACTCGATATAGCGCATGATAAAACCAGATTGAACAGGTTAAGAGAGCATTGCAGAGATAAAGGGCTGGACTTTTTCCCCATATCTGCGGCAACAGGCGAAGGGATAAAGGAGCTGGTAATGTATTTGGCAAAAAAAGTAAAAGAACTTTCCGATATTAACAATCCATGACATATGGATATTGTACTTTCTAAAAACCGAATACCAATACGATTGACGCCTGAAAGATGGCTTCATATTGTTGAAAACCATGATGATATGTCCGGCTTTTATGATGATGTATTGCAAACAGTCGAAGAACCGGATTTTATTTTGTCGGATATGAAGGAGCTTGATTGCTCTAAAAAAGTTTGATGGAAAAGGTTTTTGGCTGTAATATATAAAGATGTCAGCGAAAGGGCATTGTCTTATTGCAGAGGCGGAATTTGACGGCAAACTTAAGCTTTATGATTAATAAGGTGAGTGAATTTATCAATAACAAAGCACAAGATGAAGAGCCTATTTATAAATTAAGCCCTGCTGCTGAAAACACATTATGCCGCATCAGAAAAAGATGGATACTTTTACTTCAATAAAGGAATTATTATCCACTCTCAGCAGGGAGCATAAACTTCTTGCAGAAATGTTTGAGAAGCGTAAATCACTTTCTTACAAATATGATTTTGCTCTTGCAATGGTTGACTTTAATGAAGATAGAATTCAATACCTGATTAACCATTCAGTAATAAGACAGAACGGAACTTACTTGGAAATTGACGACCAGTTTTTGCAGTTCTTTGAACAGGTGTTGGAGGTAAATGAAGAAATCAACACATCATACATCAACGAAAATATTCAAAATGTAAAACAGAACATTCTTTACTATTTGCAAGAGAACAATGAAAACAGAAAATACAATTATCTGAGAGCCGTTAAAAATGCTTTGAGGAAGATAGGAATAATCACTATCAGGAATGTTGTTGATTTGAAAAGAAACATTGACAACACCTTTAAGAACGAGCCGAACTACAAAATAAAAAAAGCAAAACTTGAAAACCTTGATAGAAAACGAATTGACATTAACGCTTTAATTGACCAAACCGAAAAGTTAATTTCAGAAGAAGAACAAACCTTTTTCAAATCTGCTTTAGATGAAGAACTGAACCGAATTATCATTCAGTTAAAATTGCAACTCAACGAGTGCCGGCACAACCTCATTGAAATTCAGAAACAAATTATTGAATACCTCAATCAAATTAAATATCAAAGTGGAGTGATTGAAAGGTTGCGTCAGTTAAAATATTTAAGAGATCAGTTTATTATTCGTCCGTCAACAAATATTGAATCCTTACTTGCAAAAAACAATGCTGTAATATTTGAACCCAATCCGATTTATCCACTAAAGTTGTCTTTAGATTATTTGCAAACTGATGATGCGGCATACGAAAGCATTCGAAAAATTTCTAAACGAGTAAGGTCAGGAGTAAATATCAAACTGCCCCTTGCTGGAAATATTTCTAATGAATATTTGGAAACACAGATTGAAGAAGAAATACAGATCAATTTGGAAGAAGTAAAAAACAGTTTTGTTGCATCAGGAAATAACTTGTTTGAATTTGTGTTGGGCTACAACTTTGCAAAAGAAATTTCCTTCGATGAAAGAGTTACCGTTTATTGCCAGTTGATTTCCCAATACGAATCTATTTTTAATGTTACCGAAAAGTTTAATACACAAAAAGAGATTGAATATGCAATGGTTTATCCCATATAGAAAATGATATGCAAATACCAAAACAAACAGCAGAGATATTTGAAATACTAAGTAGAGGGCAATTTATTTGTTCAAACAGTTCGGATGATTCTGTTTGTAAACTTTATGGGATTATTGACGAAAGTTTTGGTGAGTTATACGATTACTTCGCAAGTATAAATTTTATTTTGGAACGAGGTGATGAATACTTTTATTTTTCCAGAGTAGAATCTAAAGTTGATTTAGAAAGAAAAATTGAAACTGCTTTCAAATGGATTGACATTATTGATTTTTTGAAAACCTTTGATAGCTCTTTTGGCTCAGGCTACCGCTTTACCCCTTCAGACATACTTGTTAAACTTAATATGGATGCAGAACTAAAAACAAAGTTGGATGGATTAAGAAAACACAGCGGGGGAAAAGACAAGTTCAATGAAATCATTGATAAAATTTTGGAGTTGCTTGAAAAGGATAAATTCATCGAACTTGAAAATGAAATTTCACACCTGTATAAAGTTCTTGCATCATTTAAGTATCTTGAGCAATTAGTTTTAACTATCGACATCCCCGAAGAAGTGAAAAATGAGATACCTGAATAAAATAATATTCATCAACAGTGCATCAATAAAATATTCCGAAATCGGCATTGATGGAAATGTTCACTTTATTGGAACGCAGGGAGTTGGGAAAAGCACAATACTCAGGGCATTGCTATTTTTCTATAATGCAAACCAATTAAGGGTTGGTATTCCAGTTGGCAAAAAAAGTTTTGTTGATTTCTATTTGCCTTTTCAAAACTCTTATGTAATCTATGAAGTGATAAGAGAATCGGGGCCCTTTTGTGTTTTGGTTTTTAAATCGCAAGGCAGGGTTTGTTTTCGATTTTTTGATACAACTTATGATAAAAAATATTTCATTGACAGCGAAGGAAAAGCTTTTGAGAGTTGGGATAAAACAAAGTTGGCTTTTGGCAGAGATATTAACTACACAAGGAGAATAGACAGCTATGAAGATTACCGCAATATCCTTTATGGCAACAGCAAAGGCATAACTTCTGAATTTAGAAAGTATGCCATTCTTGAAAGCAAACAATATCAAAATATACCGAGAACAATTCAAAATGTATTTCTCAATTCAAAATTGGATGCTGAATTTATCAAAGACACAATTATCAAATCGCTAAATGAAGAAGACATCAAAATTGACTTAACAAATTACTCCCACCACCTGAAAGGTTTTGAAACGCAACTCAGCGATATTAAGAAATGGACTGAAAAAAATAAGAGTGGCGAAGTAATTGTACGTAAGCAAGCGGACATAGTGGCGACAACTTATTCAGCAATAAAACATTTAGAAAGAGAGAAGAAGCAGTTAGCTATGCAACTTGTTTGGGCGCTGAATAATATTGAGAAACAGCAACCTAAAATTGTCGAAAAACTTGAAAGAGAAGAATCAAAAAGAAATAAGCTAAATGAAAAAGCATCCGAGATTGAAAAAACCTTTGACAAGAAAAAAGAGAAAATCCAATCACAAATTAGCGTTTTTAAAAGTAAGATAAGTGAAGCAAACGCCAAAGCAAAGGAGTATGAACAAATAAATATTGAGAGCATTATTCAAAGGGTTGCAAAAAAATCTGACTTGGAAGGTGAGAGGCAAAATCTTTTAGAGGAAAGGGAATTACTATCAGCAAAGTTTACTGAAATCAACCAGAGATACGAAGCTCAGCTAAAGCAGATAGAGAATCAATTACAGCAATTTGAGAATAGCAAGCAGACCGAAAAACTTATTGCAAGAGAAAACCTGCAACTCTTTAAAGAAAATTTGACCAAACAATATGAAAAGCTTTTTGAGGAAATAAAGAAACAGCATCGGGAAGAATTACAACTTGCTAAAAATCTTCTGGAGGAAAAGAAAACTGCAATAAGCAATCTTCATATCAAGAAAGCAGAAATAAGGCACAAACGCTTTTATGAAACTGAAATTGAGGAAGTTAAAAATGAAATCGTCAATCGTAATGAATCTATTCGTAAATCTGACAATGATATAAAACAATTCGGAGAACAAGTAAAAACTATTCAAAAGCATTGGGACTTAGAGAAAGTAAGAATTGAAGAAATTTTTGAAAACAAAAAGGGAAAATGCAGTGAGCAAATCAATAAGCTAAATAATGAAATTACTTCAATAAATGAGAAAATAGAAAACAGCAAAGATTCGCTTTATGGTTGGCTCAACGAGCAATATCCAGGTTGGGAAAAAACAATTGGTAAAGTAATTGACGAAGAAAATATTTTGTTCAAACAGGGTTTGTCGCCTGAAAGAATTTCCAGATCCGACCTGAGTTTTTACGGTATTTGTTTAGACCTAAATGAAATCAGCAAAACAGTGAAGACAGTTTCGGATTATGAGAATGATAAAACAGAACTGAACGGTCAAATTGAAACCATCCAAAAAAACATTTCGGAATTATTGGAGCATCTGAATAATGATTTAGAAAAGTTAAAACGTAAACATCAACCTAAAATCAATGAAATTAAAGATGATATTCGCAATAGCGAATACACAAGAGACCAAAGCAAAAGCAAATTAGAAGAAGCAAAAGTCAAATTAAATGATTTTACAAATAAGGCTGAATCTGAAAAGAAATTAGTGTTAGAGGATATTGAAACTGAAATTCAGAAAGCAAGCGAGGGAATATTTAATGCTGAAAGTGAAGTAATAGAAATTGAGAAAAGCATCAACAAACAAGTTGAGCTAAAAAGAAAAGAAAAAGAGAGAAAGGCAGAAGCTGAACAGCAAAAAACAAGCGATATAGCTGCTAAGATTGACTTTGAAATTCAGAACAAGAAACAAGATTCTCAAAAAAGAACTGATGCTGTAAAGGCACAACAGCAAAGGGAATTATCAGATAAAGGAGCAGATGTAACAAGAATAACTGATATAGAAAAAAGAGTTGCGGATATTAACTATGAATTGCATTTCATTGAAAATAATAGAGATAAAGTTGCGGAATATAATAAGGACAAAAGAGAACTTTTTGACAAGATTGATGAATTCAAATCCAAGAAAGATTTATTTGAACAGCAATTAGAAACCGAACTCACAAAACACAATCTACAAAAGCAAAAGCTATTTGATGAGATTGGTTTGCTCAATACTGAAATAGAAGCTATAAAAAAGGAACTTGATAATATTGGTATAGATTTAAAAGAGTTTGAATCGTTTAAACTCACTGATTGCTACAAAAGCATTGAAGAACTGACTAAAGAACTACAGGAAGAAAATAAAACAGATAAGCGTTGCAAATCATTAATAGAAGAACTTAATCAATCCTACTATAAAGGCATTGACAGGTATAGAGAATTGCAGGAGGCAATCAATAAATTTAACGGCAATTTTTCATCACAAAATATTTTCAATTTTAAAACGAACCTTATTGAGAAGGCAGAATATTTTAAGTTTGCAGAGGACTTGAAAGAGTTTATTGATGAAGATAAAGTTTCCGATTTTGAGAGAAGAGTTAATGAACGCTTTGCTCATATCATTAAACAAATCGGAAAAGAAACAACGGACTTGCTTTCAAAAGAAGGTGAAATACAAAAAGTAATTACCGACATAAATAAAGATTTTATTGCAAGAAATTTTGTGGGAGTAATTAAGAGCATTGAATTGAGAATTGTTTCGAGCGTCAACAAAGTTGTCCAGATATTAATTGAAATAAAAAAGTTCAATGATGAAAATATAAACGATTTAGGAACCGCCAATTTGTTTTCATCGCCAGATCAGGAGGCAAAGAACAAAAAGGCAGTTGAATTGCTTAAACAGTTAGTTAAAGAAATCAGCGACTTTAAAGAGAAAGAAATTACACTCTCTGATTCGTTTGAATTGCAGTTTAGAATTGTAGAGAATGATAACGATACAAACTGGGTTGAAAAATTATCAAATGTTGGTTCTGATGGAACGGATGTATTAGTAAAGGCAATGATAAATATTATGCTGCTGAATGTATTCAAAGAAGGTGCATCAAAACGATTCAGGGATTTCAGATTACATTGTATGATGGATGAAATTGGAAAACTTCACCCGAATAATGTAAAAGGTATTTTAGAATTTGCTAATAGCAGGAATATTCTACTTATCAATAGCTCCCCCACTACATACAATGCTACGGATTATAGATATACTTATCTTTTGGCAAAAAATACAGAGAATGTAACTACAATCAAACGATTAGTCAAAAAGGGTGCAGAAGTATGAAACTACCTTTAAGCACAGCGGAGAAATTATTGCTGCTTGCAAGCGGAGAAAAAATTCCTGCAAGCAGACTCAAACACCCCATTGTTAACGATTTAATTTCAGAAGGAATAATATATAAACAAGGCAGAATTAAAAGCACATTACAGATTTCAAATAAAGAGCAATTATATCTTTACTTGCGAAACAATTTTGCTATTAATGACCTTCATTCCTATATTGAGACATACAAGAAAGAAAATTTAACCCGCGCTGAACTTGTAACAGTTGCTGCTGATTCAAAACTAAAATCTGTAAGAACTTTCAAAGGGTTTTTAGTGAACTGTTATACACCAATACAGGCGACACTAAACAGTGAATCAATAATAATTTATCCAAAAGAAGGAACATTCAATTTCATTTATGACTTTGAAAATTTTATTCCTGAACCGGACATCACAATTGTTGGAATAGAGAACCCCGAAAACTTTCGGTATATTCACAAACAAAGGTATTTATTCAAAAATCTAAAGACACTTTTCGTTAGCCGTTACCCTCAAAATCAAAGCAAGGACTTAATTAAGTGGCTTCAATCACTGCCCAACAACTATTTACATTTTGGCGATTTTGATTTTGCAGGAATAGGAATTTATCTTAATGAATTTAAGAAATATATTAACGACAGAGCAAACATTTTTATACCTGATAACATTGACAGTTTAATTAAAAATTCAGGCAATAAAAAAAGATATGATGAACAAAAAATAAATTTTGACATCAGCAAAATTAAAGAGGAAAATCTTTTGGAGTTAATCGCATCTATTCACAATCATAAAAAGGGGTTAGACCAAGAAATATTTATATAAATTAGTGATAAAATTATATGTAACAGAGTTTCACTTTTAAGAAAGAGGAAATCTATTATGAGCAGGATAGTTGTAAAAATAGGCAGCAACATACTCACAGACAGAAAAGGCGGACTGAATCAAAAAAGGATTTATTCCATTGCAAAGGATATATCCGATGTTTGCAAGGCTGACTATGAAATTGTAATTGTCTCATCTGGCGCTGTTGCTGCAGGAATGAAAAAGCTCGGACTGAAAGAAAAGCCGAAGGATATACAACTCAAGCAGGCAGCAGCAGCAGTCGGACAGTCTTCGCTTATGTGGGCGTACGAAAAGAGTTTCGGCGATTTCGGCAAAAAGGTTGCTCAGGTGCTCCTCACGAGGGATGACTTCTCTGAAAGGGGCAGGTATCTAAATTCAAAAAATACCCTCATCACGCTCCTTTCTTACGGAATAATACCCGTAATCAATGAGAATGACACTGTTGCCACAGATGAAATCAAATTCGGTGACAATGACCACCTCGCTGCCCTTGTTTCCGGGATGATAGACGCAGAGAGGCTTGTTATCCTTTCTGATGTGGAAGGACTATATTCATCTGACCCCAATAAAAATCCTGATGCAGAAATAATCCATTTTGTAAGTGAGATTGCACCTGAGTTTGAGGCAATGGCAGGCGGTGCCGGAAGTGCTGTAGGCACAGGCGGTATGTATTCCAAAATCCTTGCAGCAAAAAAGGCTGTGTCTTATGGAATAAAGGTAAATATCATAAGCGGCAGGAAGAAAGGGCTTACTGTATCGCTCCTGAAAGGCATTCACCACGGCACTGAATTCAAGCCACAAACTAAAAAGATCCCTTCAAGAAAGGGCTGGATCGCCTATGCCATAAAACCGAGGGGAAGCCTTGTCATCGATGACGGCGCTGTCAATGCCATCCTGAAGGCAGGCAAAAGCCTCCTGCCATCCGGCATTGTGAGAGTTGAAGGTGTCTTCGATACAGGCGATGCGGTTTACTGCATTGACCTCAGGGGCGACCGCATTGCAAAGGGTATTGTGAATTATTCATCTCAGGACATAGAAAGGATGAAAGGGAGAAAGACCTCAGAGATAGAGGCAATCCTCGGCTACAAATATTCCGATGAAGTGATACACAGGGACAATCTTGTGTTATTAAGCTAACTTAGAGAAATCGGCAATCTGGAGCGCAAGGGTCTGTATATTTTTAATCAGTGAGAGTCGGTTTTGTTTTATCTCTTCTTTTTTGTCCATCACAAGCACTTTGTCAAAGAACCTGTTTATAGGCTCTTTAAGGGTCATCAAGGCTTTGATAGCATCGTAATATCTGTCTTCATTGATAAGGGAATTTATTTGAGGGGTTATGGATTCCAGCTCTTTATAGAGCATGGCTTCTTCTTCCTGTTGAAATAACTCTGGGTTTACAGGTGGCGTATCGTTTTTAGGTGCTATGTTATTTACCCTTTTTATAGCAAGAAGGAATGGCTCATAATCAGCATCCTCTTTAAACTTCTGTAGGGCATCAAGTCTTTCTTTAATGGTGTATAGGGGTTTGCTCTTCACAAAATTCAATATAGCAGATATTGAGTCCATGGGATAACCGCTGGATGTAAAAAAGGGCTCGATCCTCTGTTCAAAGAATTTTATCAGGTTGTTCATGAGTTCTTCTTTATTGTCAATCTCAAATGGCTGCAAGGATTTATCCAATAGCTCGGAAATATTCAGATTGTAATGGCTTTTTATCAGTATGGAAATGATTCCCAATGCCTGCCTTCTCAGTGCAAACGGGTCTTCTGTTCCTGTTGGCGTCAGCCCTAACATGAAGAAGGATGCCATATTGTCCAGTTTGTCTGAAAGGCTTAAGATTGTGCCTATATCGGTCTCAGGGAGCCTGTCGCCTGAATGCGCAGGGAGATACTGCTCTGCCAATGCCTTTGAGACCTCTTCATTGTGGCCGTCATTTAAGGCATAATAACCGCCCATTATCCCTTGAAGTTCGGGGAATTCTCCTACGACTCCTGAAATAAGGTCTGTCTTTGATAAAATCGCTGCAGTGTGTATATCCTCCTTTTTATGAAGGCAGCATTTATCAGCTATGAAATCTGCAATCGAAGATATGCGGAGGCTTTTGTCATAAAGACTTCCGAGCCTTTCGTGATATATGACCTTCTTTAAATCATCGAGCCTATTTCTTAAAGGAATTCTTTTGTCTTCTTCAAAATAAAACCGGGCATCTTCAAACCGCGCCCTTATTACTTTCTCAGCGCCTTTTTTGATGGTCTCTGCATTATCCTGCTTTGTGTTGCTTATAATGATGAAATAGTTTGCAAGCTTGCCCTGCGCATCTTCGAGCGCAAAATATTTCTGGTGGCCTTTCATTACCGTTATAAGCAGTTCTTTGGGAAGATACAGATAATCGGCTTGGAAGGTTCCGATCACAGGCACAGGATATTCCACGAGGTATGACACATGCTGAAGGAGCTCAGCGTCTTCTATAAGAGAGGCATTTACCGAAGATGCCAGCTTTTTTGCACCGTCCAATATTACCTTTCTTCTTTCATCAGCGTCGAGGATAACGAAATTATTCCTGAGCAGATTGATATATGCCTTGCAATCCTTTATTTCAAAGGCTGCAGGAGAGAGGAACCTGTGTCCCCTCGCCATGTTGCTGCTTTTCAGGCCGTCTATTTCAAAGGTAATCCTGTTGTTACCATAAGTTGCAAGTATCCAGTGAATCGGCCTGGCAAACCTCAGACTACCGCTGCCCCACCTCATTGATTTTGGAAAATTTAATGATAGTATTAGTTTTTGCAGTAATTCGGGCAGCAAGGCTATTGTCTGTTGCGCGGCTTCTTTGATTACTGCCACAACATAATTTCCTTTGCCTTTTTCTTTTTTGATTAAATCCTTAACACGCAAGCCGTGTGTCTTTGCAAATGCCTCTGCTGCCTTTGTGGGTTTTCCATCCTTATCAAACGCAGCATTTACAGGAGGTCCCCATATCTCTTTTTCTGCTGCCTCCTGGGATGGATCTATCTCGGCAATCATGGACAATCTTCTCGGAGTTGCATAGGTCTTCATGGATTTGCATGACAGCCTGTATTCAGAAAATATCTTTTCTGAGTTTTCCTTTAACTTGATTATAGTATCCGGAAGAAATCTTGCAGGGATTTCCTCTGTTCCGATTTCTAAAAGAAGTGGGAGGTGGGAAGTGGGAAGTGGGGATGATTTTTTAGTTTCAATTTTAAAATTCTGTTGATTGTTCATATTTTCAACTTCCTATTTATCAGTTCTTACTTCCCACTTAAAAGCGGGAATCCCATCTCTTCCCTCTGTTTCAGGAATGCCTCGGCACAGAGCTTTGCGAGCGCCCTCACCCTTGCAATGTATCCTGTCCTTTCTGTTACAGAGAGGACGCCCCTTGCATCGAGAAGATTAAATGTGTGTGAGCACTTAAGACAGAATTCATAAGATGGAAGCACCAAACCTAACTCGTTCATCCTCCTTGATTCCTTCTCATAAGCGTCAAACTGTTTTATCAACAGATCTGTATTTGCGTAATCAAAGTTAAATTTAGAAAACTCTATTTCTTCCTGTTTATGGATTTCGCCGTACTTAATCCCTTTGCACCATTCCAGATCGAATAAATTGTCTATCTCCTGAAGATACATGGCGATCCTTTCGAGGCCGTATGTTATTTCCACAGAGACAGGTTTGAGGTCTATTCCTCCGACCTGCTGGAAATATGTGAACTGGGTTATCTCCATTCCGTCGAGCCAGACCTCCCATCCCAATCCCCATGCGCCGAGCGTTGGAGATTCCCAATCGTCTTCAACAAAACGGATGTCGTGCTTTAGCGGGTCTATACCGATATTTGAGAGGCTTTCGAGATAAAGCTCCTGGCTTTCCAACGGAGACGGCTTTAGTATAACCTGATACTGGTAGTAGTGCTGAAGCCTGTTCGGGTTTTCGCCGTATCTCCCGTCAGTAGGTCTTCTGGACGGCTCGACATATGCTGTTTTCCATGGCTCAGGCCCAATGACCCTGAAAAATGTGGCAGGATGGAATGTCCCCGCGCCCACTTCGATGTCATAAGGCTGAAGAAGAATGCAGCCCTTCTTTGACCAGAATTCATGCAATTTTAAAATTAAATCTTGAAAGTACATATACCTCTTTTGATCCAGAAAAACGGATAAACATGTTATATAAAAACCGAATCCTTTGTCAAATAAAAGGCTATTTTTGTTGACACAATCGAATAAAGAAGCATATACTAAATAGAAATGAAGTTTCATCGAATCCCTCAGAGGATTTTTAGAAACCCTGAGGGTTTTTATTTGGAACAATAATTAAGAGAGGTTAAAAAGGAATGAAATTTGAAGATTTTTCTTTAACTAAAGAGACATTGAAATCCATATCAGAGATAGGGTTTGAGGAGCCGACACCGATTCAGGTCTCCGCGATACCGTTACTATTAGAAGGATTGGACGTTGTCGGGCAGGCACAGACAGGCACAGGCAAAACCGCAGCCTTTGGTATTCCTATTGTTGAGAAGTGCCAGAAGGGCAAAAGTCCTTTTGCCATTATACTGGAGCCCACAAGGGAGCTTGCAGTTCAGGTATCTCAGGAGATCAATAAGATAGGGAAATTCAAGAAAACTAATGTATTGCCCGTTTATGGAGGCACTTCCATCGAAAGGCAGATAAAGGCATTACAGCGCGGTGTTGATGTCATTGTCGGAACTCCCGGCCGTGTTATAGACCATATAAACAGGAATACCATGTCGCTGTCGAATGTAAAGATGGTGATTCTTGATGAGGCTGACGAGATGCTGAATATGGGGTTTATAGAGGATATAGAGACTATACTGAAGACTACACCGGCAGAGAGACAGACACTTTTATTCTCAGCTACAATGCCTCTGCCCATAATGAGCATTGCGAAAAAATATATGAGAAATCCTGAGAAGATACGGGTAAACACAAAGGATATGGTTGTTTCAAAGATAAAGCAGATATTTTATGAGGTCAGGGACGAAGACAAGACAAATGCCCTCTCAAGACTTATCGATGTGGAAGACCCTGAGCTGGCTATTGTATTTTGCCATACGAAACGGGAGGTAGATGAGGTCTCGATGAAGCTCGCCCAAATGGGATACAATTCAGGCGCCCTTCACGGAGACTATACTCAGGCAAGAAGGGAAGAGGTCATGACCAAGTTCAAAAGAGGAATGCTTGATATACTTGTCGCAACCGATGTGGCTGCGCGCGGTCTCGATATACAAAATGTTACGCATGTAATAAATTACAACATACCCCAAAATCCTGAAAGCTATATTCACAGGATTGGCAGGACAGGAAGGGCAGGCAAGTCGGGAATGGCAATTACCCTTGTTACTCCGAGGGAGTACAGGCATTTAAGGCTTATAGAAAAGACTGCAAAGACTGTGATTGACAGGAAGAAACTGCCTTCTGCAACGGATGTTTTAAAGGCAAGGGAAAAGAATATAGCCAAAGATATTACCGAGATAATACAAGAAAACAGGCATGCCGGCTATATCGAGGCGGTTAAAGAATTGTCAGAAAACTATAGCTTTGGCGACATTGCAGCAGCAGCCCTTTTTGCCGCTTATGGAGAGGTGAAAGAAACTCCTGTGGAAGAGCATTTCGAAAAGGTCAGAGCCAAAGACGGAATGGTTCGCTTGTTTATGACAATAGGCAGAAAGGACAAGATAAAGGTGCCGGATATTGTAAAATCTATTGCCTCGGAGGCAAACATTCCCCACAGCAAAATTGGGAACATAGATGTCCTCGATAAATTTACTTTTGTGGAAGTTCCTGAAGACCTTGCAGACAGGGTAATACGCTCTGTGGATGACATGATAATGAAAGGCAGAAGGGTAAAGATACAGCCGGCAAAGGCGAAGAGTAAATAACTATTATTACTTTTTGTAGTCTGCTTTAATCATATCGAGATACTTCATAAACCAATCAGGATCGACTGCCTCTATAAAACAGAGCCTTTTGCCTCCATGCTCTTTTATCACATTGCCGTTATGGTCGAGGAACAGGAGCAGACAGTCGTTTTTGAAGTCGTATTGATTGCCGAGACTTTCTTCCTCATGTGTGAGTTTTTTAGTTAGGTCTATCATAATTGGAATGAAGTCATCCATTATCTTCTTCGAGATGGACGGATTCTCATAAACCGTTTTTTGAAGTATTTCGCACCTCGGACATCCCTTTCCATAAAAGAAATCGACAATCATGGGTTTTTTTTCGGCTTTAGACTTCTCCATCCCATCTTTTAGCGAGAACCATTTTATCTCTGTAGATGCAGAGGCAATGCTTGACATAACCATAACAATGATTATCGAAATGGCTTGCAGTTTTTTCATTTTTACCTCCCTGATCACTTAAATTAAGCATAACAGTTAATTTGACATTTTTCAATTTGTTGCTTTATAGTTTAACTATCCATGGGGGAGGCTTACAGCCTGAGAGTTTCCAGAGATGGAAAGACCCCAAGAACCTGATCCGGATAATCCCGGCGTAGGGAATGGGAATATAGAGACACTGTTCATAATCCTCTATTCCTTACCAGGGATAGAGGATTTTTGTTTTTAGGAAAAAACATGAGACTCAAGGTAAATGGCGAGGACAGAGAGACAAAGAGTGAAACAATTCTCCAACTGCTGAAGGATTTGAATGTTATTCCCGAAAGGGTTGCTGTCGAGGTGAATCTCAGGATTATTAAAAGGGCGGATTTTGAGAATTACCGACTAAAAGACGGGGACACAGTTGAAATAGTTTATTTTGTTGGAGGAGGAATCGTAGATTTCAAATCTCAAATTTGAGGTTTCAGATTGGAGGAGCTATGGAGGATAAATTAATAATCAGAGGAATTGAATTCAAATCAAGGCTCTGGGTAGGAACCGGGAAATATAAGGATTTCGAAGAGACCGCAAGAGCGGTGAAGGCATCTGGCGCAGATGTGGTTACAGTAGCAGTGAGAAGGGTTAATGTTGTTGACAGAAAATCTGAAAACCTTCTTGATTACATAGACCCTAAGAAATACAAGATATTGCCCAATACTGCCGGCTGTTATACGGTTGAGGATGCCCTTAGATATTCCCGACTTGCCAGAGAAGCCGGCGTATCGGAGATGATCAAACTTGAGGTTATAGGTGATGAAAAGACTCTATTCCCTGATGTAATAGGGCTTCTTAAGGCAACAGAGATACTCGCAAAAGAAGGCTTTATAGTTTTTCCCTACACAAATGATGACCCGATAATGGCTAAAAGGCTTGAGGATGCCGGAGCTGCTGCTGTAATGCCTCTCGGCGCGCCAATTGGTTCAGGGCTTGGGATAAGGAATCCATATAACATAAAGATTATACTTGAGGCAGCAAAGGTGCCTATTATAGTCGATGCAGGTGTTGGTACAGCCTCTGATGCTACTGTTGCCATGGAGCTTGGGTGCGATGCTGTTTTGATAAATACCGCTATTGCAAGCGCAAAGGATCCGATAGCGATGGCAGAGGCGATGAAACATGCTGTTATTGCAGGAAGGCTTGCGTATAAGGCAGGGCGAATACCGAAAAAACTTTATGCAACTGCAAGCAGCCCTATAGAGGGGATGCTGTAAAGTTATGTCTGCAAAAACAGGATATAGTATTTTCCGCTCATTCTCGGAAGGCTTCCGGCCTTCCTCCGAGGTTTTCGCTTGCTCGGACTTCCATGTCCTCGCTGTCAGCGAAAAAAGCCGCTTCAAATACTACATCCTGTTTTTTAGTTATGCTGATAGGCTTTAAACTTTATTTGATTACCGACAGGAAACTGTTTGCCGATAGTGGAGAAATGTTTGCCGCTGTCGAAGAGGCGCTTAAGGCAGGCGTAAAGGCTGTTCAGTTGCGGGAAAAGGATTTGGCGACGAGGGAATTGCTTGATATGGCTTACAGAATGAGGGAGCTTACAGCGAGATATAATGCAAGGCTTTTTATTAATGACAGGGCTGATATTGCAATGTGCGTTAATGCTGACGGTGTGCACCTCGGACAGTCGAGCATGCCTGTTTATGCTGCGAGAAAGGTTGTGGGTGATAAATTCATGATTGGGGTTTCAACGCATAATCTTGATGAGGCTTTAACAGCAGAAAGAGAAGGTGCGGATTTTATAACATTCGGCCCCATTTACCGTACGCCTTCAAAACTCAAATACGGCAGACCTGTTGGAATTGAATCATTGAAAGCGATTGCAGAAAAAGTTGCCATTCCTGTTTTTGGAATCGGCGGCATAAAGCCGGATAATGCCAAAGAGGTTATAAATGCCGGAGCTTATGGTGTTGCATTGATAAGCGGTATTTTGAGCGCGGCTGATGTTACGTCGGCGTCAATGGAGTATTTAACACAAATTAAACGATTATATATATCAGGCACAGCTTAAAGACGCCTCTTTTCGCCGCATCTGATATATATTTGTAAAATAGAATTGCTTAATTATATCTGAAAATTAGGAGAAAGATTATGACAAGGATAGAACAGGCTAAAAAGGGCATCATTACGGATGAGATGAAGACAGTTGCTTCGGCAGAAGGCATATCTCCTGAAAAACTTGCATCCGATATTGCCGAAGGAGTAACTGTTATAACAAGAAACAATCTGCACGATATCGCTCCCCTCGGTATCGGCAGAGGCCTAAAAACAAAGATAAATGCAAACATAGGTACATCAAAGGACAGGGTCTCTTACGATGAAGAGATAAAGAAGCTCGAAGTGCTTGTGAAATATGGCGCTGATGCAGTAATGGATTTATCGACAGGCGGCGCAATAAAAGACTTGAGGAATACCCTCATCAAAAAATCGCCTATTGCTGTCGGAACTGTCCCGATTTATGAGGCGGTGGTAAGGATTACAGAAAAGCACGGACATATAGCAAAGATGACATCCGACGAACTTTTTAGTGTGATTGAAGATCACGCAAAGGATGGCGTTGACTTCGTAACAGTCCATTGCGGAATTACGCAGAAGGCTATAGAGAGACTAAGGGAAGACAGGAGAATACTGGATGTTGTAAGCAGGGGAGGCGCATTCCTCCTTGAATGGATAATATACAACAATAAGGAAAACCCCCTTTATGAACAATATGACAGGCTTCTTGAAATGGCAAAGAAGTATGATTTAACCCTGAGCCTTGGAGACGGTTTCAGGCCAGGATGCCTTGCCGACGCAACAGACAGGAGCCAGATTGAGGAATTGGTTACCCTCGGAGAATTAAGGGACATGGCGCTTTCAGAAGGTGTGCAGACAATTATAGAAGGGCCAGGACATGTCCCTTTAAATCAGGTGGAGCTGAACATTAAGATGCAGAAGGAGATTTGCAAGGGGGCGCCATTTTATGTTCTTGGTCCTCTTGTTACCGATATAGCAATGGGCTATGACCACATTGCAGCAGCCATAGGAGGCGCAATCGCAGGCGCTGCAGGCGCTGATTTCCTTTGCTATGTTACTCCTGCCGAACATATCCGACTTCCAAATATCGAGGATGTAAAGGAAGGCGTTATTGCATCTAAGATTGCAGCACATGCTGCAGATATTGCAAAGGGGATTCCCGGAGCAATCGAGAAAGATAAAAAGATGGCGCAATACAGGAAAAACCTCGATTGGGAAGGACAGATGTCACTGAGTTTTAACCCTGATAAGGTGAGGGAATGGAGGGGGCAGGTGCCGCCGACACTGAATGAGGTATGCAGCATGTGTGGAGAGTTCTGCGCAATAAAGACAGTGGAAAGGGCATTACACAAAAAATAAATAAGTGAGAGATATAAAAAGGACATATGTCCTAACCCTTTACAGTTTATTTATCCCATTTCTTCCAACTTGCTGCTGATGAACTCTATAATTTTTTCGTGCTCTTCTGCGCCTCTGTCTTTAATCCATAACGGCTCTCCAAAGGCGAAGTGAACTTTTTTGGAAGGATTGATTTTGCCGAAATCCTTGAGGTATTTGCCGTTGCCCCATGCATCTGTTTTCAGTGCAATCGGCACAACAGGGACATTTGCCTTATGGGCGAGTTTTATTCCGATGGTGTTAAAACTCTTTGGATTAAAAAAAGTTGTCCTTGTTGTTTGTGGAAAGATGATGATAGACCTGCCGGACTTTAATCTCTGGACTCCTCCTTCCATCACAACCTTCAAATCGTCGCGTGGATTTGTCCGTCCTACAGTGATAGGGTCTCTTGAACGCATTACATACTTAAAAACAGGATATTCGACAAGGCTTTTCTTTACCACAAATGTCACATCCTTAAACGGTTCGATTATTGTTGGAAGCACGAATGTTTCGAGTGTGCTCATATGATTTCCGATAAATACGCATGGGCCTTCAAGATTCTTAAAATAATCAACACCTGTTATTTCGATCTTGATTCCGACATATTCTAACGCATGTAATACATCAAGGCTGCTTTCAGACCATTCGGCATTGCCATACAGAGAATGCTTTGCCTTATAGCTTGACTTAAAGACAATCGACAGAAGCTTGCTATAAAAGCTGAATGAAGGCGCTATTTTTGCGAGCAGTGAGACTTTGTTAAGGCTGGTCTCATACGAACCATTTTTAAATAAGAGCCCTTCCAAATTAATCTTCCTCATGTGTTTTTTGTATCGGCTCTTTGAAAATTACAAGCCACTCATCAAACTGTTTTAACTTGTCATCTCCGAACTTTGCAATGATCTCTCTTATTTCAGATGCAGACTTTTCATTTGTAAGACTGTTTTCTTTCTTTGAATAAAACTTATCCGCAAAACAGATGATTTTCTCTTCGAGTGTAAGAGGCAGCATTTCTCTCTTGGGCAAAGGGAATTTATTGCTCTCGATATCATCAACTGTAAGTCCAATCCCCACATGTCTTTCGCAAATAAGGCCATGTTTAGGGAGCCCTTCTTTTTCCAATATTCCCCTGCCGAGATAGCCGTGAGAAATATAAGGATGGAATCCGTAGCAGCCAATCTTCGGAGCATGAGTCATAAATATTCCTATATCATGGAGCATTGCCGCTTCCTCTATAAATTTAAAATTAGGATTAAGCTCTTTGACCCTCTCCGCAACCTGCAATGCCTTTTTTGCCACGAGCTTGCTGTGGTGGATCAGAAAATAGTATGCCTTTGAATCAGGTTCATAGTATTTTTCTATTATCTTGATAACATCCATTCGGTATTATAGTATAATTTCCATATGGAACTCACAGAAAACGCATTGAAGGTCTTGAATGCCCGCTATCTGCTTAGGGATGAAAGGGGCAATGTGAAAGAACAGCCTGAGGATATGTTCAGGCGTGTTGCGCATAATATAGCTGAAGCAGAAAGACTTTACAATGAAGATGCAAAATACTGGGAAGAGAGATTCTATGAGCGGATGACATCTTTAAAATTCCTTCCCAACTCTCCAGCTCTAATGAATGCAGGAAAATCAATAGGGCAGCTTGCCGCTTGTTTTGTCCTCCCTGTGGAAGACTCCATGAAGAGTATATTCGATACATTGAAAAATGCTGCCTTGATACTCCAGAGCGGCGGGGGCACGGGATTTTCCTTTTCGAGGCTGAGGCCCAAGGCCGATATAGTGAGGTCGACAGGCGGTATTGCAAGCGGCCCTGTATCTTTTATGAAGATTTATAACACAGCTACAGAGGTTATAAAACAGGGCGGTGCGAGGCGTGGTGCAAATATGGGAATTCTCAGGATAGACCATCCTGATATTCTTGAGTTCATACGGATAAAGAGGAGAGAAGGCGAGCTGACCAATTTCAATATCTCTGTTGCCGTCACTGATGCATTTATGGAAGCTTTGAAGATTGATAGAGAATATGAACTAAAAAATCCAAGGTCGGGTGAAATTGTCGGAAGCCTTAGAGCAAAAATAGTTTTTGATGAAATTGTCGAAAGCGCATGGGAAACAGGAGACCCTGGCTTGATATTCATAGACAGGATTAACAGGGCTAATCCAACGCCCCACATTGGTCAGATTGAGAGTACAAATCCATGCGGAGAGCAGCCGCTTCTCCCTTATGAGGCATGTGTGCTTGGCTCTATGAACTTGTCAAAATATGTAAATTCCCCTTCGCCCCCCTTTACTAAAGGGGAGATTACTGATTCTATTGACTGGAATTCATTGTCTGAAGATATAAACATTGCTGTCAGATTTTTGGATGACTCCATTGATGTTAATATATATCCACTACCCGAAATAGAAACCATGCATAAAGGCAACAGAAAGATAGGGCTTGGTGTAATGGGATGGGCAGATGTGCTTATACTTTTGGGAATACCTTATAACCATAAAAAGGCATTAGAGCTGGCAAGGAAGGTAATGAAATTTATCAGAAATAAATCGAGAGAGGCGTCTGAAGAGCTGGCAGAAAAGCGCGGTGTATTTCCTAATTTTAAAGGCTCGATATATGATGCACCAAGTATGCCGAAAATGAGAAATGCAACTACTACCACCATTGCGCCAACAGGAACGCTCTCCACAATTGCGGACTGCTCAAGCGGCATTGAGCCTCTATTTGCAATTGCATATAAGAGACTTGTCCTTGATACAGAGTTGTACGAAATAAACAAATATTTTATCGAAGCTGCACAAAAATGGGGATTTTATTCCGATGAGATGATGAATGAGGTTTTAAGAAAGGGAAATCTCAGAGGCATAAAGGAGATACCTGCTGATGTGAGGAGGCTTTTTAAAACAGCTCTGGAAATCCCTCCTGAAGACCACATAGAGATGCAGGCAGCCTTTCAGGAGTATACGGATAATGCTGTTTCAAAGACAATCAATCTTCCAAATAAGGCTAAGCAGGACGATGTTGCAAAGGCATATCTTCTTGCATATGAGAAGGGAGTGAAAGGCATTACCGTTTTCAGATACGGTGCAAGGAAGGGGACTCTTGTCAAATTTACCGATTCGGATTGATGCATGTTTATTTTGAAAAAAATATTAACCGCATTCTTTTTGCCTCCGGGCATACTCGTATCTCTGATGCTGCTGTCGGGGATATGGTTTTTGTTTAAGAAAAACTGGAAGCCGGGTATTATAAACTCGCTTATCGGTATTTTTATGTGGTCGCTTCTTATATCGCCGGTTGCCGATGCTTTGAACAGAGGGCTTGAGGCTGATTTTAAAATTCCTGAAAATCCGCAAGGGGATGTAATAATACTACTTGGAGGCGGTGTGTATGATAAAGTGCCAGATTTATCAGGTGTTGGCGCACCAACGGAGGAGATGATCGGAAGACTTGTCACTGCAGTAAGGCTCCAGAAAAAACTTAATGTCCCGATTATTGTTTCGGGAGGCGCTGTTTTTAAAGGCAGAAAGGCAGAGGCTCCAATTGCAAAGCGATTCATCGTTGACCTTGGTGTGCCTGCTAACAAGGTTATCATCGAAGACAAAAGCAGGGATACCATAGAGAATGCAAAATACGCGAATGAAATTTGCAAAAAGATTGGCTATAGAAAGCCAATACTTGTAACATCTGCATATCATATGAAGCGTTCAGTAATGAGCTTTGAAAAAGTGGGGATGAAAGTTGTACCATTCCCTGCTAATTTTAAGACATGGAAGGATAAAAAATATGGATGGGAAGATTACATGCCAGGCTCAGGTAATGCAATGGGTGTAATAAAAGAATATGTGGGTTTTATATTTTATAAAATTGCGTATTAAGGAGGATTGAATGTTACTTGGCGTTAATATCGACCATGTTGCTACTGTTAGAGAGGCGAGGAAGACATTCGAGCCTGATCCTGTAATGGCTGCGACCCTTGCCATACTCGGCGGCGCAGATGGAATAACTATCCATCTCAGGGAAGACAGACGTCATGCCAAAGACAGGGATTTGAGACTCTTGAGAGAAGTTGTGCACTGTGAATTAAATCTCGAAATGGCGGCAACAAAAGAGATGATTAGAATTGCCCTTGATGTCAAGCCTGACATGGTGACCCTTGTGCCTGAAAAAAGGCAGGAGCTTACAACAGAGGGCGGTCTTGATATAGTGGGGCAGAAAAAAGTCCTCAAAGAGACTATTAAAAAACTTCAGGATGGCGGCATGCCTGTGAGCCTTTTTATTAATCCGAATATAATGGATGTGGATATTTCAAAAGAGATCGGCGCTGATATGGTCGAAATCCATACCGGGCTTTATGCAAATGCAAAGGGAAAAAAACAGGAAAAGGAATTACACAGGGTTATGGAGGCGGTAAAGGTTGCAAACAAACTCGGATTACTTGCCAACGCAGGGCATGGGCTCAATTATTTTAATGTGAAAAATATTGCTGATGTTGAAGGGATAAGAGGTTTTTACATAGGTCACAGTATCATATCGAGGTCTGTTCTTGTAGGCATTGAAAGGGCTGTGAGGGAGATGAAGGAGTTGATGGGAAAAAGCAGATGATACACGGCATCGGCACTGACATTGTTGAAATAAGCAGGATAAAGGATGCTGCCGAGAAATGGGGAGACCGATTTTTAAAGAGGGTATTTACCGAAAATGAAATCGCCTACTGCTATAAAAAGAAAGACCCATATCCCCACCTTGCCGTCAGATTTGCAGCCAAAGAGGCGGTAATCAAGGCATCAAGCTCGTTGCGCAGCAGGCGTTTGGAGTTCAGTGCAATCGAGATTCTGAATGAACCGTCAGGTAAGCCTTTTGTTAATATTAATTTTAGAGACGAAATTTTTAAAAGTGAATTTTCTATCCATCTCACGCTGACACACGAGCGAAGCTACGCTATTGCTACAGTCGTACTTGAAAGAAAAAATTCATAAAAGGTATAATTTCAAGCTTATTTAGTGTCTGTGTCAGTTTTCAGTGAGTTCTGACACTAAACACTGACACTAACAACTTTTTTCAAATGGGAGGATATTCCGTGAATATTATTGTCTGCATAAAACAGGTACCCGACACTGCAGAGGTCAGGATAAATCCTGAAACAAATACACTGATAAGGGAAGGAGTTCCGAGCATTATAAATCCTTATGACCTGCATGCCATTGAAGCTGCAATCCAGATAAAGGAAAAAACAGGCGCTAAAGTTACTGTTATTACAATGGGGCCTCCTCAGGCTGAAGATGCCCTTAGAGAGGCAATATCAATGGGTGCTGATGATGTTAGGCTCATTTCCGACAGGGCATTTGCAGGAGCCGATACATGGGCAACATCATATGCCCTTTATAAGGCCATTGAGAAATTAGGATACGACATAATCCTCTGCGGAAAACAGGCAATAGACGGAGACACTGCACAGGTCGGCCCCGAGGTCGCAGAATTCCTGAATATTCCTCACATAGCATATATCAGGAAGATAGATAATGTCAGCGATAAATCCATAAAGGTTCAGAGACTCATGGATGAAGGATACGATGTTGTTGAGTCGCAGCTTCCTGTCCTGCTGACTGTTGTAAAAGAGCTGAATACCCCAAGGCTTCCATCCCTGAAAGGAAAAATGGCGGCTAAGAAGGCAGTAATCACAAAGATGAATATAAATGATATCGGTGCTGAAGAAGAAAATGTCGGATTGAAAGGCTCTCCTACTCAGGTTAAAAACATATTCGCTCCTCATACAAAGGCTGACAGAAAGATGCTTCAGGGAAGCATAGAGGAGCAGGTGGATGCTCTTGTCGGTGAATTAAGGGGGTTGAAATGCGTATAGTTGTCAATATAGAGAAATGCACAGGATGCGGGCAGTGCATTGACTCCTGTCCTTTTACAGCAATTGTGTTGAAAGAGGGCAGGGCATTTATCAATGAATACTGCCAGTTTTGCAGGGCATGTCTTAGCATATGCCCTGAAGGCGCAATAATAGAGATAATGGAAGAGGGCGATATCAAAGAGACCGACCTCTCATCATATAAAGGCGTATGGGTCTTTGCCGAGCAGCGTGACGGCAATATAGCTTCTGTAGCCTACGAACTTCTTGGTGCAGGCAGAAGGCTTGCGGATGAATTAAAGACCGAGCTTTCCGCTGTTTTGTTCGGTTCTACAGGGGAACAGGCTCAGGAGCTTATAAAATGGGGGGCTGACAAAGTCTATCACTGCAAAGACCCCATATTCGAGAAATTCAATGATGAGCCTTATTCCATGTTGCTCACAAATCTTATAAAGACATACAAGCCAGAAATAGTGCTTGCTGGTGCGACTCCCATTGGACGCTCGTTCATTCCGAGGGTTGCGGCAAAAGTAAAAACAGGGCTCACTGCTGACTGCACAGCACTTGAGATAGACAAGGATTCAGGCAATCTCTTGCAGGTAAGGCCTGCATTTGGCGGAAATATAATGGCAACCATACTATGCCCGAACCACAGACCCCAGATAGCAACAGTAAGGCCGAGGGTTATGAAAAGGGGCGAATACGGTCCTGACAAAAACGGTGAGATTATCAATGTGCCGGCTGATGGCATTACATGCAGGACAAAGGTTCTCGATACGGTGAAAGAGGCTTCAGAATGCATGGTGAACCTTCAGGAGGCAGATGTCATTGTTTCTGGAGGAAGAGGGCTTGGCGATACAAAGGGATTCAAGATGCTTGAGGAGCTTGCAGAGCTTCTTGGCGGCGCTGTCGGCGCATCAAGGGCTGCTGTCGATGAGGGCTGGATTCCTTACAGCCATCAGGTAGGACAAACAGGAAAGACGGTCTGTCCAAAGATATACATAGCCTGCGGTATATCGGGTGCTGTTCAGCATCTCGTGGGAATGCAGTCATCGGATATAATTATTGCCATCAATAAAAATCCTGAAGCACCCATATTCAATGTGGCAACTTACGGAATAGTTGGAGATGTCAATGAAGTTGTCCCGCTGTTGATTAAAAAGCTCAAAGAGGTCAAGCAATAATGAAAATTGCCTTTGTCTTTCCCGGTCAGGGATCCCAGAGCGTGGGAATGGGAAAAGATCTTTATGACAATCTTGATGAGGTGAAAAGTCTCTATAATGAGGCATCGGAAATACTCGGATATGATGTCGCTGTTTTGAGTTTCAGCGGTCCTGCGGATGAACTCAATAAGACATACAGGACACAGCCATGCCTGCTTGTTGCAAGTATTGCAGCATATAAAGCATTAACCCTGAAGAACATAAAACCATCTACTGTAGTAGGCCACAGTCTCGGCGAGTATTCTGCACTTGTTGCAGCAGGGAGCATATCATTCAAGGATGCGGTAAAGATAACCGAAATCAGGGGCAGGATAATGCAGGATGCAGTGCCGGAGGGCAAAGGACTTATGGCTGCAATACTCGGACTTGACAGAAAGATTGTGGATGAGATTTGCAGCAGAATTACAGGCTATGTCTCAGCCGCCAATTATAACTGCCCGGGACAGATTGTAATATCAGGTGAAAAGGCAGCGGTTGAAGAAGCCATGAATTTGGCAAAAGAAAGGGGAGCGAAAAGGGCTTTGCCTCTTGCCGTGAGTGTCCCTTCCCACTGCAAATTGATGGAAGATGCAGGCAAAAAGTTTGAAGAGGCATTGAAAGAAGTTGATATAAGAGATGCGCTGGTGCCTTTTGTAAACAATGTGGAGGCAAAATTTGTCTCAAATGCAGAAGACATAAGAAAATCCCTTGTGTTGCAGTTGAGCCGGTCGGTTTTATGGGAGGATTGCATAAAGACAATCTCTTCATCAGGCATAAGCACATTCATAGAGGTCGGCCCCGGCAAGGTGCTTTCGGGATTGGTTAAAAGAATAGAGCCGGCTGCAAAAATTTTCAATGTGGAGAATATGGAGTCGCTGAACAAAACCTTATCGGATATTTCGGGAGCTTAAAATGCTTGTTGATGTACGGGGATTAAAACATCCTGAACACATACGGGAGTTCAGGAATCACTTTGAGGGCATCTGTACTGTCCATGAAGATGTCACTGTATATTTGGACGACAGGGCAGATGATTTGAATAAATTCGAGATATATATCCGTATGTGCAATGGGAAGTATAAGGTTCATAAGGAAGACGGCTATTTAAGGGTAAATATATCAGCGCCATTCAGCATGTGTGGATGATTATGTTGT